>JAOUNA010000001.1 GCA_029881215.1 Myxococcales bacterium | reverse complement strand
GCCGCGCGTCGGGTAGCCGCTCATGGTGAGGCTGTGGCTGTGGTCGGCGGTCACCACCACCAGCGTGTTCTCCAGATCCACCAGCTCGAGCGCCGCGCGCACGGCGTCGGAGAAGGCGAGGGTTTCATGCAGCGCGCGGTGCGCGCTTCCCGCGTGGTGACCGTGATCGATGCGCCCGCCCTCGACGAGCAGTGCGAAGCCCTGCGGCGCGCGCCGCAGGATCTCGAGCGCCACCCGGGTCATCTCCGCCAAGGAGGGCTCCGTGGTCGCGCTCGTGCGCTCTACCTCGTACGCCAGGTGAGAGCGGGCGAACAGGCCGAGCAGCGGGCCCGTGCGCAGCGGATCCACGGCGAGCAGCGCGGTCCGGTCGTAGACGACCGCGGCGCCCGCGGCGCGCTTGCGCCAGGCGGCGATCAGGTCGCGTCCGTCGTGGCGCGCGCCGCGCGCCTGCGCGTCGAGCGGATCGGGCGCGTGCTGTGGAAGGAAGTAGGCGCGGCCCCCGCCCAGCGCGACCTCCAGGCCGTCGCCGTGGGAGAACTCGACGAGCTGGCGCGCGATGTCGCGAAAGCCCGCTTCGCGCGCGGTCTTCGGGAGCTCGCTGTCGACCTCCCAGTCGCGTTCCGGGCTGTGCGCGTAGGCGGCGGCGGGGGTGGCGTGGGTGAGGCGCGTCGTCGTGACGACGCCGGTGTGAAGGCCGCGCGCCTCGGCGCGCTCGATCAGGGTCGGCAGCGCGTGGCCGACGGCGCCCGCCGCGTCGCCGCGCGCCACGCGTGCGTCGACGTTGATCACGCCGGCGCGCGTCTTCGAGCCGGTCAGCATGGCGGTCGCGGTGCCCGCCGAATCCGGCACCTGCTCATCGGTGTTGTAGGTCTTGGAGAGCGCCACGTAGGGCAGGCGTTCGAAGGCGAGCAGGTTCTCCTCGCCGGGCTCGCCGCGCAGCTGCCCCTCGAGAATGCGCGCGGCCGTCACCGTCGTGACGCCCATGCCGTCGCCGATGAAGAGCACGACGTTGCGCGCCGGCCCGGTGCGCTGCTGCAGCGCGCGCGCCCGCGCGACCGCCGCGCGGCCCTCGCGCTGCCATACGTCCTCTGCGCCGTGCTCGCGCTGCCCTGCGTCCGCCGAGCGCAGCGGCGCGCCGCACGCGACGAGGACGAGCAGCGCGGCGGCGAGGACCAGCGCGCGATGCGGCCGCGCAGGCACGCGGCGCTGCGCGCCGCACCCCCCCGAGCTCTCGTCTGCACGGATCATCTCTCTCACGCTCTGCCTCCTGATCTGCTGCGACACACACCGAGCTTCGCGAGCTCGCGAGCCGCCTCGCGTCCCCAGTTCTTCTGGGCGCGCGGGTTCGCCGGGCTCGGGTGGAGAATGCGCCCCACGCGCACGCCAGCGGGAAGAGCCTCGCGCGCGCGCGCTTCGGCGAACGCCCCGATGCCCACCACCCACTCGGGCTCGAGCAGGGCGACCAGGCGCCGCAGGTGGCGGTCGCACGCGGCGAACAGCGCGCGGCGCTCCGCGGCCGGCAGCTTGTCCGGCGTGCGGTTGCGGCCGCTGTGCTCGAGGAACACCAGCGGGCAGTAGTTCGCCACGTAGTGCTCGGCGAAGAACGACTCCGAGCGTGCGAAGCGCCGACGGATCTCACCCCACAGGCGTGTGCCGCTCACCTCGTTGCGCGGGCAGGCAAAGCCCTGGATCGGCCGCTTGGGATGCTCGCGCGCGGGTCGCGCCACGGGCGCCTCGATGCCCAGCCAGTCTCGCACCTGCGCGACGTCGCCGAAGGGCACGCCCGTCTGCGCCATGCCGAAGGGGCCCGGATTCATGCCGAGGAACACCACGCGCTTGGGGCCGGCGGCATACGCGTCGACGTAGGCCTCGTGGGCGCGGCGCGCGTACTCGAGCGGGTTGTACACGTGCGTCACGGGTGGCGCGAAGCGCAGCCCGGCCACATCCCGGCACAGCGCGCGGGCGGCGGCGCGAACCTTGACGGCCAGCGCGTGCGACACGGCGATCTCCCTCCCCGATCTGGCGATGCGGAGCGCGGAGTGCGTACCCCAGGCGCGCTGTCGGCGCGAGCCCGCGTCTGCGCCGCCGCGTCTTCCGGGCCGCGTAGCGGCGCGGAAGAGTCCTGAAGATTCCGAGGGCGCCGACCGATTTACACGGGGCTCTTGCGCGTATCGGCGCGGTCGTGCATGCCTCGGCAACGGCTAAGCTCTGGCCCGCTGAGGGGGCGCGCCGCCGCCATCGGATGCGTGAGGTCATGGACGAACGGATCTGCGTCGAAGACATCTTTCTCTCGCTGGGGGACCGGAAGGTCTTCCGCGGCTTCTCGTGCTGCTTCGGACGCGGTCAGATCTCGATCGTGATGGGTGGCAGCGGTGCGGGGAAAAGCACACTGCTGCGCCTGCTGGCGGGCCTGCAGCGCCCCGATCGGGGCAGCATCCGCGTGGCCGGAGAAGAGATCACGCGGCTGTCGGAGCGCGAGCTCTTCCGCGTGCGCGATCACATCGGCATGCTCTTCCAGGGCGGCGCGCTGCTCGACTCCATGACCGTCTACGAGAATGTCGCCCTGCCGCTGCGCGAGCACACGCGCCTCGCGGAGCCGGACATCGCCGCCGAGGTGGGCCGCCGCTTGGCCGCCGTGGGCTTGCCCGACACGGAGCCTCTCTATCCTCGCCAGCTCTCGGGGGGGATGCTGCGCCGGGCCGCGCTGGCGCGCGCGATCGTGACCGATCCCGAGATCGTGCTGTGCGACGAGCCGTTCTCGGGCCTGGATCCGGTCAACGTGCGCCGCATCGAGCACCTGCTCACGGATCTGAGCCGCAAGCTCGGCCTCACGCTGATCCTGACCTCCCACCACCTGCCTTCATCGCTGCGCATGGCGGATCACATCGTCTTCATGGTGGACGGCCAGGCGCTGTGCGGCTCGCCCGCCGAGCTGCTCGCCAGCGACGACAAACGCGTCAGCGAGTTCCTCGAGGCGGAGCACAACGGACACCCGCGGCCGGCGCCGGGCGCGACCGGGGTGTGGCAGGCGCCTTCGTGAAGACGCCGACCCTGCAGGCGCTGGGCTTCCGCACCGTGTCGCTGGTGGGGCACCTCGGCTGCATCGTCGTCTTCATCGGCGAGGTCGTCACGTACGCCGTGCGGCGGCCCTTTCGCGCGCGGCGCCTGGTCAACGAGGTCTTCGATGTGGGGGTCCTCTCGCTGGCCATCGTCTGCCTGTCGGGCGCGACGGTGGGAGCGGTGCTCGGGCTGCAGGGCTACAACACCCTCTCGCGCTTCGGCGCCGAGGGGTCGCTCGGCGCCGTGGTGGGTCTCTCGCTGGTCCGAGAGCTGGGCCCCGTGCTCACCGCGCTGCTGGTCACCGGACGCGCCGGCTCGGCCATGGCGGCCGAGATCGCCTCGATGGTCACCACCCAGCAGCTCGACGGCCTGCGCATGATGTCCATCAACCCGGTCGACTTCGTGGTCACGCCCAAGGCGCTCGCCATGCTGATCGCGATGCCCATGCTCAACGCGCTCTTCATCGTCTTTGCACTGTTCGGCGGCTACCTGGTCGGCGTGGTGCTGCTCGGCGTGGACAGCGGCGTGTACGTCGCGAGTCTCGAGCACGCCATCACCTTCGAGGACGATGTGGCCGGCACCCTGCTCAAGTCCGGGATTTTCGGCGCGCTCGTGGGCTGCATCGCGACCTACCGCGGCTACATCAGCGAGCCGACCTCGGCGGGTGTGAGCGCGGCCACGACCGGAACCGTGGTGACGGCATCCGTTGCGGTGCTGCTCGCAGATTACGTGATCACCGCCCTCTGGGGCGTCTAGATCAAGGGGCGCGCCCGCGGGCGCGCCGGGAGGCCAATCGATGCAAGCTTCGCCCAAACGCGATCTGACGGTCGGCCTGTTCGTGATGCTCGGCCTCGCCGCGATCGGCTACCTCTCGATCCAGGTGGGCGGCGTGACCTATTCCGGCCCGGGCGGCCTCACGATCTACGCGACCTTCGACGAGGTGGGTGGCCTCAAGCCGCGCGCACCCGTCGCGGTCGCGGGTGTGAGCGTGGGCCAGGTCAAGCGCATCGAGCTCGACTCCGATCTGCGCGCGCGCGTCACGCTGGATCTCGATCCCAATCTCGAGCTCTCTGCGGACACCTCGGCCAGCATCCGCACCAGCGGCCTGCTCGGGGATCAGTTCGTCGCGCTCGAGCCGGGGAGCGAAGACGAGATCCTGCGCCCGGGAGAGGAGATCGCGTACACGGAGAGCGCGCTCCTGCTCGAGCGGCTGATCGGAAGATTCGTGCACGACTCGGGCGTTCGTACGGATTGATGGACAGACCGTCGCCGTCCCGCCTGATCGCCCTCGCTCTGGGCTTCGCGCTCGCCGCGCCGCCGCTCGCCGCCGAGCCGGAGGGGGCGCGCACGCAGATCGCAGCCGCCGAAGCCTCCACCGACTGGGAAGGGGGCGAGAGGCTCGTCTGGGACCCCCTCGAGCCCATGAACCGCGGCATCTTCCAGTTCAACGAGACGCTCGACGCCTGGCTGCTCGAGCCCGTGGCCACGGGCTGGGATCGGGTGCTTCCGAACCGGGTGCAGCGCTGCATCGCCAACTTCTTCACGCATCTCGTGCTGCCGGTGCGTTTCGCGAACGATCTGCTCCAGCTCAAGCCGGTGAAGGCCTTCGATGACACGGGGCGCTTCGTCACCAACTCGCTGATCGGCGTGGGGGGCCTCTTCGACCCGGCCACCCGCTTCGGCATCCCGAAGCACGACGAGGATTTCGGGCAGACGCTCGGCCACTGGGGCGTGCCGGCGGGTCCGTATCTCGTATTGCCGATCCTCGGACCCTCGAATCCGCGCGACACACTCGGGCTCGCCGTGGACAGCGTGGGTGCGATCCAGAGCTTCTTCCTGTCGCTGCCCGTGCTGGCTTCTGCGGGGGCGGTGAACGCGATCAACGATCGCTCGCTCACGCTCGAGCAGGTGCGGGCCGAGCGGGCTTCGGCCTTCGATTTCTACGCCGCCGTGCGCAACGCCTACTCGCAGTACCGGGCGGCCCGGGTGCGCGATCGCGAGATCGAGCCCAAGCGTGAGAGCGTCGATGAAGACCTCTACTATCTCGACGATGAGGAGGAGGACGGGGATGCGTGAGCGCTGTGCGCGGGTCGGCGTGCTGTTCGCCCTCGCCTGTGGGCTCGGCGCAGCTGCCGCCGCGCTCGCGAGCGAGGAGCCGAGCGGGGTGCGTCCGCGCCAGATCATCGAGACGAGCGCCCAGCAGGTGCTCGCCATCCTGCGCGATCCCGCGCGCACCCAGGAGCAGCGCATCGCCGAGCTCGAGAAGCTCGCCTACGACCGCTTCGACTTTCGCACCATGACCCGCCTGGTGCTGTCGCGCAGCTGGAAGAAGCTCTCGGCAGAGCAGCAGGACGATTTCGTCGAGCAGTTCACGCGCTATCTCGCAAACGACTACAGCAGCCGCCTGGACCGCTACGAGCAACAGGACGTCACCGTGCTGGACGAGCGCGCAGAGCCGCGCGGTGATGTCACGGTCCGGACGCGCATGCAAGGCGGCGAGGTGGACGGCGCCATCATCGACTACCGCATGCGCGAGCGGGGCGGAACGTGGCGCATCATCGACGTGGTGATCGAGGGCATCAGCCTCGTCGCCAACCTGCGCGATCAGTTCCGCGAGGTGCTCACGCGCGAGGGGCCCGAGAAGCTGCTGGAGAAGCTGCGCGAGAAGAATGCGGCCCCCGTCGAGTCACCCGCGCCCAGCGCCCTGGCCGCGCCGCTGCCGGACTGGACGGGGCGGCCCGCGGCGGCGACGCTGCGCCAGGAGTGATCGCGGCGGCCGTCACGGGCGTCCGCGCGACTCGCCCTTCACGACGGCCCGCGCGATCAGGTGCGCGAGGCGCAGCGGCTCGGGCAGCTCGGATTTGCGCAGACAGCCGCGCAGCAGCGCTGCCGCGTGCTCCGGGCTGGCCCCGGCGACGGCCGCGTGCAGACGCGGTCCGATGCGGAAGGGCTCGGGCGCCCGTTCCAGCAGCGCGACGCGCGCGGCGAAGCCGGCCGCGCGCAGCGCCCCGCGCAGCCGCTCGTTCGACGGCGAGCGCCGGTTGACGACGATGACCGGCAGCGCCAGCCGTTCGGCGATCGCGGCCATGTCGACCACGGCGAGACCCGCGATGGTGATGCCCCCGAGCACGATGCCCTGCAGGCCGGGGCGGATGCGCAGGCTCTCGATCCACTCGACCAGGAAGTCCGACACGTCCGGAGCGTCGATCGGAAACCAGGTGACCGCGACGGACTCGACCAGATCCGCGCCTTCCATCATCACGCCGACGATCGGAGTGCTCTCGCCGTCTCGGAACTTCTCGAACGGACCGTCGTCGATGCCCAGCAGATGCGCGCGGGCGGGCGAACGCGGAGGCATGGCCACGCAAGAGTAGGGGATGGCGTGCGCTCGCGTCCCGGCCAGCGCGCCTGCCGCTCGGGACTGCCGGAGAATGCCTCCTGGCTCGATTCCCGCCTACGGGATGGCGACGATGTAGGCGACCCAAGCCGGGTCGTCGGAGGCGCGCTCGCGCCGGGTGAACACGTCGTTGGCCTTGCCGGTCTGGCGATCGGTGCCTTCCCAGTAGACCTCCGTCTTCGAGAAGCCGGCGTCGAGCAGGATCTCGCGGAGCTCGGGAACGGACCAGATGCGCCACTCGTAGGCGAAGGCGCGGCGCAGCTCGCTCCCGTCCGGGAAGGCGTAGTGGATGTAGTTGACGCCGTGGTTCTGGATGGGGTCGAAGCGGTGCTGCTCCCAGATGTAGGTGAAGCCTTCGCACTTGCGCTTCTCGATCTTGGTCTCCTGGGCTTCCGGGCCGCCGTAGACGTCGAGGAAGAACAGGCCCCCCGAGTCCAGCGAGGCGCGCGCAGCGCGGAAGTATTCGAGCATCTCCGGGCGCGTGCGGAACAGGGAGTAGGAGAAGTTGTATGCGACGGTCACGTCCACCCGCTCGTGGCCTACGTGGAGCACGTTGCCCTCGATGAGCTTCACGCGCGACTGCTGCTCCGGTGAGAGGGCGGTCAGGTTGTGGCGCCGGCCCCAATCCAGGGGCTCGGCGTCGAGGTCGATTCCGAAGGCCACGTTGTCCCGGTGGCGCTGCACCCACGCGCACGCGAACGCGGCGGTGCCGCAGAAATCCTCGCGCAGCCGGCGCGGCGGGCGGCCGCGGTGCTTGCGGAACACGCGCTCGACGAACGGCACGTCGACTTCCGGCTCCTGGACGCTGTTCTGGTAGCAGACGTACTTGTCCGCGCGCTGTGCCAGCGTCTTCCCGCGCCGCGTAGCCTTGTGCTTCATCCAAGATCTCCGTTCAGCAAGGCCACACGAGGAACGCTGCCTGGCCGCGATGGGTGCATTCGTTCTGGAAAGGACGAGCGAGAATCGCTCAAGTTCCGCCGCAGCTCAATGCCCCATCTCGATTTTCGTCGATGAAGGCGCGGCGTCAGGCGTCCGGGTCGTAGCCGAGGTTCGGCGCGAGCCAGCGCTCGACTTCGTCGAGATCCATCGCCTTGCGCGCGGCGTAGTCCGCGGCCTGATCGCGATCGATGCGCCCCACCGTGAAGTAGCGCGCGGCGGGATGAGCGAAGTAGAGCCCGCTCACGCTGGACGCGGGCCGCATGGCGCAGTGCTCGGTGAGCTCGATGCCCACGGCCGGGGCGTCGAGCAGGGCGAAGAGCGTGCGCTTCTCGCTGTGGTCCGGGCAGGCCGGATAGCCGAACGCCGGGCGGATGCCGCGATACGTCTCGGCGATGAGCGCCTCGTTCGAGAGCGGCTCGTCCGCGGCGTAGCCCCACGCGCGGCGCGCGCGAGCGTGCAGAAGCTCGGCGAAGGCCTCGGCCAGCCGATCGGCGAGCGCCTTGACCAGGATGGCATTGTAATCGTCCAGATCGCTCTCGAAGCGGCGGGCCAGAGCGTCGGTCTCGAGGCCCGAGGTCACCGCGAAGGCGCCGAGAAAGTCCGGCTGACCGCTGCCGGCTGCCGCCACGAAATCCGCCAGGCTGCGGTTCGGCTTGCCGTCGGGCTGGCGCCCCTGCTGGCGCAGCATCGGGAAGCGCACGAGCTCGCGCCGCCGGTCGCCGTCGCTGTAGAGCACGATGTCGTCACCGTCGCCGGCCGCCGGCCAGAAGCCGTAGACGCCGCGCGGGGTGAGCAGCGCTTCATCCGCGATGCGCTCGAGCAGCGCGCGGCCGTTCGCGTAGAGCTCGCGCGCGGCCGCTCCGTACCTGGGATGCTCGAGAATCTTCGGGTACTTGCCCTTGAGCTCCCAGGTGCTGAAGAAGAAGGTCCAGTCGATGTAGGGCACGAGGTCGGCGACGCGCACGTCGTCCACGACGCGGCGGCCGGTAAAGGAGGGCACCGCGAAATCCTCGGCGCGGGGCGCCAGCGCGTGCCGATTCGCGCGGGCCTGCTCCAGAGAGAGCAGGGGCTGCTTGCTGCGCGCTTCGTACACGCTGCGCAGCTGCTCCTGCTTCCGGCGATTCTCGCTGTCGAGTGTCTTCTTGCGCTCGGGATCGAGCAGCGCAGACACCACGTTCACGGCCCGTGAGGCATCGTGCACGTGCACGGTGCTCTCGTGGTAGCAGGGCGCGATCTTCACCGCCGTGTGCTGCACGCTGGTGGTGGCGCCGCCGATCAGCAGCGGCAGCTCGATGCCGCGCCGCTCCATCTCCTTGGCCACGTGCACCATTTCGTCGAGCGACGGCGTGATCAGGCCCGAGAGGCCGATCGCATCGCAATGCTCGGCGAGCGCCGTCTCGAGAATCTTGTCGCAGGGCACCATGACGCCCAGATCGATGATCTCGTAGTTGTTGCAGCCGAGCACCACGCCCACGATGTTCTTGCCGATGTCGTGAACGTCTCCTTTCACCGTAGCCATCACGATCTTGCCGTTCGGCGCGGCGGCCTCGCCGGCGGCTTCCTTCTCGGCCTCCATGAAGGGCGTGAGATAGGCCACCGCGCGCTTCATGGCGCGGGCGCTCTTCACCACCTGGGGCAGGAACATCTTCCCGGCGCCGAACAGGTCGCCCACGATCTTCATGCCGTCCATCAGCGGCCCCTCGATGACGTGGAGGGGGCGCGCGGATTGCTGCCGCGCCTCCTCGGTGTCGGCCTCGATGAAGTCGACGACGCCGTTGACCAGCGCGTGGGCCAGGCGCTTCTCGACGGGGGCCTCGCGCCAGGCGAGGTCGATCTCCCGCTTCTTGCCGGCACCGCGCACGCGCTCGGCGAGCTCGACCAGGCGCTCCGTGGCGTCCGGCCGGCGATCGAAGATCACGTCCTCCACGTGCGCGAGCAGCTCCTTCGGAATCTCCTCGTAGACGCCGAGCTGCCCCGCGTTCACGATGGCCATGTCGAGCCCCGCCTCGATGGCGTGAAACAGAAAGGCCGTGTGCATGGCCTCGCGCACCACGTCGTTGCCCCGGAACGAGAAGGAGAGGTTCGAGACGCCGCCGCTGACCTTCACACCCGGGCAGCGCCGCTTGATCTCGCGCGTCGCCTCGATGAAGGCCACGGCGTATCGCGCGTGCTCCTCGATGCCGGTGGCGATGGCCAGGATGTTCGGGTCGAAGATCAGCGAGTGCGGATCGAAGTCGATCTCACGGGTGAGCAGCCGGTAGGCCCGCTCGCAGATCTCGATCTTGCGCTCGACCGTGTCGGCCTGCCCGCTCTCGTCGAAGGCCATCACCACGGCGCCGGCGCCGTAGCGCTGGATGAGGCGGGCCTTGGCCAGGAAGTCCGCCTCGCCTTCCTTCAAGCTGATCGAGTTCACGATGCCGCGTCCCTGCACGCACTTGAGTCCGGCCTCGATCACGCTCCACTTCGAGCTGTCGATCATCACGGGCACGCGCGCGACCTCGGGCTCGGTGGCGATGAGATTCAGGAAGGTGGTCATGCTCTGCTCGGAATCGAGCATGCCCTCGTCCATGTTGACGTCGAGGATGTTGGCGCCGCCGCGCACCTGATCGAGGGCCACCTCGACGGCGGTGGTGGTGTCGCCCGCCTTGATCAGGTTCATGAAGCGGCGCGAGCCGGTGACGTTGGTGCGCTCGCCGATCATGATGAAGTTGGTGTCCGGGCGGATGGAGAAGGGCTCGAGGCCGCTGTAGTGCACCACGCCCGGCTCGGCTGCGGGGAGCGCGCGCGGCGGAAGATCCTCGACTGCCTTGGCGATGGCTCGGATGTGGGCGTCGGTGCTGCCGCAGCAGCCGCCCGCCAGATTGATCAAGCCGCTCTCGGCAAACTCGCGGATCAGCGCGGCCATGGTCGCCGCGTCCTGGTCGTAGCCGCCGAAGGCGTTGGGCAGGCCCGCGTTCGGGTAGGCCGCGATCGGCACCGGCGCTAGCGCCGCGAGGTCGGCCAGAAAGGGCCGCATCTCCTCGGCGCCGAGGGCGCAGTTGATGCCCACGGCGAGCGGCTTCGCGTGGGCGACGGAGATCCAGAAGGCTTCGACGGTCTGCCCCGAGAGCGTGCGACCGCTGCGGTCGGTGATGGTGACGGACAGCATCAGGGGCAGCGCGCGGCCGACTGCATCGAAGACTTCATGCGCCGCCACGATGGCCGCCTTGGCATTGAGCGTGTCGAAGATCGTCTCGATCAGGAGCACGTCGACGCCACCCTCGATCAGTGCGGCGATCTGCTCGGCGTAGGCGGCGCGCAGCGTGTCGAACGTGACGTCCCGGTAGGCGGCGTCGTTCACGTCCGGTGAGATCGAGAGCGTCTTGTTGGTGGGCCCCACCGCCCCGGCCACGAAGCGCGGCTTGTCCGGTGTGCGCGCCGTCCACGCGCGCGCCGCCCCCACCGCCAGCTCGGCGGCGCGGCGGTTCAGCTCGGCCACGCAGGCCTGCGTGCCGTAGTCGGACTGGGCGATGCGCGTGCTGCTGAAGGTGTTGGTCTCGATCAGGTCGGCGCCGGCGGCCAGGTACGCCTCGTGGATCTTGCGCACCACGCCCGGGCGCGTGAGCGAGAGCAGATCGTTGTTGCCCTGCAGGTCGCGCGGATGTGCTGCGAAGCGCTCGCCCCGGAAATCCGCCTCGGCCAGGCCCTCGGCCTGGAGCAGCGTGCCCATGGCCCCGTCGATCACCAGGATGCGCTCCGCGAGGCACTGCTCGAGGCTCGGACGGTTGGATGCGCTCATGGAGTGCCCCCGCTGGCGGATCGGCTCCGGCATCGGCGCCGATGTGTGGGAAAGTTAGCTTTATATTACTACATCTCAATATAGTATTTAAACAATGATTTCAGCTATTTCCCTTGGGGATCCTCCGGAATCCGAGCGAGCGCGGGGCGCAGCGAGCCCAGCCCGCCGGCAGTCCGCGCGCGCTTGGCCAGATCGAGGGTGTAGATCGCCAGCGCGATCCAGATGCCCGTGAACGTGACGGCCTGCACGCGGGTGAAGGGCTCGGCGTAGAGCCACACGGCGATCACCAGCGACAGGCTCGGCGCCAGATACTGGAACATGCCGAGCGTGGTGAGCGGCAGGCGATGGGCCGCAGCCACGAACCAGATGAGCGGCACGGCGGTCACCAGCCCCGAGGCTGCCACCAGCGCGTGCAGTCCGATTCCGGCGCCGAGCAGCCCGGAGCGCCCGGAGGCCAGCAGCCAGATCACGTAGCCGAGCGCGAGCGGCAGCAGCAGCACCATCTCGACGCCGAAGCCCACCAGCGGGCGCACCGGGGCGATCTTGCGGATCAGGCCGTAGACCCCGAAGGTGGTCGGCAGCAGCAGGGCGATCCAGGGCAGCTCGCCGTGCTCGAAGGTCAGGTACGCGACGCCGGCCGAGGCGATGCCGAGGGCGATGGCCTGGGCGCGGGGCAGCTGCTCGCCGAGCACCACCACGCCGAGCGTCACGTGCACGAGCGGGCTCATGTAGTAGCCAAGGCTCGTGGCGGTGATCTGATCGTTCTGCACCGCCCAGACGAAGATCAGCCAGTTCACCGCCAGCAGCGCACCCGTGCAGGCCAGCGCCAGCAGCTGGTGCCGCGCGCGCAGCACGGCGCGGGCCTCGGGCGCCCGCCCTGTCAGGATCCCAAATGCGAATGTGATCGCAAAGGACCACACGGCGCGCCAGGCGAGCAGCTCGTCGGCCGGCAGCACCGACACCCACTTCCAATACACCGGGGACACGCCCCAGGCGCCGTAGGCGCCCAGCGCCAGCAGCAGGCCCGCTGTCGGGGAGCCCTCTTCTCGCCTCACGCGCTTCTCCGTTCCTCGATCCAGTGCGGCCCGCGAGGATACAATGGCTGCCCATCTCCGAATCGGAGGGCGAGGCAATGGCGGCAAGAGCATGCGGACGCGGCTGCGCGGGCTGGATCTCGCAACGACGCCTGCGCGCCCGGCGCACCGGCCGTGGCCTGGCCTGCTTGGGTGCTGCGAGCCTCCTGCTCGGGGGGGGCGCCCAGGCGGTCGCGGCCGAGGAGGAGGCGGCGGAGCCCGGCCGGCGCGTGAGCTTCGGCGTGGAGCGCGCGCGCGAGGTGCCGAACGATTGGATCCGCGCGGTGGTGGGCGTGACCGAAGAAGACGCGGAGTCCGCCCAGGCCGCCGAGCGCGTGAACCTCGCCATGCGCTGGGCGCTCGAGCGCGCGGCGGAGAGCGAGGCGGTGACCTCGCGCAGCGGCGGCTACCACACGCAGCCCGTGTATCACGAGGGCAAGCTGCGGCGCTGGCGCGCGAGCCAGGAGCTCGTGCTCGAGAGCGGCGACGCGCAGGCCATGACCGCGCTGCTCGGCGTGCTGCAGAGCCGCATGCAGCTACTCTCATTTGTGTTTAGCGTATCGGATGCGCAGCGCAGGAGCGTGGAAGATGGGCTCGTCGGCGAAGCGCTCGCCGCGTTTCGCGCGCGCGCCGAGCTCGTGCGCCGCGGACTCGAGGCGCGCGGTTACGCGATCGACCGGATCGCGATCGACACCGGGGCGCCGGGAATTCCGATGCCGCGCATGTCGATGGCGATGGAGAGTAGAGCCGCCCCAGCGGTACCCCCGGCCGCCGAGGCCGGCACCAGCCGCATTGTCGTGAGCGTGCACGGAACCATCGCGCTCGAGTGACCGGGGTCGCCGCCGCCGACGCGCTACCGTCGTCGCATGGCCACCCGCCGCCCCGTCTTCCTGGAGGCCCGCGACCGGGGCCTGCGCATCGTGCACCGCGCCGACGTGGAGCCCGCCCTGGTGTGTCAAGCCATCGAGCGCCATCGCGAGAACGCCGCGCACGGCACGCGCCGCTGCGAAGCCTACGGGCCCGGCTCTTCGGTGAGTCGCGTGCGCGTCGCGGCGCGCGGCGGGGCACTCGACCTCGCGGTCAAGTGGAATCACTGGCGCGGACTGCGCGGCGTGATCTCCGACGCATTGCGAGGCTCGCGCGCCGTCCGCGCGCACGTCGGCGCGGAGCACCTGCACGCCATCGGGATGCTCCATCCCGAAACCCTCGCGATCGCGGAGCGGCGACGTCTGGGTCTCGTCATCGAGAGCTTCCTGCTGACGCGTTTTCTCGAGGGCACGCAGCCGCTGCCCGCCGTGCTGCCGGAGATCCGGCGCGTGCCGCGCGAGCGCCGCGAGCTCGCCCACGCCATCGGAGAGCTGGTGGGTCGCCTGCACGCCGCCGGCTTCGATCACACGGACCTCAAGCACTCCAACCTGCTCGTCACGCCGGACCGGCGCCTTGTGTTGATCGATCTCGATGCGCTGGCGCGGCGTCAGCGCCCGAGCTGGCGGCGGCGGGTGCGCGCCCTGGGCCAGCTCGAGGCCTTCGCCAGCGACCTCTACCCGTGGCTCCCGCGCACGGATCGCGCGCGCTTCCTGCACGGCTACCTGCAGCACGAGCCGGGCCTCGCGGAGCGCCGCCGCCCGCTCGTGCGCGCGGTGCGTGCCTGGGTGGAGCGCCGCCTGGCGCGCTGGGCGCGCCAGGATCGCCGCTACCACATCCAGTACCCGCTGGCGCCGCGTGCGGCGGCCCCCGAGGCGGAGGCCGCGGGGCCAGCGGAGCCGTCGGAACGGCAGGGAGCGGCCTGAGGGCGCGCGGAGCGCCCAACTTGGCGGTGCGCAGGCAGGCGCCCCATACTTTTGCGGCGCCGCCGCGAGGCGCGTGATCCGCCCCCGATCACGCGCGTCACCCAAGGGACCCAATCACGCATGGAGCTGCAGCGCGCCTTCGAGGCGCTCGGACTCGAGAGGGATGCGTCGGTGGCGGCGGTGGACGCCGCCTATCGGGGCCTGTGCGACGACATCGACGCGCGCATCGCGCGCGCCCCCACCGCGGCCATCCGGCGCCGCTTCGGAGACGCGCGCGCGGAGCTCGACGCGGCGCGTATCGCCGTGCTCTCCGCGCTCGATCCCGCGGCGCTCGAGAGCGGGATCGCGCCGGAGGAGACGCGCAGGGATGCGGGGGCGCATGCCTGGCACGTCCTGGGGCTCGCGCCGTCCGCGTCCCCCTTCGAGGTGGCGTCCGCCTATGTGTCGCTCTGCAAGGAGCTCGAGCGCGAGCTCGAGAGCGCGCCGACCGAGACGCTGCGCAGCCGCTGCCGCGAGGCGCGCGCCGAGGTGGACGATGCCTATCGCACATGTGCTGCGCTGCCCGGACGCGAAGGCACACCCGCTCCGGCGGCGGTGGCGGCCGTGCCCCATTCGGGCGCAGCACCGGGAGTCCGCTACGAGACCCAGGTGGCGACGGAGGCCTTCGAGGCCGTCCGCGCGACACCGCATCGCGACGCAGAGGCGGCGCGCGATCTCGCCCAGGGCGTCGCGCCCGACGAGGTCGGCGGGCCGCTGGCGGAAATCGAGGCGTCGGACGGCCCGGGCGGGGCGCCCCGGCGCGGCGTCGCCCGCAGCCTCGCCCTCGCGTTCTCGTTCTCGGTGCTGTTGATCAGCGGCGTGCTTGGCTACGCGTGGTGGACCGATACCGATCTCGTGCAGCACCTGCGCCGGCTGGCGCCGCGCGGTCCGGATCCGGCCGTGGTCGAGGCGCAGAGCGCCGCCGAGTATCTGCGCCGCCGCATCACCGAGGAGCGCCGCGATCTCCAGAACCGCGCCGATCAGACACGCGACCGCGTCGCCGGTCTCGAGCAGGAGCTCGCGAGTGCGGTCGAGGATGTCGCGCGCGAACAGATCGCGGCGGATCTGCTGCAAGCGCGCGCGCGTCAGGCGCTCGCGAGCGACCTCGCCGAGCTGAGCGAGCACCACATCTTCGGCGGCAGCGATCTCGCCGTGGCGTACGGAAAGATGGAGCTCGGCAGCGAGCTCGCGCGCTCCGGCGCGGATCGCCGCGCGCACGAGGCCTTCACCGAGGCGCGCGCGCGTTTCGAGCGGACGCTGCAGCTGCTCGACGAGGCGGAGGAGGCGCTCGGGGCGCGCTCCGAGGCGTACGCCGCCAAGGCCGCGTGGCTGGCGCTGGCGGGATCCGCCGGGCTCGAGGAATCCCCGGCGTCGCTGGCCGGCGACGAGGTGCTCGAGCGCGCCCTCGAGGTGCTCGAGCGCGGCGATTTTGCGCTGGTCGCGCCGGACCTGCAGCGCGCCGCCCAGCACTTCCGCGTCGCCGTCGAGGAGGGGCGGCGCGCGGTGGCTGCGGCTCGCGCGGAGGCCGAAGCGCGCGCGGAGGCGGAGCGGGTGGCGCGGGCCGAGGCCGAGGCGCGCGCCGAAGCCGAACGCGAGGCGCGCGCCGAAGCAGAGGCGCGTGCAGAGGCGGAGGCGAGCGCGAAGGAGCGCGCGGCGCAGAAGACGGCGCCGGAGGTGTCCGCCGCGCCGCCGGTGCCGCCGGAGATGCGCGCCGCCATCAAGCTCGTCGACGTTCCGGGCGGTGCGTTCTTCTACGGCTGCACCGAGGCGCAGGACGGCTCGTGCACCGAGCAGGAGTGGTTGGGCGCGCCCGCCACGTTGCCACCGTTCCGCATCGATCGCACCGAGGTGCGCGTCAGCGAGTACATGAGCTGCGTAAAGGCGAGCCACTGTAGCGCGCCGGGCATCGACGACGCATGCAACTGGAACGTGCCGGGACGCGGCGATCACCCGGTCAACTGCGTCGATTGGGAGCAGGCGCGCGCCTACTGCGGCTGGGTCGGCAAGCGCCTGCCGACGGAGCGGGAGTGGGAGAAGGCGGCGCGCGGCACGGACGGGCGCAGCTATCCGTGGGGCAACGACGCAGCGACCTGTCAGCGCGCCGTGATGCTGGAGCGCGGCGTCGACGGCTGCGGCACGGGCGCCACCTGGCCGGTGGGCAGCCGCGAGGCGGGACGCAGCCCCTACGGCCTCTTCGACATGGCGGGCAACGTGCTCGAGTGGACGGCGAGCGACTGGGAGAACGGCGAGGAGGGCACGCGCGTCGTGCGGGGCGGCTCGTGGCGCAGCGCTTCGCTGCCGGTGCGCGCTTCGTTCCGTGAGCGCGTTGACGCCCGCGTTCGCGACCCGCGCATCGGCTTTCGCTGCGCGGATGGCCGGACCTTCGCCGAGACCCAGACCGGGACGGCGCCCTAGATCTCGCGCGCTGGCGGTGATCGGCGCGCGCTAAGCTCGGCCCCTGACAACCGGCTCACATGTTTCCCCTACGCGACGACAATCCCACGCTCGGCACCTCCGTTGCGACGTTCGCCATCATCGGCATGAACATCGCCGCGTGGATCTTCGTGCAGGGGCTGGGCTCCGAGCCGGCACTCTCGCAGTCGATCTGCGAGCTCGGCGCGATTCCTGGGGATCTGCTCGGCACGCTGCCGCACGGGACGGTCGTGCCGATGGGGCAGGGGATGTCGTGCGTGATCGGCGGAGACCCCAACTGGCTCACGCCGCTCACCTCGATGTTCCTGCACGGGGGCTGGTTCCACATCATCGGCAACCTCTGGTTCCTCTCCGTGTTCGGGGACAACGTCGAGGATTCGATGGGACCGCTCCGGTTCGCGCTCTTCTACGTGCTGTGCGGCCTCGCGGCCGTCGCCGTGCAGATGTTCGCGAGCCCCGGCAGCCCGGTGCCGATGGTCGGCGCCTCCGGTGCGATCAGCGGCGTGATGGGCGCCTACGCGCTGCTCTATCCGCGCGTGTCCGTGCACATGCTCATCTTCCTGGGCTTCTTCTTCACGCGCCTCATCGTGCCCGCCTGGTTCATGCTCGGCTACTGGTTCCTGCTGCAGATTCTGGGTGGCATTCCCGCGCTCGAGGGAGCGGGCGGGGGCGTGGCGTTCTGGGCGCACGTGGGCGGCTTCGCGGCGGGCGCGCTGCTGATCCCGATCTTCCGGGATCCGCAGCGCATCGCGGCGCACCGCGCGCACGTGGCCATGCTCTGGGCGCGCGAGCGACGCTAGCGCCGCGCGCGGCTCAGCTGCGCTTCACTCGATGCGGATCAGGCGGTGCGCGCTGTACACCTGGCCGAACATGTCACGGGTGCGCACTTCGAGGGCCGCCGTGCCGCGCGGCGGATTCTCCGGCAGCGTGCCGCGCCAGAGGTGGCGCGACGCCTCGGGCGACGGCAGGGCGTAGTCGCGCCGGCGCGTGGCGTCGCCCTCGCGCGCGACGACTTCCTCGTAGAGCGGATCGGCGCGCAGCACGCGCTGCAGCGGCCGCCACGCGTCCGCCACGCCGAGGCGCATCTCGACACTGGAGCGCTCGGAGCCCGCGAACACGTTGACCAGCACCTCGGTGCTGCCCGCCGACTCGGCGCGCACCGCTTCCGGTGCGATCACGTTCATCTGGTAGTCGGCGGGTCTGCGCGCCGCGCGGAACTCCACGCGATACGCGTTGCCGTCGAAGTGCACGATCGAGTAGCCGTTCGGAGCGCCGTCGCGCATGGTCGCGTGCGGGATGCCCAGCTCGTCGAGAGCGCCGAGCCACCAGCTCCCACACGTGGTCGCCTGGTTCAGATGATGGTGCGTGCGCCCGGCCGCCAGGCCGTCTTCCTGCCCGAAGAAGTGGTGATACTGGATGTGCGTGTGCGCGGAGAGGGACAGCGTGTGGGGGTGCGCCGCGAGCGCTTCGAAGAGCGCGCGGCGCTGCGGCAGCTGGTGCCGCTCGAGGCCGCCGATCGGGATGTGCAGGGCGAGGACGACCAGATCGCGGCGGGGAACGCCGGCGAGGTAGTTGCGCACGAACGCGAGCTGGTCGTCCGTCAGGCCTTCGCGATAGCGACCCCGGCGGTTCTCCGCGTCGTTCCAGCCCTCGTAGATGACGTCGTCGAGCACCACGAAGTGCACGCGGCCCACCTGGAACGCGTAGGTCGGTGGACCGTAGACGCGCTCGAAGCTGTCGTCCGAGTCCGCGTCGTTTCGCGCCCGGAAGTTCATGTCGTGATTGCCGAGCGCGTTGTACCAGGGCACGCCGATCTGTGCGATGGCGCGATTGAGCGGCTCGAAGAGGCTCAGGTCGTCGCCGACCAGATCGCCGAGCGTCATGCCGAAGGCGACATCCGCGCCGATCAGAGGCTCGATCACGTCGTGGGACAGGAAGCCGAGTTCTTCCAGGGTGTACGGCTGCGTGTCGCCGAAGAGCAGCATGCGGAAGGCATCCGGCTCGCGGCTGCGGATCAGCGGAAAGTCGATCGTGTCAGGCAGCGGACCCGTGGGCGCCACACCGGGATGCGCCAGGTCGCTCGGCGATCCGCTGGGCTTGTGCAGGTAGTAGAAGCGGGGCAGGCGCTCTGCGGAGACGGGTGTCGCGTAGCCGCGTGGCTTGATCACGAAGAGGGCGGTGTCGTCGTCCACGGCGATGCGATACCGGCCGCGCCAGTCGCTGCGCACCACCTCGCGCCCGTTCGAGACGGCCACGCCGCGTACGCCCCACTCGCCCGCGTCGCGCACGCCGTCGCGATCGCTGTCGCGAAATACCACGCCCCGCGCGAAGCCGGAGTCGCTGCGTTCCGCTTCGGCCCCGGCCGCCGCCGCGAGCGCAGCCGTGGCGAGCGCGGCAGCCCCGCACAGGATCCGGGCGCGCCACCCGTTGCTTCCGACTCGCCCGTTTCGCAGCACGCGAGAGAGGTACCACAATCCACAGGGAGCGACCGCGCGCCGGGTGCGGTACTGCTCCCCGCGTCGAATCCGTGGTTGCCAGGAGGTGCAGTGTCCGCGCGAAAGGGCGCCGGTCGGGTCGTCGGGCTCGGGTTGTGCGTCGTCGATCACCTCTACGTGGTCGAGGCGCTCGACCCTCGCGCCGAGCGCGTGCGTTACGTCGAGCGCCGCGTGACGAGCGGAGGCATGGTGGGCAACGCGCTGGTCCAGGTCGCGCGGCTCGGCTGCGCGGCGCACGTGCTCTCGCTGGTGGGCGACGACGCCGAGGGGCGCTTCGTGCGGCGCACCCTGAGCGCCGCGGGCGTCGTCACGCGCCGCCTCGTTCGCGACGCGCGCCGCCCCACCACCGTGGCCGTGGTGCAGGTGGAGCGCCGCAGCGGTGCGCGTCGCTTCCTGGTGGCGGATCGCCGCCGGCTCGAACGCGGCGTGCCCGCCTTCGATCTCACCCCCATCGATGCGCGCGCGGTGCTGCTCGTCGACGGTCACTTCCCCGCCCAGGCCCTGCGCGCGGTGCGCCGCGCGCGCGCCGTCGGGGCGCCCGTGGTGGCGGACTTCCACCGGCCGCTGCCGGAGCTGCTGCGCCTGCTGCCGTACGTGGACTACCCCATCGTGCCCCTCGAATTCGCCCGCGCCTACGCCCCCGGCGCACCGCGCGAGGCGCTGCGGCGCCTGCACGCCGAGTCCGGCGGCACCCCCGTCGTCACGCTGGGCGCGCGCGGCGGTCTCTACCTGGACGCCGGACGGGTGCGCCGCTTCGACGCGCCCCGCGTGCGCGTCCGGGACACGACCGGCGCGGGCGATGCCTTCCACGGCGCCTTCGCGGCCGGTCTGTGTCAGGCACTCGCGCTGCGGACCAACCTCGAGCGGGCGGCGCGCGCCGGCGCCTTGTGCTGCACCGCCCTCGGGCCCGCCGGACGCCTGATGACGCGGGCTGAAGGCGCGGCGTTTCAGCGCCGCCGCGCGCGCCAGCGCGGCGTCTGACGCGCTGGCCCCGCGCTCCGCCTCAGGGCGTCTCGGTCTGCAGCCGGTCGATGGCGTGCACGGGCGCTGCGTCGCCGCGCATGAGCGGCGCGATGGCGGCGTAGACCAGCTGCTGCTGCTGCACGCGATTCTTGCCGGCGAAGGATGCCGACACCACGCGGATCTCGAAGTGTCCCGGGCTGCACGGCGTCACCTCCACGCTGGCGCCGGGCAATGCGGCCGCGATCGATCGGGTGAGATCGGCGGCGAGATCGGCGGGCTCGCTCGGCGAGCTGAGAATGCGAAGCGCCATCGGGGTTCCTCGGGTCCGCGGAACGCTGAGCATAGGGCGCCCGGGGTCGCGGCGGCAGCGCCGCTCAGGCGCCGTGCTGCGAGAGCACGACCAGGTCCGTCAGCACGTTCAGCGCCTCTTGCACCTGCGGCGACAGCGCATCCGGCTCGCCCTCCGCCGGCGTAGCCATGCCGTGACCCGCGTCGGCGACCTGCGCGCCGGCGTCGCCGGCGCCCTGCGCCGTCTCCGTTCCCTGCGCGGCCTCTCCGCTCTCGGCGTCTCCGCCCGCGCTGGCCTGCTCGGCGGCCTCTGCCTGCTCCCGCTCCTTGCGGTAGTCGGCGAGCAGCACCACGCCGTCGTTCGCGCGCGCCTCCTCGATCTTGCGCTTGAGCTCCGCGAACGCCTCGCTGCCCTCGATCCGCTCGTGTGAGCGCCGTGCCAGCTCGGTGATCAGCGCTTCTCCCACGCGGCTGCGACGATCGTCCGGATCGATCGCGTTGGCGTAGCTCCCCAGGAAGGACGAGATGCGCTGGCTCGGCAGCGCGTAGCGCTGCGTGCTCTCGCCGAATTCCTCCGCGGTGAGCAGAGAGGGAATGGCCACGTCGGCCAGCACGCCCTCGTTCTGCGTCGACTGTCCGCCCGGGCGGAAGAAGAGGGCGGTGGTGATCTTGAGCGCGCCCTGGCCGGGCGGCAGCTGCGTGACCGTCTGGACGGTCCCCTTGCCGAAGGTGTGGTCGTCTCCGGTGATGACGGCGCGTCGGTAGTCCTTCAGGGCGCCGGCGACGATCTCGGAGGCGGAGGCGCTCACCCGTGAGGTGTGCACGACGAGGGGGCCCGTGTAGAGGATGCGCTCGTCGGGGTCGCGCAGCACGTTGAGCTTGCCGCGGTGGTCTTCGACGCCGACCACCTCGCCCTTGCGGATGAAGAAGCCGGAAATCGTGACGGCGTGCTCGAGCAGCCCGCCGCCGTTGCGCGAGAGGTCGAGGAGCAGGCCGTCCGCCTTCTCCTCGCGGACCGTCGCCAGCAGCTTCTCCAGATCGTCGGTGCACTGGCGGCGGGTGGGGTCGACGTCGCCGTAGAAGGAGGGCAGCTCGATGATGGCGAGCTTGACCGGCTTGCCGTCCACCTCGCGCATCTCGAAGCGGAGCTTCGCGGCCTGCTCGGCCAGGTCGATCTTGTCGCGCACGATCGTGATCGGGAGCCGCTTCGAGCTGCGCAGCACCGTGAGGTGCACCTTGGTGCCCTTCTTGCCGCGGATCAGGCTCACCGCCTCGCGCAGCGGCATGTCGATGATGTTCACGGGCTCGCCGCCGTCTTCGGCCACGGCGATGATCTTGTCGTTCTCGCGCAGCCCCTCTTCGAGTCGATCGGCCGCACCGCCCGGGATGATGTGATCCACGACCGAGTAGCCGTCCCGCTCGGAGAGCGCCACGCCGATCCCCTCCAGCGAGAGCGACATGGAGATGCGGAAATCCTCCAGCGTCTCGGCGGAGAGGTAGTTCGAGTGCGGATCCAGCGACGAGGCGAAGGAGTCGAGGAAGCTCGAGTAGAGATCGGTCACGTCGAGCTCGGCGAAGCGCCGGCTGCGCAGCTCGTAGCGGTGCACGAGCAGCTGCTTGGCCTCTTCGAGCGACTCACCCGCGCTCAAGTAGTTCGCCATCTGGAAGTGCACCAGACTCTGCTGCAGCGCTCGGCGTGCCGAATCGCTCTGGGGGTAGCCGCGCTTGTCCGGGTCGAGCACCAGCGCGACGTCTTCGTCGATCTGGTAGGTCTCCTGCGTGACGAAGGCCCGGACTTCCTCCTCCATGCTGCGATAGTGCTGCAGCATCGCCTCCTGGAGCCCGAGCAGCTGACCGCAGTCGCTCTCCTGCATCCGCTCGAAGATGCCCGCCAAGGAGGCGCGCGCGGCCTCCGCTTCGCTCTCGAGCAGCATGCTGCGCGAGGGATCGAGGCGCAGCACGTAGGTGTCGATGGTGCGGGCCTCGATCTCCGGCGTCACCGACTTCTGCACGACGTGGTAGCGGAGGTACTCGCGGCTCCACTGCGGGACGTTCTCGCAGCGCAGCTGCCCCAGCGCGGGAGCCGCGAGCAGGGCGATCCCGAGGGGAGGCAGGAGCCAAATCAGGCGCCGAATGCGAATCATGGGCATGCTCGGTCCAGTATCGGTAGAGGGTGCCCCATATCTTTACACCAGCGCGCCCGCAGCGAAAACCGGCACGCCGGCAGCCCGCGCCCGGCCCGGGGAGGCGCGAGCCGTGCCCGCCCCCGGCCCCCTAGCTGCTCTGCACGATCGCGATCGAGGTGTCGATGGCCCCCGGCGCGATTTCCTGCGTCGAGCCGTCGGGCCAGACGACGCGCAGCCACTCGATGCTTCCCGCCGCGCCCAGCCCGAAGGTCACGGGCATCTCCACCTGGGAGAGGTAGCTGCGCGTCGGCATCACCTGGCGGCGCTGGGTCGTGCCGCCCGCGCGCAGCTCGATCACGGCGCCGATCGCGTCCCGGTTGCTGCGCCGGCCGACGAGCCGCACCCGCAGCCAGTGATGGCCGAGATCCTGGTCGTTGCGGATCAGCAGCGGCGGGCCGCCCGTCTGCGTGAGCACCACGTCGAGGTCTCCGTCGCCGTCGATGTCGCCGTAGGCCGCGCCGCGGCCGACGATGGGGCGGGCCAGGTCGCCGAGCCGCTCGTCGGCGACCGCGGCGAAGCAGCCGCGCTGCTCGGTGCCGCAGTTCCAGAAGAGCTGGGCGGCTTGCCGGTAGGTCTGGCTCGGCTGGATCTCGTTGATCCCGTCCTCGAGGTGGCCGTTGGACTGCAGCAGGTCGAGCCGTCCGTCGAGATCGTAGTCGAAGAAGAACAGCCCGAAGCTCAGCTTGAGCCGGCTCGGTGAGCCGATGCCGTAGGCATTCGCCACGTCCACGAACTGCCAGGGATCGTTCTGCTGCACGTAGAACGACGAGGTCTCGTTGGCGAAGTTGCCCACGCCCACCGCCAGCGCTCCGCGGTTGTCGAAGTCGGCGGCGTCGATTCCCATGGCGCCGGTCGCTGCGCCGTTGTTGTCGAAGGCGAAGCCGCTCTCCGCACCGAGCTCGCTGAACGCGCCGCCGCCGTCGTTGCGAAAGACGAAGTTCTGCACCGTGTCATTGGCGACGAAGACGTCGAGATCGCCGTCGCGGTCGGCGTCCGCGAAGGTGAGCGCCAGCGCCTTCCCCATCGGGCGCCCCGTGGCCGGGTTGTCGATCTGGATGCCGGCCTGCGCCGAGATGTCGCTGAAGCGGCCATCCCCGTCGTTGCGATACAGATAGGAGTGCGTTCCCTCGTACAGCTTCGGCGGTCCGTAGGCGCGGTCGACGCCGTTGAGGGTGAAGTGGAGCTCGAGGTCGACCTCGCGCGACCAGGCCACGTAGTTGCACACGAAGAGATCGAGATCGCCGTCGTTGTCGACATCAAAGAACCCGGCGCTGGTGCTCCACGCGCGAGCGTCGCCGGCCACGCCCGCCCGCGCGGTCACCTCTTCGAATCGGCCGCCCGCGTTGCGGAACAGGTGGTTCGATCCGAGCGCCGAGACGAACACATCCGCGGCGCCGTCGTTGTCGTAGTCGCCGACGGCGACGCCCTGGCCGTAGAAGCTCACGTCGAGCCCCGAGCCCGCCGTGACGTTCTCGAAGCGACCGCTGCCGTCGTTGCGGTAGAGCGCCGGGGTCGCGTCGGCTGCGCTGCCGGCCGACCAGCGGCGCGAGTTCACGAAGAGCAGATCCTGGTCGCCGTCCGCGTCGTAGTCGAGGAACGCGACGCCCGCCCCCATCGTCTCCGGCAGCAGCTTCTCGCCGCGCGCGCCGTTCTCGTGCACGAAGTCGATGCCGGCGGCGCGCGTCACGTCGCGGAAGGGCACCAGCGGCAGTGCGGCCTGGCTCTGGTCGAGCTGCCGCGGCAGCTCGATCGGGCCGCGCGCGACGAGCGCGGGAGCCTCCGGCTGCTCGCGGGAGCCGAAGAGCACCAGCGCCGCGATCCCCGCGACGAGCGCGGCGGCGGCGAGCGACCAGCGGAAGGCGTGCCCGATGATCCGGTCGTCTTCGGGGACGAATTCTTCCTCTGCGCCCGGCTCGAGCTCGTCGTCCCGCTTCGGCTCAGTCGGCACGGCGCGCTCCCCGTGTCTGCTCCGGGCTGCTGCCGTAGGCGTCCGGGCGCTGCAGGTCGTAGATCACCACCGCTTCGCTGGCCCGGTCGGCCGCCGGATACGTGCGCCGGGCGCGCGCGACCGCGCGGTCTCGGGCATTGTCGTCGGGCTTGTAGTAGGCGTGGAGCGCCGCGTGCTCGCGCGCCTTCTCTGCGTCTCCGAGATCGGTGTACACGAGCTTCAGGCCCCAGTGCGCGGCCAGGTTCTCGGGGTCGTAGGAGAGGGCTTGCAGGAATGCGTCGCGCGCCGCGCGCAGGTCGCGCTGTCGCGCGTCCCCGTGCGCCTGGAGAGCGCGCTGATAGCACGCGCTCGCCAGCGCATCTAGGACCGTGTAGTCCTTCGAGAAGTCGAAGCCGCGGCCCTGCGCCTGCGCGAAGCCGCCCTGCACGATGCGCTCGAGACTCGCAATCGCCCGATCGAAGTCTCCGTTCGACGCTGCGACGCCGGCACCGAACCACAGCAGCGACCACTCGTTTGCCGGCGGCTGGAAGTGCGCGGCGCGCTCGAGGGCCCGGGGCGCATCCACCTGCACGCGCCCCTCCTTGATGTACACGCGCGCCAGGTTCAGCGGGCCGTCGGGGCGTCCGAGCCGGTCGACCTCCTCGAACGCTGCCGCCGCCTGCCGCAGCTCCCCGAGCTGACCCTTGCGCAGCAGCGCGATCCCGTAGTCGTTCCAGCGCTGCCAGCGCTCGATCGGAGACTCTGGATTGGAGGGCTGCTGCGCCGTGCCGGCGATCGGGAAGGCGACGCGGTCCTCGGCCAGGGTCACGATCGGCAGATCGTTGCGGAAGTCGGGATCGTTCTCGACGAGCCGCATGTACTCGGTGTCGAACTTGCGGTACTGGAGCTTGACCGACACCGTGATCGGCTCGCGGACATCCGGAGGCACATCGAGACGGTAGTGCACGACATCCGCCGCGCCGGGCGGGATCTGGTTGTCGTAGAGCGCGACGAAGATGTCCTGGGCATTGCGGCGGTTGATGCGGTTGCCCTCGCGATCGATGACGAAGGCGTTGACGAAGTGCGACCACGGATCCACGGCGTTGCCCGCGCGCTCGCGGCCGCCGCTGCGCCCGATGATGCGATCGCCGCTCGTCACGCGGACTTCCATCCACACTTCGTTCGAGTCGGCGGTTCCCTGGGTGAAGAGGTGGCCCATCTTGACGGTGCGGATCACCGCCTCGAGCAGAACGCTCTCGCCGGGCTCGAGGGCGGGCACCTGCGGGCGCAGCGGCGCGACGAGCTCGCCGTCGATCCGCCCGCCCCGCTTCACGCCGAAGAGATCGACGCGCATCACGCCCTCGAGGAAGCGCCGGTGCGCATCGATCGCCGCGTCGGCGCGCGGCAGCGCGTCGCGCAGCAGGTAGGGAAGCGCTGTGTTCGCCGAGGGGAATTGGTGGTCGAGCGTCTTGATCCGACCGGAATCGTCTCGGACCCGGGCGCCGAAGTTGGGCGCCGCGGAGGCCTCGATCGGGGGCATGTGGCAGCCCTGACAGTTGGGCTCCGCCTTGGGCGGGTAGTAGAAGCTCGCGATGCCGAATCCGGAGACGCCGCTCAGCCAGAACGCGTCGAAGTGATTCTGGCCGCGCAGCCACTTGTAGGCGTTCAGCTCGGGGGGCAGATGCACCTTGTGGCAGGTGCCGCAGAACTCGGTGCTGCGGTGCAGCGGCTTCAGGAAGGTGGCCTTGTGGAATTCGGGCTTGGCCTTCACGAGCTGGCGATTGATCCAGCGCAGCGCCGGCTGCTCGCTGAACGCGAAGGGATAGTGCACCGGCTCGTCGATGGTGTAGTCCGCGTTGCCCCGCACGCTGTTGATGTGCGCGATGCTGTGACAGACGCTGCAGGTGATGCCGGCCTGGGCCGTGGCATCGCTCGCCAGATCGAACTCGGGATCGTCGAAGCGGGGATCGTCGAAGGCGCCGCTGAAGAAGGGGACGGGGTCGTGACAGCCGGCGCAGAAACGCGACGCTCGCACGTCGCCGTCGCGCGCCATCATCGCGCGGCGCGTCTCCTTCACGCTGAACAGGTACGGCGGATTGTTGAACGAGCTCAGGCGGTGGGCGCTGTGGGTCCAGCCGTCGTGGATGTCCGTGTGACACTCGCGGCAGTAGTCGTCGTTCTGGAGCACGGCCGCCGGAATGAAGTTGCCCGTCGAGGTGCGCGCCAGGGAGGGGAAGAAGTACTTCTCCCCGGACTTCGGTCCGGCGAGGTTCCAGGCGCGCGGATCCTGCGCGTGCAGCAGCCCCATGCCGCCGGCGAAGGCCGCCGCCAGCGCCGCCCAGGACGCGCCCACGCGCCACCGGATGCGGCGGCCGGCCAGGCGGTGCAGCACGAAGAGCCACGCCGCGACGAGCGGCGCGCTCACGTGGGCCCAGTAGGCGACGGAGCGCGCGGCGGGCTGATTCACCTCGAAGCGCAACCCGCCGAGATCCACGCGCGTCAGCACGATCCCGCTCAAGAAGACGAGATTCGCCGTGGCGAAGAGAGCCAGACCCGCCCGGATGGCGCGCCGGTTCGGCCGGCTCCAGGCGTTCGCGATGTGGAGCGCGCCGAAGATCAGCACCGGGCCGATCAGCGCCAGGCCGAGCAGCAGGTGCAGGCCGAACATGACCAGGTAGAACCAGTTCTGGAAGCGAACGCCCAGCAGGGTCACGCTCGCCAGGTAGAACGAGTTCACGGCCAGGATCGAGAAGAGCGCGAAGACGACGGCCAGGAGCTTGCCGAGCCGAGGTCCCACCGCCGCGACGTAGCGGCGCCGGCGGGGACGAGGCGTCGCGCTGGCGCTCGCCATTCGAGCCGCTCCTGTTCTCGTTGCCCGGCTTCGCGTCGGCCCGTGAATATGCGCCTTTCGCCGGGGCGATCCAATGCGCGAGAGCGCGCCGGCGCGGATCCGGGCTCAGTAGCGGTAGTGGTCGGGCTTGTAGGGCCCTGCCACCGGCACCCCGATGTACTCCGCCTGCGACTCCGTGAGCGCGGTGAGCTTCACGCCGAGCTGTCCGAGGTGCAGCCGCGCCACCTCCTCGTCGAGCGCCTTCGGCAGCACGTACACCTTCTTCTCGTAGCTCTTCGGGTTCTGCCACAGCTCCAGCTGGGCGAGCACCTGGTTGGTGAAGGAAGCGCTCATCACGAAGCTCGGGTGTCCGGTGGCGCAGCCCAGATTCAGCAGCCGGCCCTCCGCGAGCACCAGCACCGAGTGGCCGTCCGGGAAGATCCACTCGTCGTACTGGGGCTTGATGTTCTCCTTGCGGATGCCCTCGATCTTCTTGAGGCCGGCCATGTCGATCTCGTTGTCGAAGTGGCCGATGTTGCCGATGATGGCCTTGTCCTTCATGCGCGCCATGTGGTCGGCGCGGATGATGTCCTTGTTGCCGGTGGCCGTGATGAAGAGGTCCGCTCTCTCGACGACGTCGTCGAGCGTGTTGATCTCGTAGCCCTCCATCGCCGCCTGCAGCGCGCAGATGGGGTCGATCTCCGTGATGATCACGCGGCAGCCCTGGCCGCGCAGCGCCTGGGCGCAGCCCTTGCCGACTTCTCCGAAGCCGCACACCACGGCGACCTTGCCGCCGAGCATCACGTCGGTGGCGCGCATCAAGCCGTCGGGAAGCGAGTGCCGACAGCCGTAGATGTTGTCGAACTTGCTCTTGGTGACGGAGTCGTTCACGTTGATCGCCGGGAAGAGCAGCGTGCCGTCCTGCTCCATCTGGTACAGGCGGTGGACGCCCGTCGTCGTCTCCTCCGAGACGCCCCGGATGTGCTGCGCGATCGCGGACCAGCGCTTGGGATTGCGCAGCTGCTCGCGGCGCAGCGTCTCGAGGATCACGCCCCACTCCTCGGGCTCCGCGTCGGCGTCGAAGTCGGCGACCTTGCCTTCCTTCTCGAAGGCGACGCCCTTGTGGATCAGCAGCGTCGCGTCGCCGCCGTCGTCCACGATCAGGTTCGGACCCGAACCGTCCGGCCACTCGAGCGCCTCGACCGTGCACCACCAGTACTCCTCGAGCGTCTCGCCCTTCCAGGCGAAGACGGGCGTGCCCTGGGGATCCTCGGGCGTGCCGTTCGGACCGACGACGACCGCGGCGGCCGCCGGATCCTGCGTGGAGAAGATGTTGCAGCTGACCCAGCGCACGTCGGCGCCGAGCTGGGTGAGCGTCTCGATGAGCACCGCGGTCTGCACCGTCATGTGCAGGCTGCCCATGATCTTGGCGCCCTCGAGCGGCCGGCTCTTGCCGTAGCGCTCGCGCAGGGCCATGAGGCCCGGCATCTCCTGCTCGGCGAGCCGGATCTCCTTGCGACCGAGCTCGGCGAGGTTGAGGTCCCGGACTTTGAAGGGCATGCGCGCGGGCGTGGACATGGGCGAAGCTCCGTGAAGATGGTTGGTCTATCTGTTTATGCGGATAAAGTGTTTCAATTGCATCGTTCTGTCAACCATTCGAGAATATTCTCAAAATCATAGAGTTTCGGCCTATGTTGCAGCTCCACCCATGATCGCCGTGCTCACCACCGTGGTTCCGGTCTTCAGCGTGGTCGCCCTGGGCTACGCCCTCGGCGGCCCGCGCGGTCTGCAGCGCCGCACGCTCTCGAACCTGGCGCTCTTCGTGGCGTCCCCCGCGCTGCTCTTCTCGGTGCTGTCCGGCGTGCGGCTCGATCCCATGCGCTGGGGGGTGCTCGCCGGCGGCACATTCTTCATGGCGGCGGGCACCGCGCTGCTGGCGGCCCTCTACATGCGGGCATCCGGCGTCGGACGCGGTGTGCTGCTGCCCGCCGTCTTCTTCAACGGCGGCAACATGGGGCTCGCCTGTGCGCGGCTCGCCTACGGCCCGGCGGGCCTCGAGGCGGGGGCGCTCATCTTCGTCAGCATCGCGGTGCTGAGCGCCGTCTTCGGCATCTGGATCGCCAAGGGCGAGAACGGTCTGCGCGAGGCGCTGCGCCTGCCCCTCGTCTACGGCGCGGCCGGCGGCATCGCCGTCTCGCTCACGGGCATCGCGCTGCCGCGCATCGTGGCGGAGCCGATCGACATGCTCGGCGCCATGGCGATCCCGCTCATGCTGCTCACCCTCGGCGTGCAGCTGCGCGCACTCGCGGTGCGCGACGTGCGCGACTCGCTCGTGGCGGTCGCCGTGCGCATGGGCGGCGGCTTCGCCTGCGCGCTGCTCTTCCTGTCGCTGCTCGACGCGAGCGAGATCGATCGCAAGGTGCTGCTGCTGTACTCGATCATGCCGCCGGCGGTGATGAACGCGGTGATCGCGGAGCGCTACCAGACCGATCCGGCGCTGGTGGCGTCCGCGATCACGCTCGGCACGCTGCTGAGCGTCGCGGCGATCCCCGCGGTGCTCCTGTTCTCGCGCTGAGCGTCTGGCGCGCCCGGGCGCGAGCGCGGCAGCCGGCGCTGGGGGCGTCTGCGCGGGCGTCTCAGTGGATGGCGCCCGGCTCGCGCAGCTCGAAGCGGGCGATCTTCGCGTCGAAGTGCTCGCCGCTCTCGGTCACCATCTGGTAGGTGCCTTCCATCGAGCCGAAGGGCGTGTCGAGCGGACAGCCCGAGGTGTATTCGAAGGTCTCGCCCGGCGCGAGCACTGGCTGCTGTCCCACCACGCCGGCGCCGCGCACTTCCTCGACCTTCCCCGTGGCGTTGCGGATGGTCCAGCGCCGCGAGACGAGCCGGCAGGGCTCTTCGCCCTCGTTCGAGATGCGGATCGTGTACAGGAAGAACCACAGGTTGCCGGTCGGATTCGAGTGCTCCGGCGCATAGCGGGCCTGCACTTCGACGCGCAGCCCCTCGGTGATGGCTTCGGATTGGAACAAGGCAGCCTCCGCGGCGGCTCGCGCGGTCCGGGGCCGCCGAGCGCGCAGGCAGCATACGGCGCGCCTGCCGCCTTCCGCTAGGATGCGCGCATGCAGGCGCGCGCGCGCTGGATTTTCGGCTACGGGTCGCTCATCTGGCGCCCCGACTTTGCGTACCTCGAGAAGCGCGCCGCCTGCGTGCGCGGCCTTGCGAGGCGCCTGTGGCAGGGCTCGCCGGATCACCGCGGCGCGCCGGACGCGCCCGGCCGGGTCGCGACGCTCGTGCCGCGGCGCGCGGCCCGCTGCTGGGGCGTGGCGTACCGGGTGGCGGACGGCGTCTGGGACGCGGTGCTGGCCCGGCTCGACGCGCGCGAGAGCGGGGGCTTCGAGCGCTGCCCGGTCGACGTGGGCTTTGCCGACTCGGCGCAGGCTCTGGCGCCGGCGCTGACCTACATCGCCCACGCGCACAATCCGAACTTTCTCGGCCCGGCGCCGCTGGCGGCCATCGCGGACCAGGTGCGGCGCGCGTCCGGCCGCAGCGGCTCGAACGCCGCCTATGTGCTCGAGCTGGCCGCGGCGCTGCGCGCGCTCGCCGTGCGCGACGCGCACGTCTTCGGCGTGGCGGCGCGGCTCTCGGCAGAGGTCGGGTGACGTGCGCGTCGAGCCCGTCGCGCAGCTCGACGATCCGCGCGTGGCGCTCTACCGCAACCTGCGCGACGCGGCGCTGCGCAGCGCGTCGGACGTGTTCCTGGTCGAGGGGCGGCTCAACGTCGCGCGTCTGATCGACGCGCCGCGCTACCGCACGCGCTCGGTCTTCGTGACCCGCGCCGCGCTGCGCGGCATCGAGCGCGCGCTCGCGCGGCTCGATGCCGAGACGCCCGTCTACCTGGCGAGCCAGGCGCTGATGGACCAGATCGTCGGCTATCCGATGCACCGCGGCTGCCTCGCCGTCGGCGAACGCGGGCCGGCCCTCTCGCTCGATGCGCTGCTCGCATCGCCCGCGCCGCCGCCGCGCCGGATCGCGGTGCTCGAGGACGTCAGCAACCCCGACAACGTCGGCGGGGTGTTCCGCAACGCGCTGGCCTTCGGCGTGGACGCCGTGCTGCTCACGCCGCGCTGCGCGGATCCCCTGTATCGCAAGGCGCTGCGCGTCTCGATGGGCGCCGTGCTGTGCGTGCCGTTCGCGCGCACTCCCGAGCTCGCGCCCGCGCTGCGCCGCCTGCGCGCCGCCGGATTTCGCGTGCTGGCGCTGTGCGCGTCGCGTCGGGAACGCCCGCTCGCGGCGCTCGGGCCACTGCCCGAGCGCGTGGCGTGGCTGCTCGGCGCGGAGCAGGGTGGACTCTCGGCCGCCGCGCGCGCCGAGGCCGACCTGGCGCTCACGATTCCCATGGCGCCCGGCATCGACTCGCTCAACGTGGCGACCGCGGCCGGCATCGCATTCCATCACGTTGCCCCGCAGTCGCCCGAGCCGCGCGCGCCGTGCCCCGCGTGGCAGGAGCCGTCGTGACGCGACCCCTCATCGTGAAGCTGGGCGCTGCGCTCCCCGAGGCGAGTGCGCGCCGCGCCGGTGACTTCGAGGACTGGATCGCCGAGGGCATGGGGCTCGCGCGCGCGGCCGTGGACGTGGTGGCGCCCTATCTCGGAGAGACTCTGCCCGACCCGGGCGCGCCGGCGGCCGTGGTGCTGACGGGCTCGGCCGAGATGGTGAGCGCGCGCCTGGCGTGGAGCGAGCGCAGCGCCGCGTGGCTCGCGCGCGCGGTGGCTGCCGGCAGGCCGGTGCTCGGCATCTGCTACGGACACCAGCTGCTCGCCCACGCCTTGGGCGGGCGCGTCGGACCGAACCCGCGCGGCCGCGAGATGGGCACCGCGACGCTGCGCCCGCTGCCCGATGCGCAGCGCGACGCGCTCTTCGGCGTGCTCGACGGGCCGATCGCCGCGCAGCAGAGCCACCTGGAGAGCGTGCTCGAGCTGCCGCCCGGCGCGCGGCGACTGGCGGAGAACGCGCACGATGCGAATCAGGCGTTCGCCGTCGGCGCGCGCGCCTGGGGCGTGCAGTTCCACCCCGAGTTCGACGCGGCGGTGATGCTCGGCTACTGCGACGCGCGCGCCGACCTGCTGCGCGATGAGGGCCTCGATCCCGAGCAGCTCGCGCGCGAGGTACGCGAGGCCCCCGCGGGTCCGCGCCTGCTCCAGCGCTTCGCGGCGCTGCTGCGCGGCTGACGCGCGCAGTCGCGCGCAAGAGGGAGTGAACACTCCCTCTTGTAGATCCGAGCAACGCGACCGCACAGCCTGCCGTGCATTCGTGTTAGGCTCGTTGCCGATGCGCTGCGCGAGGAAAGCTCGGCGCACGCACCCCAGGGAGGAGATGCCATGAAGCTGCACGCGCGATGCATGGCGCTCGCGGCTGGACTTCTGGCGAGCACCACGCAGGTCTCCGCGGGCCCCGCGCTCTTCGAAGCGTCGTTCATCATGCACGCCTTCGGCAACGACGTGACCAGCGGCTTCGTCTGGCCCTACACCGCGAGTCGCTTCACAGCGTGGCCGTTGGGACATCGCTGCTACGCCTACTCTTGCGAACCTTCCGCCTTCTCGATCGGCGCTCCCGCCACGGGATCGGGCTCGCTCGGCGTGGGCAGCGGATCGCCCGCATCCATCGCGCTGCCAGAGGCGGCGTTCGGCGTCACCGCGACGGGCTCATGGGGTACCTACAGCGAGCCTCATTACGTAGCTGTGACGTATGCGACGTTCGTGAACGCCGCGGCGACATTCTTCGCCGGTGGAGGCCCCGCCGCGGGTCTCGGTCAGAAGACCAAGACGGGCGTGGGAAAGCAGGCGGGGACGTGGGTCATTCACGAGGGTGTGAACGCCTTCGGTGGCGCCATGGGCTTGCTGGGTCAGCTCGGCGCGCGCGTCGAGTTTACGGGCTATGCCGGCACCTACGTGGGCACGGGAAGCTGGGACATGATTCGCGCGCTCGGGCGCGTGCCCTATGCCGAGCCCACCGCATACAGGACGAGCAAGCCGACGAACTGGCTCAATCCGCACCTCACAGTCAACACCTACACCAACCACGTGAACAGCATGAAGAGCAAGGTGCAGTTGCGCGGCTCCGGTACGCCTTGGACCACCGGCTCGGTGACGCTCTACGCTCGGGAAGGCATCTACACCACGATCCTGCACCGCGCGGGCTACGACACGGTCACACCCGGCGGCGTGCGCAACCTGCAGCTCGTGACGCCCGCGCTCACCCACTGGATCGGCCCCGGCTGGCAAGACCACACGGGCCACATCGGCATCCTCACGCTGCAGGTGCCGGAGCCCGGCCGCGTGGCGCTCTTCGCCGCGGGCATCGCGGCGCTGCTCCTGCTGCACCGCGCGAGCCGGAGACTCTGACCTGCAATGCATGGCACGAGGAGGATCGATCATGTCGAAGCGAACGCTCGCGAGCCTCTTCACCGCCATCGTGCTGGCGCTGCCCGGCACGGCCCAGGCGGGCCCCGCGCTGTTTCACGCGTCCTTCATCATGCACGCCTTCGGAAACGACATCACCAGTGGCACGCAGCCGCCGTACACCGCGGCGGACTGGACGGGGTGGCCGCTCGGGCACGACTGCCAGTACGCCACGCCGTACAAGGGAACCCCGACCCACCCGGTGGGCTTTCGCTATTGCCCGCCGTCCGTCATGCAGGCAGGCGCTCCCGCGACCGGGCCGCGCGCGGGTGGTCCCTCGCTGATCAGCACGACGACGCCGGGCGCGGCCGGCGGAATCTCGATGCCGCAGTCCGCGTTCGGCATCATGACCACTGGGTGGCTTCCCACTACTTCTTACTTGCGTTCTTACTTGCAGAGCAATACCTATGCGACGTTCGTGAACGCCGCGGGCAGCTTCTTCGCGGGGGGCGGGCCGGGTGCTGTCACCAAGACAGGCATGGGGCAGCGGGCCGGCACCTGGATCATCCAACCGGGTCCGAACACCTTCGGTGGCGCCATGGGCCTGCTCGGCAGGTTCGGCGCGGTCAGGAAGTATGTGGTGCCCGGGATTGCCGGCACCTACACCGGGGCAGGCAGCTGGAACATGGTCGTGGCGCTGGGCCGCTGCTTCGAGTGCACGCCCACCGCTTACGACAAGCAGGGCAAGACGACCAACTGGCTGAATCCGCACGATATCGAGAACCGGTACTACAACAACATCAATGGCAAGACGAGCACGCTCACGGTTCGCGGCTCGGGCACGCCCTGGACCACCGGCTCGGTGACGGTCTACGCCACGGGCGTGTACACCACGATCCTGCACCGCGCGGGCTACGACACGGCCACGCCGAGCGGCATGCGCAACCTGCAGCTCGTGACGCCCGCGCTCACCCACTGGATCGGTCCGGGCTTCCAGACGCACACGGGCCACATCGGCATCCTCACGCTGCAGGTGCCGGAGCCCGGCCGCGTGGCGCTGCTGGCGGCCGGGATCGGAGCGCTCGCGCTGCTGTACCGCGCGAGCCGGCTGCGCCGCGCCATTCCGCGCCGCCGATAGCGGCGCGTACGAGCGCCTGGCCACGGGCTCCGCGCGTCTCAGCGTTCCGCTTCGAGCACGCGCGCCACCTCATCGCGCGCGAACTCGCGCAGGGCGCTGCCGTCTGCATGCACCACGCCGGTGCCCGCCTCGACGCGTCCGATGACGCGGGATGGTGTCGACTCCGCGAGGGCCCGGCAGGCGCGCCCGGCGTGCGCCTCCGGGAAGGTGGCCAGCAGCGCCCCCGAAGCCAGCGTGCCCCAGGGATCCGCGCCGAGGGCGCAGCACACGGCGACCCCCGGCTCGAACCAGAGCACGGCGGCTTCGTCGAGCACGATGCGCACCCCCGAGGCGTCGGCGAGCTCGTGCAGGCCGCAGGCGAGGCCCCCCTCCGTCGGGTCGTGCAGCGCCGTGGCGCCGAGCTCGGCGGCGCGCAGGGCGCACGCGACGACGGAGATGCCGGGCCGTTCGAGCGCTCCGGCGGCCGCCGCGCGCAGCGCGGCATCGACGCCGGCGAGCCGCGCGCCCGCCTCGGCGGCGAGCACGGCCGCGCCCTCGATGGGCGCCGGGCCGACCTGCACGACGGCGTCTCCCGGCCGCGCGCCCCCGGTCGGCACGAAGCGGCCGTCCGTCGCCAGCCCCAGCATCTGGCCCACCACGACGGTCTGGGTCACCGCGCTCGTCACTTCCGTGTGTCCGCCCACGAGGGTCACGTCGGCGGCGCGCAGCGCGGCCTGCATCTGCGCGAAGCAGGCGCGCACATCCGCCGCGCGCGTGCCCGATGGAAACAGCACGCTGGCCAGGAACCAGCGCGGCCGCACGCCCATCACCGCCACGTCGTTCGCGTTGACCACGACGGCGTGCGCGGCCACGCCGCTGCCCGTCAGCGTGATGGGATCGGTGGCGGCCACCAGCGCTCCGGCCGGCACGTCGATGGCGCAGGCGTCCTCGCCCACGCGCGGGCCGAGGCGCACCTCCGGCGGCAGCGGCGGGCTCGCCGCGAGCAGCTCGCGCAGCAGCGCCGCGGGGAGCTTGCCGTTGGGGAGTGCATCCGACACGCGCGGCAGGGTACCGAAGCCGGGCCGCGCTCGGCCGCCGCTCAGTGGAGCACGCCGCGCTTCCGCCAGAGCTGGTGCCACTGCTGGGCCGCGGTCGCCGTCGCCTCCTGCATGCTTCCGCCGAGCGCCACGATCAGCGGGCCGCTGTGCCCGCGCACGGCAGGCGCGCGCACCACCGCCACCCAGGCCCTGCCGTCCCCGTAGCTCGGGGGGGTCCGGTATAGTTCGCCCCCGACTTCGCGCAGCCAGGCCGCTGCTTCGTCTGCCGTCATCATCGCCGTGTCGGAAGGGGATTCGCTCATGGGTGGAACGCGTCGCGTGCAGCTCTTGGCCGCGCATTATACGACGACGCGCGGCGCTGCAGGCAAGCGGGCGCGCGCGTTCTCGCGCGCCGCCGGCAGCTTCGCGGCAGCTCACCGGCAACGCGTGGAGCAATCTCCCCTGGCGCGCGGGGTGCGGCGCTGATGGCGCGCGACTTCGTCACCCTGGTGAGCGGCGTGCCGCGCTCGGGCACCTCGCTGATGATGCAGATGCTCGGGGCCGGCGGCTTTCCACTGCTGACCGACGGCCTTCGCGAGCCCGACGAGCACAACCCGCGCGGCTACTTCGAGTTCGAGGCGGCCAAGCGCACGCTTCGCGACACGTCGTGGCTGGCGCAGGCGCTGGGGCGGGCGGTGAAGCTGGTGCACGCCCTGGTGGCGTCGCTGCCCGACGCCTACCCCTACCGTGTGATCCTGCTGCGCCGGCCGCTCGGCCAGGTGGTCGCGTCGCAGCGGGCCATGCTCGCGCGCTTCGGCGGCGTCGAGGGCGTTCTCCCCGACGCGCGTCTGTCGGAGATCTTCGCCGCGCAGCTCGCCGATCTCGAGCGCTGGGCCGAGGGGCAGCCGCGCGTGACACTGCTCGGCGTGGAGACCGAGCGCCTCGTCGCCGATCCGGCGGCCGTGGCGTCGGAAGTGGCGGCCTTCCTCGGCGGCGAGCTCGACGAGGCGGCCATGGCCGGGGCGTACGAGCCCTCGCTCTGGCACCAGCGCGACTGATCGATTCCGGCGCGTTGCACGCGTTCGCCGCCTGCCGGGCGATCCGCTCAGAACTGTGGAGGCGCTTCCTTCTCTTCGATCTGCGCCGCGATGCGGGCGCGGACCCGTTCCGCCAGCTCCTCCGAGGACTGACGCGCGAAGCTCTCGTACGGAATCTCCTCGAGCACGGTCACGCGGATCGGGTGGCGGCCGCGCAGCACCACGCCGCGCTTGGGGAGGGCGTCGTGCGTGCCCTGCAACGCGATGGGCAGGATGGGCCGCTGCGTGTCCTTGGCGACATCGAAGGCACCGGTCCTGAAGCTGCGCAGCCGGCCCGTGGGCGACCGCGTTCCCTCCGGAAAGATCATGATCGAATTGCCCTCTGCGAGGGCGCTGCGGCAGGCCTTCATCATCTGCACGACGCTCGCGCGATCGCCCCGGCGCAGCTCGATGTAGCGGTTCAGTCGCATGTTCCAGCCGATGCACGGCACGCGGAAGTTCTCGCTCTTCGACACCCACTTGAAGTGGGTGAAGAGCCGGAAGAGCACGAGGATATCGAGCAACGAGAGGTGGTTGGCCACCATCACGTAGGTCTCGCCGGGCCGGATGTGCTCGCGTCCCTGGATCACGACCGGCCAGGCCGGATTGAGCCAGGTGTAGAGCGAGGCCCAGAAGCAGGTGAACTGGTGCAGGATGCGGCGCCGCCGGTCGAAGGGCGCCGTCAGCGCCCAGAGGATCACGGCGAGCGGGAAGAGGGCGATCGAGCTCGCCGCGAAGAACAGCCAGAACAGGATCGAATACAGCGGCTGCATGGCGCTAGTATTCCGCCTCGTCGGGCACGCCACCAGCGGCGCGCCGGCGCACCGAGATGCGCGACACCGATTCTCCGCTCTGCCACGCAACACCGGGGCTGCCGGCGCTGGACGCCGTGCTGGGCCGGATGCTCCACGCCGCCTGGATCGCGCCGGCGCTGTGCATCGCGCTGGGCGACGTCCGCGCCATGCTCTTCGCAGCGGAGGGCACCGCACCCGGTGTCGCGCTCTCCGCCATCGCATGGGGCCTGTGGATCGGCTGCAGCTTCCTGCCCGACTGGCGCAGCACGCTGCTCGAGATCGGCCGCGTGCTGGTCGGGCGCATCGGCTTCGTGCCCTGGCTGCTGCTCACGCTGCTGCTGCTCGTGCTCGTCGCCAGGCAGGGCAGCCTCGGCGCGGGCGTCACGATCTCCGCGGCGCTGCTCTGCGGCGCGGCCCTGCGCCAGGCGCTGCGCGGCGACCGCAAGGCGCTGGCCTTCAGCCTGGTGATCGTGGCCCTGAATCTGCTTCTGCTGGTCATCCTGAACCTCTTCGTGGACGCGTTCGTGCTGCCCAAGCGCAGCCACAACAACCTGTTCACCGAGCACGATTCCCGGCTCGGCTGGAAGCTGCGCCGCGGCCTCACGGCGCAGCGGCGCACGGACGAGTTCACCGCGACGGAGAGCATCGATCTCCACGGATTTCGCACGGCCGAGATCCCGTTCGAGAAGCCGGCGGGCACGCAGCGCATCGTCTTCCTCGGAGATTCCCACACGGAGGCATACACCGTAAACGATGCGGAGACCTACACGGCGCTGATCGCTGCGCGGCTCGCCGCGGAGCGGCCGCTCCAGGTGGTGTCACTCGGCGTCGGTGGCTACTCGACCGATCAGGAGCTGCTGGCCTACCTGCACCACGGCCGGCGCTATGCACCCGACCTCGTGGTGCTGCAGTTCTGCACGAACGACGTGCCCTACAACGTGCTGGGCGAGTACTGGCGCGGGCGCAAACCGGTGTTCGAGCGCTACGGAGCCGTGTTGATGCTCACCGGCGTTCCGGTGCCGAACCTGCGCGACACGGGGCTCTTCGGCGCGGGGCTGCTGCGGCGCGCGCCGCTCTCCCTGTTCCTGGAGGCGGCGCTGCGCCAGCTTGCGATCAAGCGCGACGTCGAGGAGAAGGTGGACCCCGAAGAGGCCTGGCGCGTCACGGAGCTCCTGCTGCGCGACCTGAACCGCATCGTGGCCAGCGACGGCGCGCGGCTTGTGGTGTTCCTGGTGGATCGGGATCCCGATGCCGAGGCGCGCCTGCGGCGCGCGCTCGCGGCGTACGAGATTCCGTTCCTCGAGACCGCCGGCGCCTACACGGAAGATTTCGATTCGTACTGGGTGGCCGGGCACTGGAATCAGAAGGGGCAGCGCGCCATCGCGGAGGTTCTCGTCCCCGCGCTGCGCGCGCTGCTCGGGACGGATGGAATGCCGCTCCCATGAAGGCAGACCGCCCGCTCGCGCACGCCGCTGGGGCAGCCGAGACCGGCGCGGCCGAGACGTCGCCGCGGGCGGCGCCGGATCCCGCGTTCGCGGCGCTGCGGCGCGATCTCGACGCGGGGCGCGTGCGCCAGCTGTTGCTGGTGCGACACGGCCGCATGGGTGAGAACCTCTTCTGGACGCCGATTCCCCAGGCGCTGCGCCGCGCGCACCCGACCCTGCGCGTCAGCGTGCTCACCAATGCGCCCGCGGTGTGGCGCGGTCATCCCCACGTCGATCGCACCCTCGAAATTCCGCGCGGCTTCCGGCGCACGAGCCCCGCGCGCCTGCTCGAAGGCGTCGCCCGGGAGGCGCGTCAGCTCGCACCGGATGTGATCCTGGTCCAGAACGAGCCGGCGCCGCTCCTCGCGATGTTGCGCGAACTCGGTGCGCGTCACTGCCTGGATCCCGACGCGATGGCGCGCGCCCCGGCGCTTCCGGTGGTTGCGTCGCTGCACAACGCGGGGCGCACGGAATGCCATCACGCGGCGGAGTCGGCGGTGCTCTATGCGGCACCGCTCGGCGTCGCCGACCCGCCCTGGCCGATGGTGTTCCAGGTGAGCGACGCCGCGCGCGCCCGCGCCGATGCGCTGCTGCGCGAGCTTCGTGTCGAGCCGGATGCGCTGCTGATCTTCTACTGCGTGGGCACCCACCAGACCGCGCGGCTGTGGTCGCGGCGCCTCGATCGCAGCTGGCCCATCCGCAACTTCGTGTCGTTCGCGCGCGCCGTCCTGGCGCGCCGGGAAGCGGTCTTCTATCTGAGCCACTTCTCGCGGCGCGAGCGCTGGATGGCGCACGCCGCGCGCCGCGCCTTGCCCTCCGGACGCGCGGTGCTTCCCGCGGCGCCGGTGCCGCTCGACGTGCTCGGCGCTCTGCTGCTGCGCAGCGCCTGCCTCGTCACCTGCGACACCGGTCCGCTGCACCTCGCGTCGGCGCTCGGCGTCCCCACGCTCGCGCTCTTCGGGCCGCGCGCCCGCGAGGAGCGCACCGGACCCTATCTGCTCGGGGAGCGCGCGCGGGTGCTTCGCGCGGAGCGCGCGGGTGAGCCGCGCCCCTGCAGAGAGCTCTCGGGCGAGACGGTGGCGGCTGCGTTCCTGCGCCTGCTCGAGGCGGTCGAGATCTCAGCGCGGTGCGGCGAGTGACGCCACCGCGCGGCGTCCCAGCGGCACGTCGCGCTGGCGCGGTGCGCGCGGTGCGGCATCACCCTCGATACCGGTCAGCCCGGCGGCGAAGTGCGCGGCCTCGGCCGCGGCCGGCGCCGCGATCAGATCGCGCAGCCGTTCGTGCGCGTCCTGCCGAACACCGGTGAGCCAGTCGTCCATGGCCGCGCGTCCGGCTTCGCGTGCCGGGCACCAGCGCGCGTCGGTTGCGAGATGATTCAAGCGGCCGACCACCGTCGCCGCACTCACCGGATCGAGCGCGTAGAAGGCGCGGAACACATCCACGCCGAGGGACGTCGCCGCTCGACCCGCCAGGCCGAGCCGGCGCGCCAGGGCGTCGCTCGCGCCGAGGGAGAAGAGCCAGGTCGACAGCTTGCGCGCCGGAGCGCGCTCGAACTCCCTCGCGTCGACCACGGCCAGCGCGGCTCCCAGAAAGACCCGCACCGCGTCGACGCCGGGTGACTCTGCTGCATCCGACGCATTGACTCGCTTCGAGATCGAATCGCGCATCCTCGGCATGAGCCTGCCCCCACCTTGCAGGTTTGCCGTACAGCGTTGCGGGCGTTCGACGCCCGCTTTTTCAACTCAGCGGAAAGCACCCCCCGGATACTTCATCAAAATCTTACCGCTCTTCCCGAATGTTTCACGTGATGATTGTCACAAAAAACCTGCATTCCTCCGACGGGAGTCGAGGGGTTCTCGCTACGACGCCAGGCTCAACGGCACGCCTCGACGAAGGCGCGGAAGAGCCGCTCGCGGTGGGCGCCCTCCATCTTCTCGGGGTGCCACTGCACGCCGACCGCGAAGCGCGCCTCGGGGTCCTCGACGGCCTCGATCAGCCCGTCGTCGGCCACTGCACACACCCGCAAGCGCGGCCCCGGCTCTGCCACCGCCTGGTGGTGCATGCTGTTCACCGCGCATTCCGCGTCGCCGAGGATGGCGGCGAGCCGCGTGCCGGGAGCGACGGCGATCGCGTGACGGCCGTCACGCTCGGGAAGGCGGTGGGCCCCCGCTGAACAGACATCGGTGGGGATGTCGTAATGGAGCGCGCCCCCGAGCTGGAGCGCGAGCAGTTGCATGCCGTAGCAGATCGAGAGCACCGGGCGTCCCGCCGCGAGGGCCGCGTCGAGGAGCTGGCGATCGAAGGCGAGCTGCCGCTCCGACACCGGATCGAACTGCACTCCGGGCGGGTAGGGCCGTTCCGGCAGCAGGTCGTCGCCGCCGGGAAGCAGCAGTCCGTCGATGGCGTCGATCAGCGCGCGCGCGTCGGCTTGCAGGGGCAGGTAGAGTGGGGTCGCGTCGGCGGCGCAGACCGCACGGGCGTAGGACGTGTCGAGATACTGGACATCGCGTCCCGCGCGAATGCGGCCCCGATCGTCCAGGCACTGCGGAATCCCGATGAGCGGCCGCATGCCGCGCAGTATAACTTTCGCAAGCGGCCCGATCGCGCGGGATCGCAGCTCGGACGCACATGGCCAGAGTACTGATCGCAGGATGTGGCTACGTGGGAACCGCCCTCGGCGGGCTGCTCGTGGGGGAGGCCGACACCGTGTGGGGCCTGCGGCGCCGACCCGCCAGTCTGCCGATCGGCATCCGCCGCTTCGAGGCGGATCTCTCCGTGCCGAGGAGCCTGCGCGATCTTCCGAGCGGCCTGGATGAGCTGATCTACGCGGTCTCACCCGGCGGCTACGACGACGCGCACTACCGGGCGGCGTACGTGGAGGGTCCGCGGCGGCTGTTGGAGGCGCTCGACCAGCAGGGCCAGAAGCTGCGCCGCGTGCTCCTGGTGTCGAGCACCTCCGTCTACGCGCAGACCGACGGCAGCTGGGTGGACGAGAGCTCGCCCACCGAGCCCGAGAACTTCAGCGGGCGGCGCGTGCTGGAAGGCGAGGAGATCGTGCGCCGCGCCCCCTGGCCCGCCATCATCCTGCGCCTGGGCGGCATCTACGGGCCGCGCCGCACGCGCCTCATCGATCGCGTGCGTTCGGGCAGCGCGCTCTACAGCGCGGGCCCCCCCCGCTACACCAACCGCATCCACCGGGACGACTGTGCCGGTGCGCTGCGTCATCTGCTGCGCCTGCCCGAGCCCGAGACGCTGTATCTCGGTGTCGATTCCGAGCCTGCCGACGAGTCTGCCGTGTTGACCTGGCTGGCGGGTGCGCTCGGCGCGCCCGAGCCGCGCGTGGTGCCCGCGCAGGAGATCGAGTCGCCGCGCCCAAGCACGAACAAGCGCTGCAGCAACGAGCGCCTGCTCGCCTCCGGCTACGCGTTCCGCTACCCAACCTTCCGCGAAGGCTACGCCGCGCTGCTCTCCGATCTGACCTGAGGCGATCCATGCCCCGCTCCCCCCACTTCGCACCCGAGACGAACGCCATGCAGAGCGCGGTCTTCTCGCCCACGGCGAAGCGCGTCGGGGACATTCCCGAAGACGTCTGTCCGCTGCACGTGGGCGACACCTGGATGGAGCCCTTCGAAGGCGGGCGCATGGAGGATCTGCGCGAGGTCGACTACCCGGGCCTGCACCGCTACTGCGAGGCGCGCGGCGTGCCCGCGCTCGTGGACGCCATCGTCGAGAAGGTGCGCGCGCGCAACGGGCTCCCCTGCGAGCGCGCGTCCGTGCTGGTCACCGCCGGTGCGACCGGCGCCCTCGGCGCCGCGGTCGGCGCCATCGCCAGCCCCGGCGACGAAGTGCTCATCCTCGCGCCGTACTGGCCCCTCATCCCCGGCGTGGTTGCGGCGCTGCGCGCGACACCCGTGGAGATTCCGTTCTACGACCGGGTGGCGAGCGCGGACGACGCGCTCGCGGCGGTGCGCGAGGCGCTCGGTCCGCGCAGCGTCGCCCTCTACGTCTCGAGCCCCTCGAATCCGACGGGCCGCGTGCTGCCGGAGGCCTGGCTCGCGGCGCTGGCTGACTGGGCGGCGCGCGAGAATCTCTGGCTGATCTCGGACGAGGTGTACGAAGACTACGTGTATCGCGGCGCGCACGTCTCGCTCGCCCGCTTTGCGCCGGAGCGCACCGTCACGGTCTTCTCCTTCTCGAAGTCATTCGGCATGGCGGGCAACCGCACGGGCTATCTGGTGGCGCCGCCCGACGTGACCGCGCAGGCTCTGAAGATCTCGACGCACACGGCGTACTCCGCGCCCACCGCCGGACAGATCGCGGCGCGCCGCGCGCTGCGCGACGGCCGGGGATGGATCGCGCGCGCGCGCCAGAGCTACCAGCAGGTGGGCGACGCGACGGCCGAGCTGCTCGGTCTGCCGCCGCCCGAAGGCTCGATGTTCCACTTCATCGACGTGCGCGAGAAGCTCGACGCGCGCGGCATCTGGGGCTTTCTCGAAGACTGCGTCACCGACGGCGTTGCGCTGGCCCCGGGTCCGAGCTGCGGTGCGGCATACGAGGGGTGGGTGCGTCTCTGCTACACGTCCGTGCCGCCCGAGCGAGCGCTCGAGGCGGTGCGCCGCGTCGCGCGCCGCCTGGCCTGAGGCGCGCTCGTGCGCCGGCGGCGCTGCCCGAGCGCGGGGCGAGCGGGAGATCAGTCCGGATCGCCGCGCTCCGGCAGGTCTTCGAGCAGGGCCACGTAGGCTTCGGGCAGACCCTGCGCGCGCGCCCCGTCGATGATCAGCCGCTTGTACCACGGCAGCGCGAACGGCTCGGGCGTGCGCAGCGCCGAGATGTAGGTCTCGGCGTCGAGCACGGCGCCCGCGCACTCGACGGACACGCGGATGCGCGTGTAGCCCGGCTCGCAGGCGTCGAGCGCGGCCCAGTGTGCTCGCGCGAGCGTGTACACCACGCCCCATACGTGGCCGCTCGCGTCGCTGCGCAGATTCGCCTTGCCGGAGCCGTCGCCGCCCCGTTTGTCGAGCTGCAGGCGCATGCCCCGGAGCAGCGCCGTCCCGACCACCTGCGCGGAGGGGACACGCGCGCGCATCCGCGCCAGGTCTAGATTCGAGCCGTAGGCAAAGTAATGGGCGCGCACGGCGTCAGGCTAACACGGAGCGCCCCGCGCAGCGGACCCTGGCCGATTGCCTCGTTGTCGGTACTCTTGGCCCACCCCGAAAACGGAGGAATCGCCATGAACCGCGTCGCGCGCACCCTGACTCCTTCGCTGCTGGCTCTCGCCCTGTTCGCGTCGACCACGATCCGCGCCGAGAGCGCGAAGGAGGCAAGCGTGCCCGCGTCGACTGACGCCGCCATCGCCCGCATCGAGGCGTACATCGCCGAGCAGAAGATCGACAAGAGCAAGCGGCGCTGGAAGGAGCAGCTTCCGCCGCCCCTCGTCGTGGAGTTCGACGCCGCGAAGCATTACTTCTGGAACCTCGAGACCAACGTGGGCGACCTGAAGATCGAGTTCATGCCCGCGGCGGCTCCCAAGCACGTCTCGAGCACGATCTACCTGACGAAGGTCGGCTTCTACGACGGGGTGCCGTTCCACCGCGTGATCCCGCGCTTCATGGCGCAGGGAGGCGATCCCACCGGCACCGGTACGGGCGGGCCCGGCTACTCCTACGAAGGCGAATTCGACCGAAGCGCCCGGCACGACAAGCCGGGCATTCTCAGCATGGCGAATCGCGGACCCGGCACCGATGGCAGCCAGTTCTTCCTGCTCTTCAAGCCGCAGCCCCACCTCGACGGCAAGCACACCGTGTTCGGTCGCGTCGTCGGGGGCCTGGACACGCTGGAAGCGCTCGAGAAGCAAGGCTCTCCGAATGGCAAGCCCAAGGAGCCGCTGCTCATCGAGAAGGCGACGATCAGCGTCGAGGCGGCGAACTAGCCGGCGAAGGCTTTGGCCAGCTCGCCGAGGACGCGCTGCTCCTTTTCGCTGATCTTGGTGCCGAAGCCGAGCAGCCCGCCGGCCGCCTCGGCGACCTGTCGCGCCCGGCCGAGAATCTCGTTCTGCAGCGCCGCGCGCTCGGCTTCACCGAGCTCGGCGCAGAGCTCGACGATGTACAGGCCCCAGGCCTCCAGGTAGGCGGGAGCCGGGCGCTGCTCGAGCCACTGCTCGAGCAGCTCGAAGCTCGCGCTGCCCTTGGTCACGCCGTTGGCCTCCGCGGCGGAGAGCACGGCGCGGCGTTCCTTCTCCTCGACCTTGCCACTCGCCCAGGCGACCTCGACGAGTGGGATCAGCGCCATGGCCGCCCAGCTGCCCGGACGGATCTGGAGCGCCACCAGCTGTTCGATCAGCGCGTCGTCTGCGATGCCGGAGATCTCCTTCAAGCCGTGCTTCGCGGCGAGCTTCGCCTCCTCGGCCTGGATGCGCTCGACGAGTCTGCGGTTCTCCTGCTCGAAGAAGACCTCCTCGAGCGCCTTCTGCCGATCCGCCAGGAATTTCTTCTCGTGCATTCGCGTTTCCTCGGTTCGGCGCTCTGGCTAGTCGTGGATCTGCTCGGCGAGGTAGCGCTCCTTGCCGATCTCCTCGACGATGTGCAGCTGCGACTCGAGCCAGTCGACGGCCTCTTCCTCGTCTTTCAGGATGCTCTCGAGCAGCTCGCGTGAGCCGTTGTCGCCCTTGTCGCGGCACAGGGCGATGCCCGCGTTGAGGCGTTTGACGGCTTCGACCTCGAGCGCGAGATCGAGGCGATGCTGCTCGACCGCATCCTCGCCCACGCGCACCGGGTTGAGGCGCTGCATGTTGGGCACGCCATCGAAGTAGAGGATGCGCTCGATCACGTCGTCGGCGTGCTTCATCTCCTCGATCGCCTCCTCGCGCTTGCTCTTCGCGAGGCGCGCGTAGCCCCAGTTCTCGCACATTTTGTAGTGGATGAAGTACTGATTGATCGCGGTGAGCTCGGCGGTGAGCACGTCGTTCAGCGCCTCGATCACCTTGGCATCGCCCTGCATCGATGTCCCCCCGTGTTTGCGTAGACGCCGCAGCGTATCCGCGCGGGCGCACGCGGCCAGCTTAATGAAAACGAAAGTCGGAATGGGCGCCGCGCGCGTCTAGGCCGTGGCGGCGAGGCCCGCGCCGCCGAGCAGCACGAGCCCGTTCTCGGTCTCCGACTCGCGAGCGATGAGTTCGCGGATCACGGGCGCGCAGCCACCGCAGCAGCGTCCAGCATCACAGCTGCGCGCCACCTGCCCGCACGAACGGGCGCCCGCGCGCACCGCGTCGCGGATGGTCCGGTCGGAGATGCCCTTGCAGTGGCAGACGATCACGTGCGACTCCCGCACTCGGCTTCGCTCTGCGGCGCGGTCGGTTGCCCGGGCAACCGACTCTCCGTCGCAGCGTGGTTTGAGAGTATCATATTGAAAATGAAGTTCAATGTCGATTCTTTGTTTTTCATCCGCTGTGGTGATTTTCTGAAGAGTTCGAAAAGATAAGTCTTTTCAATATCTTGTGAAGATATTCCCCCTCCGGATCCGAGCCTCTTGACGCGTGACCTCCTTTGTCACGAATCCGTGCGATGCTCGCGCCCTGCCGCGCGGACGACGCGGGAGGTCGTGCGGGGGGTGTCGGGAGTGCGGCGAGCACAGCGAGCGCAGGGCGCGCCGGGGCTGGATGCGCTGCTGTGCCGAGAGGTTGCGGCGCTGGCGGCGTCGGCGCGCGCCGATCCGCGTCTGCTCGCCCGACCCGTCCGCATCGTGGTGCCGTCGAACAGTCTGCGCCTGCACGTCGCTTCGCTGCTGGTCCGGCAGCTGGGCGGTGGCCTGCTCGGCGTCGTGGTGCAGACACTCGACACACTCGCGCGCAGCATCGCGGAGCCCGGCGCCGAGGGGCCGCCGCTGCAGGCCGCCTACCCGCTGCTCGTGCGGCGCCACGCGCGGGCCGAGCCCGCGCTCGCCCAGCATCTCGACCCGCTCGTCGACGGCTACGGCGCCGTGGTCGCCAGCATCGACGATCTGCTCGACGCGGGCTTCGAAGCGGCGCACGGCGAGGCGCTGGAGGCGTGTCTCGGCGCGTGCGGCGTGTCCGGTGCGGAAGCGGACCGCGCCTTCGCGCTGCTGCGCGTGGCCGCGCGCACCGCCCGGGCCCTCGACGCGGGGGCGATCGATCACGGTTCGCGCGCCCTCGTGCGCGCGCGCCTGCGTCTCGAGGCCGAGCCGGATCGGGCACTCCCGGCGCGTGCGGTGTTCGTGCACGGCTTCGCGGATGCCACCGGCGTGCAGGCCGATCTGATCGAGACGCTGGTGCGTCTGCGCGATGCCCGGGTGCTGCTGGCCCCCGCGGCGCCGCTCGCGCCGGGCGATCCGGAGGGTCTCTACGGGGCGCGCTTTCGCGAACGCGTCGCCGCAGCGTGCGGCGGCATCGAGGCGCGCGACCTCCCCGCGCCCGCCGCAGCGCGCTTCACGTGGATCGAAGCCCCGGGACCCCACGCGGAGGTGCGCGCCGTGGCCTTGCGGCTCCGCCGGCTGCTCGATGGCGGTGCCTGCCCCGAGCGAATCGGCATCGTGGCGCGCGAGCTCGCCCCGTTCGCCCTGCCGCTGCGCCTGCACCTGGCGCGCCTCGGCGTTCCGTGGTCCGGGATCGCCGCCACCGGACCCGTCGGCAGCGCGGGCCGGCGCCTCGCGGCACTCCTCGCGCTGATCGAACGGGGCGCGCGTGCGAGCGCCGAGCTGTGGCTCGACGCCGTGTCGCGTTTCGCGCCCGCGCCGCCCGCCCGCGGAGAGCCGTGGTCGCCCACGCGCGTCGAGCGCGCGGATCTGCGCGAGGCGCTGCACAAGCTCGGGGCCGCGCAGCTAGCCGACGTCGCCGCGCTCGATCTGCCCGGGCGCGACGTGAGCCTGCGGGCCCGCCGCGGATTCGAGCCCGCCGCCGCCGGCGAGCCGCTGCGTGCCGTGCGGCGCACGCTCTCGGCGTCGGCGCTCGCCCGCGCCTGTCGCGCGGCGGCGTCACTGCGCGATCGCTGGCAAGGCTGGCCGCAGGTCGCGCCGCTCGCCGCACACCTGGCCCGCCTGCGGGATCTCGTCGACACGGATCTCGGCTGGCGGACGGATTGCCCCGGCCGCGACGATCTCGAGCGCGTGTTGCTCGCCGAGGACGCGCCGCTTCCGCTGGCGCTCGAGATGGACCGCGAGGAGTTCCTGCTGCTGGTGAGGCGCGCGCTGGAGGACTGCGGGCGGGCGCCGCTCGGAGGGCAGGGCGGCGGCGTGCAGGTGCTCAGCGTGATGGAGGCGCGTGCGCGCAGCTTCGATGCCCTCTTCGTGATCGGCATGAACCGCGGGGTGTTCCCGCGCAGCATCGTCGAGGATCCGCTGCTGGCCGACGATGTTCGTCGCGCGTTGCGCGATGTGCTGCCCGAGCTGCCCGTGAAACGTGACGCGGTGGATGAGGAGCGCGAGCTCTTCGCGCAGCTCGCTGCGTCGAGCGGCGAGGTCACGTTCTCGTGGCACGCCGCCGACGAGGACGGGCGCGCGTGCGCGCCGTCGCCCCTGGTCGAGCGGCTGCTCGGCGCTGGGAATCTCGGCGCAGTGGAGCTCGCGCCACCGGTCGTGTCCCCCTGGAGCCGCGGCGCCGTGGACGACGCGCTGCGCCCCGCCCAGGAGCACGCGCTGCGCATCGGGCCCTCCGGAGCCGTGCAGGCCTTCGAGGCTGCCCTGTCGCTGGCTTTCGAGGCGCTGCCCGCGCCGGCTCTGGATCGGGCGAGCGCCGAGGCGCTGGCGCGCGGGCGCTGCGCGGTGCTGCGCGAGCTCGACGCGCCGGCGGCGCAGCGCGCGGCGCCCGGGCCCTATCTCGGTCTGGTCGGTGCGCTGCGCGGCCCGACCGATCCGCGCCGTGCGGCGCTCTTCGTCACGACGCTGGAGCGCACGGCGCGCTGTCCGTGGCAGGCCTTCGTCATGCGTCTGCTGCGCGTCGAGCCTTCGCCCGACGCGCTCGGCGCGCTGCCCTCCGGCGCCGATCCCCTCGCCGTCGGCAACGTGGTGCACGCGGTGCTCGAGACGATCGCCGCGGGCACGGCCCGCGCCGAGCGCGCGGCGGACGCGGCGCTCGAAGCGCGCCCCATCCAGCCCGCGCGCTGGCCGTCGCACGCCGAGCTCGAGCGCATTCTCGCGGACTGCGCCGCGCGCGAGGTGCGGGAACGCGGCATCGCACTCGCCGGATACGCGCGCGCGCTCGCGCTGCGCGCGCGCGCCTACCTCGAGGTCGCCCGCGCCTGCGATTGGCAGTCCGCAGCGGATGGCGTGCCCGTCGTGGGCGCCGAGGTCGTGGAGTCGGTGACGGTGGCCGACGGCTCGGGCAGCGCGCGCACGCTCTGCTTCAAGGCCGATCGCGTCGATCGCGTCGGCTCGGCGCTGCGCTTCACGGATTACAAGACGGGCAGGCCGCTCGTCGAGCAGGTGCGCGCGGCGGCCCGAGCGGCGGCGCTGCACAGGCAAGTGGCGCGCGGCGAGGCACTCCAGGCCGTGGCGTACGCGCTGCGCGGCGGCGCCGCCGCGCAGGGGCGCTACGTCTTTCTGCGTCCCGAGCTTCGCGCAGAAGTGCGCGTGCTCGAGGTGACCTCGGACCCGGAATGGCAGGCGCCCTTCGCGCGCGCCGTGGGCACGCTGCTCGAGGCCTGGGATCGGGGCAGCTTCGTGCCGCGCCTTGCCCTGCCCGGGGAGCGGGGGGAGGAGCCGCAGGCGTGTCGGAGCTGCGAGGTGCGGGAGGCCTGCCTGCGCGGCGACTCGGGCGCGCGCGCACGCCTGCTGGCCTGGCTCGAGCGCGTGGCCTCCGAGCCCGATCGCGCGCCGATCGAGCGCAGCGCGCTCGCCATCTGGAATCTGGCCAGGGCCGAGTCATGAGCGCTGGCACCGACAGCGCGGAGATCCTGAGGCAGCGCGACGCCGAGGCACGCAGCCTCGCGCAGCGGGAGTTCCGCGCGCCCCTCGTGCTCGAAGCGGGCGCCGGCACGGGCAAGACGGCGACGCTGGTCGCGCGCATTCTGGCCTGGAGCCTGGGGCCGGGCTGGCAGCGCGCGGCGGCGCAGCTGGGCGAGCGCGGGGGTGTGGCGTCTTCCGCGCCGGAGCGCATCGCGGAGCGGGTCCTCGGTCGCGTCGTGGCCATCACCTTCACCGAGGCGGCCGCGGCCGAGATGGCCACGCGGGTCGACGCCGCGCTGCGCCTGCTCGAGGCGGGGTCGCTGCCCATCGGTGCGGACGACGAGGCCCTGCCCGAGCCCGGGCTGCGCGCCGCGCGGGCGCGCGCGCTGCGCGGCGCGCTCGACCACCTGATCGTGCAGACGATCCACGCCTACTGCCGGCGCCTGCTCGCGGCCCATCCGCTCGATGCCGGCGTGCATCCGCGGCTCGAGGTGGACGCGGAGGGTCGCGAGCAGACCGCGGTCGTGCGCGACGTCGTCGAGCGGCGCCTGCGCGAGGCGTACGCGTTGCCCGGCGATGCCGCGGCCCTGCGGCTGGCCGCCGACGGGTTCGGGCCCCTGGAGCTCGAGCGCGAGCTCGCGGCGCTCCTCGAGCAGGGGGTTTCCGCGGCAGAGCTGGCGCGCGATCCGTTCGAGCCGGCGCGCGTGCGCGCCGCCTGGGAGCGGCTGCGCGCGGCGCTCGACGCCTTCCGCGCCGTCGCGGGGGAGCGGCTGCGCAGCGTGCGTCGCGGAGACGTGGCGCTCGAGGTCGCGGAGGCGCTCGAGCGCGCGCACGCGGAGCTCGCGCAGCCGCCGCAGAACGCCGCCGCACTCGATGCGCGCGCTGGAGAGCTGCGCGCGCTCTGGTCCGAGCGGGCGCGCGAGCGGCTGCGCAAGTGGTCACGGGACGATCTCACCGCCAGCGAGCGGCAGGCGATCGAGCCGGGCGTGGATTGCTTCTGCGCGGCGTCGGCGCCGCTGGCCGCCGCGCTCGATCACTGGACCGGGCTCGACGTGCCGCGCTTCGAAGCGGCGCAGCGCGTGCTCGGCGAGCTCCTCGCCGAGGTCGAGGAGACGCTCAGGCGCCGCGGCAGCGCGAGCTTCTCGCGCCTGCTCAGCGCAGCGGCCGATCTCGTCACGCGCAGCGCGTCCGTCGCCGCGCGCGTGCGCCGCGGCATCGATCAGCTGCTCGTGGACGAGTTCCAGGATACCGACCGCCGCCAATGCGCGATCGTGGGCGCGCTCGCGCTCGAGGGTCCGGAAGAGGAGCGACCGGGCCTGTTCCTGGTCGGCGATCCGAAGCAGTCCATCTACGGCTGGCGCAGCGCGGACCTCTCGGCCTACGAAGCGTTCGTGGCGCGCGTGGGCGATGCCGGCGGCGCGGTGCATCCGCTGGCGGTGAACTTCCGATCCGTGCCCGCGATCCTCGATGAAGTGGAGCGCGTCGTGGCGCCCGTCATGCAGCGCGCGCCGGGCCTGCAGCCGGAATTCCAGGCTCTGGTCGCGTGCCCCGCGCTGGCGAACGCGTCGCGTGACGCGGGCTTCGCGCCGATCGAGTACTGGATCTCGGCGGAGGTGGAGGACGGCGCCGCGCGCCAGACCAGCTCCGCGCAGGCGAGCGCGCTCGAGGCGCGCGCCCTGGCTGCCGACCTGCGCGCGCTGCACGCCGAGCAGGGGATGCCGTGGCAGGAGATCGCGATTCTGTTCCGCAGTCGCGGGGACTGGGATCTCTATCTCGCCGCATTGCGCGAGGCGGGGATCCCCTTCGCCGTGCAAGGCGACCGCAGCCACTACCGCCGGCGCGAGATCATCGACGCCGCGGCGCTGGTGCGCTGCGTGCTCGATCCCAACGACCACCTGGCGCTGCTCACCCTGCTGCGCAGCAGCGCCGTCGGTGTGCCGGACGCCGCGCTCCTGCCTCTCTGGAGCATCGGGCTCCCGGCGCTCTTCGGTGCGCTCGGCGCCGTCGACGCGCAGGCGCAGCGCACGCTGCACGAGGGCCTCCCCGAGGTGCTGCGCGCGCTGCCCGAGGACGTTCCCGGTCTCGAGCGCGTGCGCGGCTGGGAGCAGAATCTGCTCCACGCCGCCGAGGCGATCGCGGCGCTGCGCGATGCGTTCGAACGCGACGCGCCGGACGTCTTTGTCGAGCGCCTGCGCAGCACCCTTCTGCTCGAGGCCAGCGAAGCGGCGCGCTTCCTGGGCGCCTGGCGCGTGGCGAATCTCGAGCGCTTCTTTCGCATGCTCGCGGAAGAGCTGGCGCTCGGCGCCGACACGGGCAGCGTGTTGCGGCGCCTGCGCAGCGCCGTTGCCGAGGAGGAGCCCGCCGAGGAGGGGCAGCCGCGAGATCTCACGCCGGATGCCGTGCGCGTGCTCACGCTGCACGGCGCGAAGGGGCTCGACTTCGACTGCGTCTACCTGATGCAGCTGCACAGAGCGTCGGGCAGCCGCGCGGCGCGGCAGTGCGAGGCGCGCGAGCACGACGGGCAGCTCGAGCTGCGCCTGCTGGGCGCGGCGAGCCTCGGCTGGGACCTCGCGCAGCGCGCACGCGAGCGCGTCGCCGAGGCCGAGCACGTGCGGACCCTCTACGTGGGCATGACGCGCGCGCGCAAGCGGCTCGTGCTGGCAGGCTTGTGGCCCGACTTCCAGACTCGCAGCAGCGAGCGCAATCACGTCACGCTGCTCGGCGCGCGCCGCGTGCCGCCCCCCGATCTGCCCCAGCTCTTCGCCGACTGCGTCGGCCAGGGCGCCGCCGCACTCGACACCTGCGCGGCGCGCTGGCGCTTCCCTGCACTCGACGCGGCGCGAGCCGCCCCTCCGGCGCGCACGGCGCCGGAGGCGCCCGATCTCGAGCGCGTGCGCGCGGATGCGGAGGCGCTGCACCGGGCGCGCGCGCAGGCCGAGGCGCGCATGCGCCGGCCGCTGCTGGCGACGGCCTCGGCCGAGGCGCATGCAGCGCCGGCGTCGGAGCGCCCGCCGGGCGCGGCCGCGCTCGCGGATGGCCTGTGCGCGCGCCTGGCCGGCAGCGCCGTGCACCGCGTGCTCGAGTGCTTCGACCTCGACGCGGAGCCCGCCGCGGAGCTCGCGCGGCAGCGCGCCGGGCTCGCGCTGTTGCTGCGCCCTCTGGCGCCGGCGGCGCGCCTGGACGAAGTCGTTCGCGAGGCGCAGGAGCGCCTCGACCGGCTCGCGCGCGGGCATCTGCTCGCAACGCTGCGCGCGCTGCGCGATCACATCGTGGCGCGGGAGCTTCCCGTTCTGCTCGCGGCCCAGCCGGACGACGAGCCGCTCGCGCTGTTCTCGGGCAGCATCGATCTGGTCTACCGGGATCCGGAGAGCGGCGCGTTCGTCGTCGTGGATTACAAGACGGACCGGGTGGCGGACGACGCCGAGCTCGCCGCGCGCACGCGCAGCTACGCACGGCAGGGGGCGGTGTACCAGCGCGCGGTGGCCGCGGCGCTCGGTCTCGACGCGCTGCCTCGCTTCGAGCTCTGGTACCTGAGCGCCGATCGACGCGTCGATGCCTCCGCTCCGGCTGCCGCGCCCGCTGCGCCGAGCGATCGCAGCTGAGACGCGGGACGCGCAGGGGCGCCGCGCCCCACGCCGGTCCGAGAGCCGCGCTGCACCCGCCGCGCGAGACTGCGGACGTGAGATACTCTCCGCGGGTGCGCGGTCCCGGGCGCGCCCCGAGGCGCCTCCCGCGAGGGCCGCGCCGAGCGCTGCCCGGTGGGCTGCACTCCTACGAGACGAGGTGGACGTGAAGGCTTCCGATCTGTTCGTGCGGTGCCTCGAGGCCGAGGGCGTGCACACGATCTATGGCGTGCCGGGTGAAGAGAACGCGGACCTCATGATCTCGCTCGAGGACTCTCCCATCGAGTTCGTGCTCACGCGGCACGAGCAGGGCGCCGCGTTCATGGCGGAGGTCGAGGGCCGCCTGACCGGAGAGCCGGGCGTCTGCCTGGGCACGCTCGGCCCGGGCGCGACCAACCTCATCACCGGCGTGGCCGACGCCAACATGGACCGCGCGCCGCTCGTCTGCATCACCGGCCAGGCGGACAGCGAGCGCCAGCACAAGGAGAGTCACCAGCACATGGACGTGGTGTCCATGATGCGCCCCGTCACCAAGTGGGCCCAGTCCGTGATCCACCCGGACAACATCCCCGAGGTGGTGCGCAAGGCATTCAAGCTCGCCGCCGCGGAGAAGCCGGGCGCGTGCCTCGTCGAGCTGCCGGAGGACATCGCCGCCCGCGACGCGAGCACGCTGCCCATCGCGCGCCAGCGCGTGCGCCGACCCGTGCCGGACGACAAGGTGGTGGATCAGGCCTTCGAGCTGATCCAGTCGGCCTCGCAGCCGATCATCCTGGCCGGCAACGGCACCATCCGCAAGCGGGCCAGCCGGCAGCTGCGGCGCTTCGTCGAGCGGACCGGCATCGGCGTGCTCGGCACGTTCATGGCCAAGGGCTGCGTCGACCGCGACGACGAGCACTGCCTCTTCACGATCGGGCTGCAGGCCAGAGATCGCGTCTCGCACGCCATCGACGCCGCCGATCTCGTGATCTGCATCGGCTACGACATGGTCGAGTACCCGCCGCGCCTGTGGAACCCGCGCGAGGACAAGCGCATCCTGCACATCGATTTCGTGCCCGCGGAGGTGGACGAGAACTATCGCGTGGCGCTCGAGGTGGTGGGCGACCTCGCCCACACGCTGTGGATGCTCAACGAGCGGCTCGAGAGCCAACCGCTCCACTGCCAGACGACGCTGCACAAGGACGTGCGCCGCGACATGCTCGCCGATTTCGCGACGCACGCGGACGACGATACCCAGGGCACGATCCGCCCACAGAAGGTGATCTGGGACGTGCGACAGGTGATGGGGCGGCGCGACCTGCTGCTCTCCGACGTGGGCGCGCACAAGATGTGGATCGCGCGCTACTACCAGTGCCACGAGCCGAACACCTGCCTCATCCCGAACGGGTTCTGCGCCATGGGCTTCGCGCTGCCCGGCGCCATCGGCGCGAAGCGGGTGCTGCCCGAGCGCCGCGTGCTCGCCATCTGCGGCGATGCGGGCTTCCTGATGAATGTGCAGGAGATGGAGACGGCCGCGCGCTTGCGCTCGAAGATCGTGGTGATGATCTGGGAGGACCGGGCCTACGGCCTGATCGAGTGGAAGCAGCAGGCCGAGTTCGGCAGGCACAGCGATCTCTCCTTCGGAAACCCAGATTTCGTGCAGCTGGCGGCCTCGTTCGGCTGGAACGGTCACCGCGTCGAGCGCAGCCGCGCGCTGCGGGGTACGCTGGAGGCGGCCTTCGCGGAGCCGGGCCCGAGCCTGGTCGTGGTGCCCATCGATTACCGAGAGAACGCGCTGCTCAGCGAACGTCTCGGCAAGATCGCCTGTTCAATCTGACCCATGCCCGTCGATCCCGACGCAAGACAGTAGGAGAAAGTCATGCTCCAGAAGAGTTATCCGTATTACCTCGGCAACGAGCCCGTCAGCCCCAATCAGGACCTCGAGGTCACCGACAAGTACTCGGGCGAGGTGGCGACGCGCGTGGCGATGGCCGACGAGGCCGCGATCGATCGCGCCATCGGGCTGGCGGTGGACGCGGCCGAGCCGATGCGCGAGCTCGCGGCGTACCAGCGCCAGGACATCCTGAACCACTGCGTGGCCCGCTTCAAGGAGCGCTCCGAGGAGCTGGCCATGGCGCTGTGCATCGAGGCGGGCAAGCCCATCAACGACGCGCGCGGCGAGGCGACGCGCCTGGTGGACACCTTCCGCGTCGCCGCCGAGGAGACGGTGCGCATCTGCGGCGAGGTGATGCCGCTCGACATCAGCGCGCGCGCAAGAGGCTACACGGGCATGTGGAAGCGCCTGCCGCTCGGCCCGGTCTCCTTGATCTCGCCCTTCAACTTCCCGCTCAACCTGGCGGCGCACAAGGTGGCGCCGGCCATCGCGGCGGGCTGCCCCTTCGTGTTGAAGCCGGCGAGCATGACGCCCATCGGCGCGCTGATCATCGGCGAGGTGCTGGCGGAGACGGACATGCCCAAGGGCGCCTTCTCCATCCTGCCCGCGCGGCGCGAGGGCGCCGGGCTCTTCACCACCGACGAGCGCCTCAAGCTGCTCTCCTTCACGGGCTCGCCCGAGGTGGGCTGGGCGCTCAAGGCGAAGGCCGGCAAGAAGAAGGTGGTGCTCGAGCTCGGCGGCAACGCGGCCGTGGTGGTCGATCGCGACGTGGATCTCGAGGACGCCGTGAAGCGCATCGTCTTCGGCGCCTTCTACCAGTCCGGCCAGAGCTGCATCGGTGTGCAGCGCATCATCGCGCACGAGGAGATCTACGCGGCGCTGCGCGACAAGCTGGTGGCGGCCACGGTGGCCCTGAAGATGGGAGACCCGAAGGATGAGAAGACCTTCATCGGCCCGATGATCTCGGAGACCGAGGCCGCGCGCCTCGACGGATGGATCCAGAAGGCCGTCGCGGCGGGCGGGCGCCTGCTGTGCGGCGGCAAGCGCGCCGGCGCCATGCTTGAGGCGACGCTGCTGGAGGACGTGCCGAAGAACCAGACCGTGGTGTGCAAGGAGGCCTTCGGGCCCGTCGCCGTCCTCTCGAGCTTCTCGAACTTCGACGCGGCGCTCGCCGAAGTGAATGACAGCGTCTACGGACTGCAGGCGGGCATCTTCACGCGCGACCTCTACAAGGCCCAGAAGGCCTGGAACACGCTCGAGGTGGGCGGCGTGGTGATCGGCGACGTGCCCTCGTGGCGCGTGGATCACATGCCCTACGGCGGCGTGAAGGATTCCGGCATCGGGCGCGAGGGCATCCGCTTCGCCATCGAGGACATGACCGAGATCCGGCTCCTGGTCGTGCGCACGCCGCCCAAGGGATAGCCGGGTCGCCATGCGCCCCGGCGTGCGCCGCGCGACGTGCGCACGCCGGGGCGATGTTTCGGTTAGGATTGCGCCTCGGGGGGTGCGTGTGATCCGCACGGAAGACGCCGCAGCATGAGCGAATCGGTTCGCGCGATCCTGGCGCGCGAGCGGGCGGGCGGGGAGGTGAGCGTGCGCGGCTGGGTGCGCACGGCGCGCCACTCGAAGGGCGTGTCCTTCCTCGAGATCTCCGACGGCTCCTGCTTCGCGGGGATTCAGGCGGTGGTCGACGCGAGCCTCGAGCACGGCGCCGACGCGGCGCGCGCGCTCGGAACCGGCTGCGCCGTGTGCGTGACCGGTGCGCTGGTGGATTCTCCCGGCACGGGCCAGCGCTACGAGATCCGCGCGCAGCGCATCGAGCGGGTGGGCGATGTCGACAGCGACTATCCGCTGCAGAAGAAGCGACACTCTTTCGAGTTTCTGCGCGAGATCGCCCACCTGCGGCCGCGCACCAACACGATCGGCGCGGTGCTGCGCGTGCGCAACGCCGCTGCGCGCGCCATCCACGATTTCTTTCAGGAGCGCGGCTTCGTGTGGCTGCACGCGCCGATCATCACCGCCTCGGATGCGGAGGGCGCGGGCGAGATGTTCCGCGTCACGACGCTCGATCCGTCGCAGCCGCCGCGCGCCGAGGACGGGGCGGTGGACCACCGCGCGGACTTCTTCGGCCGCGAGACCTTCCTCACCGTGTCGGGACAGCTCGAGGCGGAGATCGGCGCGCTCGCGTTGACGAACGTCTACAGCTTCGGGCCCACCTTCCGCGCGGAGAACTCGAATACCAGCCGCCACCTGGCCGAATTCTGGATGGTCGAGCCCGAGATGGCCTTCTGCGATCTGAACGGCGACACGGAGCTGGCCGAGGCGTTCCTCAAGGCGGTGTTCCGCGCCGTGCTCGAGCGCTGCCCCGACGACATGGAGTTCTTCGCCGAGCGGATCGAGCCGACCGCGATCGAGCGGCTGCAGCACATCGTCGACACTCCCTTCGAGCGCATCTCCTACAGCGAGGCGCTTCGCATCCTCGAGAGCAGCGGGCGCAGCTTCGAGTTTCCCGTTGTGTGGGGCAGCGATCTGCAGAGCGAGCACGAGCGCTTTCTCGCGGAGGAGCACATCCGTCGGCCCGTTGTCGTCACCGATTATCCCGCGGCGATCAAGGCCTTCTACATGTATCTGAACGACGACGAGAAGACGGTGCGCGCCATGGACGTGCTGGTGCCCGGGGTCGGGGAGATCATCGGCGGATCGCAGCGCGAGCACCGCCTCGACGTGCTGCGGCGGCGCATGGCGGCGCAGGGTCTCGACGAGGCGGCATACTGGTGGTACCTGGATCTGCGCCGCTACGGCTCGGTTCCCCACGCCGGCTTCGGCCTGGGCTTCGAGCGCGCCGTGCAGTTCATCACCGGGATGGCAAACATCCGCGACGTGATTCCCTTCCCGCGCGTGCCCGGCTCGGCGGAGTTCTGAGCGCCGCGCCCGTTCAGGCGGCGCACACGTAGTCCGCGCACTCGCGAAAGCCGCGCTGCGCGAGAGCGGCGCGGATCTGCGCGCGCGCCTCGGCACCCGCGACCGAGACCACGATCGGAGGCGTGGGCGGTCCGCCGAGCGCCTCGGGCGACACGACCGGCGCCCCGTGGATGCGCTGCCCGATGCGTCCGGGATGCAGCTCCACGATGCGAGACGGATGTCTGCCGTGTGCGCGCAGCGCGCGCGCCAGCGCTCGGCCGGTTCCCCCGTAGCCCCACAGCACGTACGCATCGGCGTGCGCCAGGAACGTGCGCACCAGATGCGCCGCCTTGCAGGCGGTGAAGCGCTCGGCAGCGTAGACCTCGGAGGTGCGCGACAGCCGATCGGGGCGCTGCCGCCAGGCGTGCAGGCGGCGCGGCACGACGCCCACGCGCAGTCCGGCTGCCAGCATGCGCAGCAGCAGGTCGTAGTCTTCCGGCCAGCCCGCCTCGCGGTAGCCGAAGGCGCGCAGCACGTCGCGGCGCAGCGTGAGCGTGGGATGCGCCACCGGGCACTCGACGAAGGCCTCTGCGCGCACGCGTTGCGGCGAGTCGATGCCGGCGAGCCACGCTTCGTAGGCGCGCATGCCGTCGCCGAGGGCGCGGCGCGGAAACAGGCGCACGTGGCAACCCACCGCCGCCAGGCTCGGATCCGCCGTCAGCGCCGCCAGCTGGCGCGCCAGGCGCTCGCGGTGCATCAGGTCGTCCGCGTCCATGCGCGCGACCCACGGCGCGCGGCACTGCGCGAGTCCGCGCTGCAGCGCCGCGACGAGGCCCGCGTGCTGCGCGGCGACCACGCAAAAGCGCGCATCGCGCGCGGCGAAGCGGCGCGCGATCCCGAGGCTGCCGTCCCGGGATCCGTCGTCGACGAGTACGCACTCGAAGCGGGGCTCGGTCTGGCGCGCGATGCTGCGCAGACAGGCGGCGAGCGTCGCTTCCGCGTCGTAGACGGGCAGCAGGATCGACACGCGGGGCGTCGGCTCGACGCGGTGCGGCCCCCCGCGCCGCGGGGCGTCCGCTGCCGAGCCGGCGCGCCGGCGCGCGCGCTCAGCGCACATCCGCGTCCGGCGCCTCCACGAACACGGGGCTCGACCAGGCCATGCCGCCGTCGTCCTGCACGACGCGCGCGTAGACGTACTCGCCGGCCTCGAGATCCGCAATCTCGCTGCTGAAGAGGATGTCCCACTGGCCGCCCAGGGCCGCGCCGTCCACGACGGCGCCGCTGCGCACGATCTCCACGCGATCGAGCGGCGCCTGCGCCAGCACCTGCACCACCATCTCCGCCGAGAGGCGCTCGCCCCTGGCCAGCGACACCACGGATCCCATGCGGTGCGCGCCGAGCCCCGCGCGCAGCAGGATGCGCGCGCCGTTGGTGGCGTAGACGCGCCGCTCGCGCAGCGCTTCGAGCACGGACTCGCGCGTCACGTCCTCGGCGAGAATGGCGGCGAGACCGCCGTGGGGCGGCTCCAGCTGATAGGCGCCCGGGTGCCCGTCGTGGCGATCGCCGCTGCCCACGAAGCCGAGGCGGTAGCCACGCGCCAGTGCGTCGCGAACGAAGTTGCCCGGAATGGCCGAGTAGATCCTGTCTGGCGCGTCCTGCGCCTCGCTGTTGCCGTGGATGGAGACGATCTCGGTGAGCGGCTCGAAGCGCGGATCGGGGGGGATGTCCCAGTTGGTGGGGACGGGGCCGCCGGCCGAGTGGTGCGCGAAGGTGAGCGCCTCGAAGCCGCCGGCCGCGAGCGCATCCCAGAGCTGCCGCGGAGACTCGGTGCGCGTGTCCACGGAATCGAAGAGCTCGCCCCGATCGCCGAAGTAGAGCACGTGCCGGTGGCCGTGGATCCAGCTCGTCCACTCGAATCCGAGCAGGGTCACGAAGCGACCGGGCGCGTAGAAGCGCCGCGTCTGCTCGACGATCTCCCGCCACATCTCTGGATGCTCGACCAGCGGAAACATGCCCCAGTGGTCGTGATCCGTGAGCGCGACCACGTCGAGCGCGCTCACATCCCGTGCATAGCGGAAGTAATCCTCGGGCACGCCGGTTCCGTCGGAGAGATTCGAGTGACCGTGCAGGTCTCCCCAGAGCACGCGCGGACCGTTGGAGGCGACGAGCAGCGGGTTGCTCTCGGCCGTCCACGCGCCGGCCTCGGCGCGCAGCCGGTAGACCCCGGGCTCGCGCGCGACGACCTCCACGCTGCGCGTTCCGCCATGCGCTGCGTCGAAGGGCACGGCCTCCGGCAGCGCCAGCCCCGACGGCAGATCGACGAACCGGACCTCGCCCTCGAACGCCGCGCCCGCGTTGTGCCACGCGTCGAGGAAGGCGAGCGCGATGCGGATCGTCTCGCCCGGGCGCGCCAGCGTCGGGACGATCATCTGGAATCCGACCGCCTCGCCGGGCCGCACGTCGATCGTGGGCGGGTCGGGAATGAAGCGCCGCGTGCCGTCGCCGTCGCCGTCCACGCCGATGAAGAAGGGCGAGCGCCGCTCGGCGTAGGTGTCGGGCAGGGCGCCCGCCGAGCCCGCGCCAAAGGCGATCTCGATGCGATCCCCGGCGACGAGCGGACGCCCCGTGACCTGGATGCCGAGCAGCTGTTCGTCGAGCGTCTGCGCGTGCAGCTCGATGCCGGCATCGCTCGGCGTCACCAGGGTGTAGCCCGGCGCGTCCGGAGAGACGACCTGCGGTGTGGTCCAGTTCCAGAACGGCGATACCTGGAAGTAGATCATGCCGCCCGTGGCGATGCCGTGGGGGCCGACCTCGTAGACCACGTCGAAGCGATCGGGCGTGCCCACCACCGCGTACGGCTTCTGCTCCGGGCCGCGGACCAGCCGGGCGGAGCCGCCGCCATCGGACGGGTGGTAGGAGAGGTCGCGCGAGGCGCGCAGCGCATCCACCACCTCCCACACCGCGTGGGGCGGTCCCTCGCGCGCGGGCGCCGCCGCCGTGGCGCTGCGCTGCACCGCGGCGTCGCCGACGCTCGCCTCCCGATCGCCGCCGCAGCTCGGGAGCGCGCACCCGAGCAGCAGCAGCGCCAGCACGCGGAGGGAAGAGGGCTTCGACATGATCGAGACGCCGAGCATAGCCGCCCGTTCGTCCCGGGCCGCCGCCGCGCGGCTCAGCGCGCGCCGGCGGCGGGCAGCGCCCGCGGCCCACGCGCCAGGGCGCGCGTCTGGAGCGCGACGCCGGTGGCCGGCCAGTCGGTCGGCACCGCGAGCAGATCGGCCACGGCGCGCGACACGCCGCGCAGCTCGGGTCGGCCCGCGGCGCGACCCGGCGCGATGTCGCGGCCGGCGGCCACGAAGATCGCGTCCCGCGAGTGCTCCATCGCGGTGCGGATGCCGTGGTCCGACATGACGATCAGCACATCGTCGGCGTCGAGCGCGTCGTGCAGCGCGGCGAGTCGCGCGTCGATGTACCGGTATACCGAGAACAGCAGTCCAGCACCGTCGTCCTGCCCGTCGGCGCTGATCTCGGCGAAGTGGGCGTGGGTGAGGATGTCGAGCGGCTCGATACGGATGGCGACCAGATCGATCGCGCCGCCGCGCGCCAGCTCGGTGGCCACGTCGAGCTCGGCGGCGATGGTGCGCAGGTAGAGCGCGTCGCGCGCGGAGTCCAGCGCCGCCAGCTCCGGCCAGCGCGCCCGCTCCGCCGCATCGAGATCGCGCTCGGTGCTGCCGAGGGCCAGAAGCCGGCGTGCACCGTGCGGTCCGCTCACTTCTCCGTGTCGACCGGCGCGGATGCCGCCATGCGCCAGCAGCAGATTCACCGCCGAGTGCTCGCCGGCGCCCACCACCGCGAAGAGATCGTCGCTCTCCGGCAGGATCCAGGCGAGCCAGTCGAGCGGGTTGTCGCCCACCGAGGCGAGGCCGGCGATCTCGGTGCCGAGCTGGTGCACCAGACCCACGAACGAGGCGTCGCCGTGGCGGCGCGGCCACACGAGTGCCTCGAGCGCTGCGGCGGTGAGCGGCGGATTGCTGTCGAGCACCGCGCGGTAGCCCTGTGCGAGCAGCGCGTCGAGCACGGGGAGTTCGCCGCGCGCGCGCAGGTACTGAACGATGCGCCAGTCGGCGCAGTCGAGCACCACGAGCGACACGCGCCGCTGCCCGTCGGCAGGGCGGCGCGTGAGGGCGGTCGACTCGGGCGCGGGGCGCGCGGGGCCGGCGCGCACCGCCACCTCGAGCGCCTCGCCCGGAATCGGATTGATCGTGCCCGACGCCCACGCGGCGCCAGAGCTGGTCTTCACCAGCCAGCGCTGGGGCGCCTCACCGGCCTCGCGCACCACCTCGAGGGGCCGCGCGGCGGCGGCGCCCACGCGTTCGAACGGCGTGTCGGGCGGCGCGCCGGAATCCGGAGAGATCCACAACGCGCTGCCCGGCGGTGCGGCGTCGAGCCGGAAGCGCAGCCGGCCGCGGCGCGCCTGCGGCGTCAGCTGCGCCAGCGTCTGCGCGCGCTGCGCGCGCACCAGCTCTTCGCGGCTCAGTCCCTCGAGCGGCAGCGCGCCGCGCTGCCGATCGTACGCGGCCAGGGCTTCGTCCAGGCGTCCCGCGTTGGCGAGCGTGAGGATCAGCCGGATCGCCAGCATCTCGCGCAGCTGCCGATCCTCGAGAGCCTCGCTGCCGTCCAGCGCCCCTGCCAGCAGATCGATGACGCTGTGCTCGGCGTCGGAGATGCCCGCGATGCTGAGCGCCAGCGCGTAGCGCGCGCGCGTCTCGGCGGGGTTCCCGCCCGCCGCCTGCCACGCCGCGTAGACGCGCCGGGCCTGCAGGGCGTCGCCCGCCATGGCGAAGGCGATGCCGCGCGTGTCGTACCAGAGGCTCTGCTCGGCGGCGCCGCCGCCCGCGGGCTCTGCCCCGAGCACGTCGAGGGCGCGCGCGGCTTCGCCGCGCTGCAGCCGGCGCTGCGCGAGGCTGACGCGCATGCGCGTCGCGTCGTCGCCGCGCGCGGGAATGCGCGCTTCGAGCTCGTGGAGCACGCGCTCCTCGTCTTCGACGCTCGCGCGGGTCGCGAGCTCCAGATGAAACAGAACTGCGTCTTCCGGGTGCGCGCGCCCGGCGCGGCGCGCGAGATCCGCCGCTTCGCGGATGCGCCCCGCGTCGCGCCGGCGCTGGATCAGATGCGCGCTGAGGGCGGGCTCTGGAGCCCACTCCAGCGCCTCCGGATCGGCGAGCAGATCCTCGAGCATGGCGAGGCAGTCCGCGCCGCGTCCCGTCGCCGCCAGCGCGGCACAGCGGCACTCCGCCGCGGTGCGACCCACGCCGCCGGGTCCGACGCGCCCCGCGGTGAGCGCGAGCGCGGCGGCGTAGTCTCCGCTGCGCACGCGTTCGCACGCGTCGAGCACGACCAGCTGCTCGCGCGTGGTCTCGAACGACACGATGCCGACGCCGACGGCCGCGGCGAGCAGCGCCAGCAGGGCCAGCGCGCGCGGGGTGCGCCCCAGCGTCACGGCGACGTCTCCCGCTCGATCTCGATTCGCGCGCGCAGCGTGTGGTCGGCGCGGCTTCCGCTCGCCACGAGGCGCCGCCACGGAAGCTGCAGCGCGTTCGCGAGCCCATCGGGCCCGAGCGCGCTTGCGAGCAGCGCGTCGGCGTCGCGCACGCGCCGGAAGTCGAGCACCGCGCTGCCCGCTGCGCGCTCGCCATCGGGCACGGGCGCGGGCTCGATCGGCTCGGCCAGCGCGGACGCCAGGCTCGCCGCGTTCCAGCCGATCACCAGCGCCCGCGCGGTGGCCACGTAGCACGGGGCGAACTCGGGCAGGATGTTCAGATTCAGCAGGCACGCGCCGGGGGCGCCGCCGAGCGCGAAGTCGCTGCGGCGCACCGGCCAGGTCGAGGCGATCTCCTCGATGAACTGCTCGATGCCCAGCACCGCGGCGCGGCGCACGCCGAATTCGAGGGCGAGTGCCGCGCGCGGCATCGCGCGCTCGGGCTCGGGCAGGTACACCGCGGCCTCCCAGCTGCCGTCGAGCGCGGCGCCGGCGAAGAGCGCACTGCGCAGCCGGAAGAGTCGATCGGCCTGGCTGTGCGCGGGCACCAGCGCGGCCAGGTCGAGTCCGCTGGCCGGTCGCACGTGCAGGTGGAGCACGCGCTGTCGGTCGCTCAACAGCTCGGATCCGAGCGCCGCATCGCCGGGCAGCAGCAGCCCGAGCGCACCGTCGGCGGGGGCGTCGGGCCAGTCCACCGCGAGGCGGATGTTCCGCGCATCGACGCGCGCACCGAGGCGCGCGCGTCCGCCGCTCGCGGTGGGCAGCGCGAGCAGCAGATCGCCATCGCCGAGCGCGCGGTGCACCGCGCCGAGCGCGCCCGCCGGCTCGCCGCAGCGCAGCGAGGCGGCGAGATCCTGCAGCTGCCCGGAGCCGGCGTGGCTCTCGAAGCGCTCGCAAGCGGGCAGGGCGGCGGCGAGATCCCGGGCCGCGCGCGCCAGGGGCGTCGCCTCCAGGCGCTGCAGATCCTCGAGCACGCTGCGCAGGGCTGCCGTGCGCCCCACGCAGAGCGCGCCCTCGGGCCACGCCGCGTCGCGCGCGGTCTCTGCGCAGCCCGCCGCGCACAGCGCGAGCGCGGCCAGCAGCGCGGCCAGCGTCCGGCTGCGGCGGTGCGCCACGGGGGGCGGGATGCGCCGATCGGCGGAGTGTTTCATGGGCGCCGCTGGGTCCTCTGCCGCGGGTCGAGCTTCTGCATCGGCGTCGTGGCGCCGCGCCTTTAGGCAGCGATCCTGCGCATCGCGCTCAACCCCGATCCGAACGGGCCGATACACACGCGGTGGAGCACGCCCCGCAGCCGAGGCTCGTGGACGAGGCGCCCCGGCCCGCGGACGCGCGCCCGATCCGCGTCGAGAAGCGGGATCCGGCGCTGCCCGCGCGCGCCTCGCGCCGCATCCTCGGCATGCGCGTCGATGCCACGTGCTACGCGGATGCCGCCCGCGCCATCGTCGATATGGCGGAGGCGGGCGGCGGCACGACCTGTGTTGCGACCGTGCACATGGTGATGGAGGCGTTCGACGATCCGGACTTCCGCCGGCTCGTGAACAGCGCGGATCTCGTCACCTCGGACGGTGTGCCGCTCGTGTGGGCGCTGCGCTGGCTCGGCCTGCCGCAGGCGGAGCGCGTCTACGGTCCGGATCTCACGCCCGTGGTGTGTCGCGAAGCGGCGCGGCGCGGCTTGGCCGTCGGGTTCTACGGAGGCCACCCCGACGTGCTCGACGCGCTGACGCGCGCACTCAACGACTGGATTCCGGCCCTGCGCATCGCCTTCGCCCACAGTCCGCCGTTCGGCGACGTGTCGCCCGAGGAAGACGCTCAGCTCAGCACCGCGATCGCGGAATCGGGCGTCCGCGTGCTCTTCGTCGGCCTCGGCTGTCCCAAGCAGGAGCGCTGGATGGCGGCGCACCGGGACCGGCTTTCCTGCGCCATGCTCGGCGTCGGCGCCGCCTTCGACTTCCTCTCGGGCGCCAAGCACCAGGCGCCGGGCTGGATGCAGCACGCCGGCCTCGAGTGGCTGTTCCGCCTGCTCTGCGAGCCGCGCCGTCTGTGGCGCCGCTACGCCGTGCACAATCCGCGCTTCGTCTGGCACTTCGCGCGCCAGCTCCTGCGCGAGCGCGCCGCCCGCTGAGCCGCCCTGCATCGCGTTCACGGCGCGCCGCATTCCGCCAGCGCGAGGAGCGCCGCCACCGCCCGCGCGGGCTGCGTGCTCTCGCGGACCGTACCGCTCCACTGGAATCCCGCGCGCACGCCGCTCTCTCCCCGCCACTGACGCAAGATCGCGTCGGCCAGCGCGGCGACATCGCCGGGCGCAACGAGCAGGCCGTTGACGCCGGGCTCGACCAGCTCCTCGATGCTCGTTCCGCGCGTGCCGATCACCGGCACGCCGTGGAGCAGGCTCTCGATCACGGTGTTCGGCAGGTTGTCGAAGCGCGAGGGCAGCACCGCGGCCTCGGCGCGCGAGAGAACGGCGTAGAGCAAGGGCTTGGGCAGCGGCTCCAGCCGCTGGACCTGGTCGCGGTGCTCGCCCCAGTCGCGCGACCACGCCGGGAACTCGGCATGGCGATCCACCCCCGCCCAGACCATGGCGAAGTCGGGCGCCTGCGCCCAGACGCGCGGCAGCGCGGCGGCCAGGTCGGCCGTGCCCTTGATGCGCGTGAGCTGACCGAAGTGGATGAAGTAGCGCTTGGGCAGATCGGGCGGCGGCTCGGGCGCCGGCTCCACCTCGAGGAAGATCGGGGGCCGCAGCACCGCGAGCGGGATGCCGTGCTGCGCGGCGTAGTGTCGTGCCAGGAAGTGGCTCGGCGCGTAGGCGGCGTCCGCGCCGCGCACGCAGCGGCGCTCCAGCCCGTCGAGCCAGCTGCGCGCCGCAGCGCTGCCGCGGTTGATCGCCGCGATGCGCGCGCCGTCGTTGCTGCAGCGCACCAGGTGCGGGCGGCGTGCACCGCGCCTGCGGCCGCGGACGAACGAGCCCACGGCCAGGTACTCCGAGCTCTGGACGAGATCGAAGGGCGCTTGCGCTTCGCGCCTGCGCAGCGCGCGCGCCAGGCGCGCGGCCTCGATGCCGCACAGCAGCGGTCGCGCCAGGCGGCGCAGCCCGAGCGCGCGGCAGGTGCGCAGCAGCGCTTGGACGATGCGGGAGTCCACGGCGCGGCGCACCCGGTGCACGGGGATGCCGTCGCACTCGATCCGGCCCGGACCGCGCGCGCTCGGCACGAAGATCTCCGCCGCGTGGCCCGCCTCGACGAGCGCGCGCGCCATGCGGCCCACGTAGGTGCCGAGCCCGCCGCCGCCGGCGTCTTCACTGACGAACTCCGGAGTGACGAAGGCGACGCGCGCCGGGATCACGCCGCGCGAGAGCGCGCTGCGGGCGCTGCCGACCTGCAGCGGCGCCCGCGCGGGAATCTCCGGGGCGCGCCCGAGCGCCGCGTCGAAGAGCGCGCCGAAGCGATCCGCGAGCCGATCCCAGCCGCGTTCCTGCGCCACGAGCCCGGCGTTGAAGCGACCCGCGCGGCGCACGAAGTCGAGGTGCTGCGCGCACCAATCGAACGCGTCGCGGAACGCGGAAATGTCTCGCTCCGCCAGCAGGCCGTTGCATCCGGAGCGGATCAGCTCGGGAGCGACGCCCACGTCGGTGGTCACCGGAAAGCAGCCGGAGGCCATCGCCTCGAGCAGCGGCAGGGGCTGGCTCTCCGCGCGCGACGCGATGGCCAGCACGTCGATGCGCTGATAGAGCCGGGCCACCTCATCGAGACTGCGCCGCCCGTCCGTGTGCTCGAAGTGGAAGGCGCGCGCCGCAGCGGGCTTCAGGATCTCGTGGAGCCCCTTGGTGGTGTCGCGCGGATTGCCCACCCAGCCGATGCGCAGCGGACCGCGCCGCGGCCGGCCCGGGCGGAAGCGCGCCACGTCCACGCCGTTCGGGCAGTGGAAGACGTCCGAGCGCACCGCGCGCAGCGTCTCGAAGAGGCGCACCGAAGGCGTGGTGACCCGCGCGCAATCCGCGAGGTATTCCGCCGCGAACGCCTGCGGCGAGAGCTGGCCGAAGCGCTCCTCGATGGCCCAGCGGTGGCTGGCCACCTCCTTGATGATGCGCTCGGGCGGCAGGCCCAGGTGTTGGTAGGAGCGATCGCCCCACCAGAAGACGTAGAGCAGGTCGATCTCGTCGGCCGGCACGTCGAGCGCCTCGCACTCGCGGTGGATGAGCCGGAAGCAGAAGCGCTGCGAGAGGCGCGCCATCAGCGCGCGCGCCACGAACGAGAACGCCCAGTCCGGGCGGTCCGCGAGCAGCACCACGCGGGGCAGGTGGCTCACGGGAACGACCAGGTCGCCTGCACGAGCACTGCGCCGTGGCGTGGGTTCGGCAGCCGGCCGGTACCGTACACGTCCGCGGGCTGCACTTCGAGCTCGACGTAGCGCTCGACCCAGTCGAGCTGCTCGCCTCCCGTGGTCATGCCGACGGACAGCGTGTAGGCGCCGGGAGCCAGGGGCAGCTGCCGCACCTCACAGCGCACCCGCCCGGACGCGGGCAGCTTGTCGAGCGGCCCGTGCTGGATGTGCGTCTGGAGCGCTACGAGGTTGCCCACGTCCGACTTCTCGATCAGGATGCCGAAGGTGGGGCGCGCCAGCGCCTCCGCGTGGCGGTAGCCGATCTCGAAGCGGACCGGCGCGCCGCTCGCCACCACATCCGTCAGCGCGCCGTGCTCGTCTCGGATCGAAAAGGATTCGATCGCGCGCGCTCGGCTGCGCGCCTGGTTGCCGTTGCGGGACGCAGCGCGCAGGTCGTAACGGCCCGCGCCCCCGCTGCGCAGCGCGCGGCACTCCGCCCGGATCGAGTCCAGGTAGGCGCGGATCGCGTCGCTGGGCGCGCCGTCGAAAGCCAGCTGTCCGTCCCGCAGCCAGGCGACGCGCGTGCAGAGATTCGCCACCGCGTTCATGTTGTGGCTCACGAAGAGCACGGTGCGGCCGCGCAGGGCCACATCGCTCATCTTGCCCAGGCACTTGCGCTGGAAGGCGGCGTCGCCCACCGCGAGCACCTCGTCGATGATGAGGATCTCGGGCTCGAGGTGCGCCGCGATCGCGAATGCGAGCCGCAGCCGCATTCCGGAGGAGTAGCGCTTGGCGGGCGTGTCGAGAAAGCGCTCCACCTGGGAGAACGCGACGATCTCGTCGAGCTGCGCATCGATCTCGGCGCGCTTCATGCCCAGGATGGCGCCATTCAGGTAGATGTTCTCGCGCCCCGTGAGTTCGGGGTGGAAGCCGGTACCGACTTCGAGCAGGCTGCCGACGCGCCCGCGGATCTCGACCCGGCCGCGCGTCGGCGCGGTGATGCGCGAGAGGATCTTGAGCAGCGTGCTCTTGCCGGCGCCGTTCGCGCCGATCACGCCGACGATCTCGGCCGGCGCGATCGTGAGATGGAGATCCCGCAGCGCCCAGAGCTCGAGGGGATCCGCGGCCTCCGCCGGAGCTCCGCGCCCGGCACCGGCGAGGCGCGCGCGCAGCGCGGAGAGGGGCTGCAGGCTACCCAGCCGGTAGCGCTTGCCGAGGTCTTCGATGCGAATGGCCGGCTCTTGCATGGCGATCAGACGAGATCCGCGAAGCTGCGTTCCATGCGCTGGAAGAACGCGGCTCCGGTGAGCAGCAAGACGATGGTCATGGCGAAGGACACCAAGAGCAGCACGGGCGACGGCGGCGGTGTGCCGAGCAGCGCCCAGCGGAAGCCCTCCATGACGCCCGCCAGCGGGTTCAGACCGTAGGCGACGACCGCCCAGCGCGGCGCGCCCGTCAGCAGGTTCTCGCTCGCGTAGACGACGGGGGTGACGAACATCCAGAGCTGCACCAGGAACGGAATGGCATGACGCACGTCCCGGTAGAGCACGTTGAGCGCCGAGAGCCACAGCGAGGCGGCGAGCGCGGCGAGGATCGCGAGCAGCACGAAGCCCGGCAGCGCCACGAAGCCCCAGCCCGGCGCAATGCCGTACGCGGCCATCAAGGCCAGCAGCACGGCGAACGCGAGCGCGAAGTCGACCAGCGCGGCGAGGATGGGCGCGAGCGGTGCCGCCAGGCGCGGAAAGTACACCTTGGTGATGAGGCTCTGATTGTTGACGAGGCTGTTGCCCGAGTTGGCGAGGGCGGTGGCGAAGAGCTGCCACGGCACCAGCGCGCAGTAGGTGGACACGGCGTACGGCGTGTCGCCTGCGGTCGGCATGCGATTGCGCCCGAGCAGCAGCCCGAACAGCACCGAGAACACCACCATGGTGAGCAGCGGCTGCAGCACGGCCCAGGCGGCCCCCAGCAACGACTGCTTGTAGCGGATCTTGAAGTCCCGCAGCGCCAGCAGCCCGACCAGCTCCCGGTAGCGCCACAGCTCGCGGAGATCGGGCAGCGCGAAGCCTCGCGGCGGCGCGATCACGATCCGCTCCGTCGGCTGCTGCGCGAGATCTCCCGCCGAGGCCATGGCATCCCCCTCGAGTCGGTCTATCGGCCGATGGCGGGGAGAATCTGAGCGCGCGATTGCGCCCGTTTTCCCGGCGCTTCGCTCGGCTCGCTGCGGGTTCCTGGGGAGTCGCCCGGTCGCTGTCCTGCGCGCCGCGGGCGCATCAATCGCGCTCCGCTCCCGCCGGCGCAGCGCTGGCAGCGCGCTCGAACGCCTCGAACCAGCCGGCGTCCGGCTCGTAGCCGTACGCGCACAGCATCTCGAAGAGCTCCGGATGGGCGCGGAACTGCGACCGGATCCGCTCCCGGTGCACGTCGCTGCGCCACTTGCCAAGGCGCGAGCCATCCACCGGGTCGCTCTCCCGGACCAGCGCAGGGTCCACCGCCCGCTCCGCGCCCGCGTATCGATAGGCGTGGCGCTCCGGGTGCTCGTGAAATTGCGCGAAGCGCCGCGCGAAGCGCACGCGAAGCGCGTCGGCCAGACGCTGCTGTACGGCATCCGGCTGCGCGATCAGATCTTCGTAACGCACCCGCACGAGCGTCAGGTCGACGAGCTCGTCGAGCTGCTCGATCCGCTCGTAGTACCCCCGGACGCCCGGATGCAGCAGCTTCGAGCCGTGGGGGAAATCATCGCCCACCGCGTAGGAGGCCTCGTACCCGATGAAGTAGTCGTGCGGGACGCGCGGATGGATCGAGGTGATGACATCGCGCAGATCCCGGATCACCACGATCGCGAAGAGCTCCTTCTCGAAGACGTTGCCGCGGCACAGCTTCTCCAGCTCGAACACGTCGAGCGGTCGCTTGGAGACGAAGTGGCTGCGGGTGCGAACGTGATGGACGCAGGGAACTTCGAACTTGCCGAAGTGGAAGCCATCCAGGCTCGCGGACAGCATGTTGTAGAGCAGGGAGGTGCCGCTGCGCGGGTAGCCGCAGATCACGATCTGCACGGGGCGCGGCACGCCGAGGGCGTAGGCGACACGCGCGCCGCGGCGCAGCAGGCCGTCGCGGATCCGCTTCAGGGGCTCTCGCACGCGGCGCAGCGCGCCGCTCGCTCCGGGACTCATGGCGCCGCGTGATCCCGCTCGCGCGAGTCCCTTGCGTCCCGGGCGCCCGCCCGCGCGAACCGCAGCATGTGCTGGTTGTCGTGTGCGGGCCGCCCCGAATCGTGCCCGAGCTCCCCCAGCACGCCGAGATCCACGACGCGCAGTCCGTGCCTCTCCCCGAGCTCTCGGTAGGCACGCGACTCCCGCCACAGGCACGGAAACTCCCGCCAGCTTCCGGCCGGCTGGCTGCCGAGGTTGACGTTGGCATAGAGCGCTCCGGTGTCGGTCAGATGTCTTGCAACGAAGGCCATGCACGATTCGAGGATTGCGTCGTCCATGTGGAAGAAGACGGAGAACGCCCAGACCACGTCGAACTTCTGCGCCAACGCGAGGCTGCCCAGGTCGTTCACCGCCAGCAGCCGCGGCTCCTTTTCGCACAGGCCAGCGCCGCGCAGCTCCTTGCGGCCTTCGGCCAGCGCCTCCTCGCGCACGTCGACGCCGGTGTAGTGGCCCTTCTCCAGGTACGCGATGAGCGGAATGCCGCCCCGCAGCGTTCCGCAGCCGATGTCGAGCAGCTGATGCTGCGGGCGCAGGCCTTCGCGCTCGAGGAACTCGATCTGGAAGCGCCGCTTCAACTCCCACAGCTCGGGAGTGCCCACCAGCGCGTGGCGGGACGCCGGATCGGCCGCGCCGCGCCTGCCGAAGCAACGATCGACCAGGCCCTGGAGGAGTCTCATGGATTGCCTCGGACGCGCACCGCTCGGGCGCCCGCTTGGGTTTGCCATAGGATTCGAACTCTTATTCGGCTCGGCTGCTCGTGAGTTGAAGCCCTCGATTCGGCTGTGCGCTCCGATTCCCGATTCCGCCGAAGCGTCGCGCCATTTCGCCGGCGATTGCCTCAAGCCGAGGCGCTCCCGAGCCGATCCGGTCGCCTGAGGTGTCGTGTGCGCACCGGAGGAGTGGTGAGAATCGGGCTCGGAACGCTGCGCTGGCTCCACGTCGCGACGGACGCGCTGCTGGTCTCGCTCGGCTGGCTCGGCGCCTACGCGCTGCGCTCCACGCTCGCCGACGCGCTCGGCCGGCCCATCAATCCGCTCGACTGGTACGTGCAGGCCCTGCCCATCGTCGTGCTGCCCTGGATCGGCACGTGCTGGTGGTTCGGCATCTACCACAGCCCGCGCATGCGCACGCCGCTGGACGAGCTGCAGCGCCTGCTGCGCGGCGGCGCGCTCGGGCTGCTCGTGCTCGGATCGATCAGCTTCTTCTTCAAGGAGCTCCACTTCGGCCGCACCGTGGTGGTGCTGAGTGTGGCCTTCAACGTGTGCCTGCAGGGCGCGAGTCGCCTCGCGTTCCACGCCCTCGAGCGCAGGCTGCGCCGCAGCGGCTGCGGAGACATCCCGGCGCTGATCGTCGGCACGGGGGTGCCCGCCATCCGCCTGCTGCAGAAGCTCCAGGATCATCCCGAGACCGGCTACCGGGTGGTCGGCTTCCTCGACGACTGCGTCGAGCTTCCCGAGAAGGACGTGGCCAACCGGCCGGTGCTCGGGAATCTCGACTCCCTGCGCAGCGTGGCGCTCGCGCACGGCGTGCGCGAGATTTTCGTGGCCCTCCCTTCGCTCGGACACACGCGCATGCTCTCCCTCGTGCTCGCGTGCGAAGATCTGGGAATCACCTTCCGCGTGGTGACGAACCTCTTCGAGGTGCTGACCGCGGGCACGCAGATCGATCTGGTGGACGATCTGCCGCTGGTCCGGCTCGGCCGCGAGCGCGTCCACGCCTTCTACGAGCCGGCGAAGCGCGTCTTCGATCTGGTCGGCGGACTCGCGGGTCTGCTGCTCGCCGGGCCGCTCATGTCGTGGGTGGCGTTGCGCCTGCGCTGCTCCGGCGCCTCGCCGCTCTTCGTCCACGAACGCGTGGGTCGCGGCGGTCGGCGCTTCCGCATGTACAAGTTCCGCACGTTGCGCGATGATGTGGGCCACTACGAGGTGGCGCCGCGCGACCGCGCCGACCCGCGCATCACCCCGTACGGGCGCTGGCTGCGCAACACGAGCATCGACGAGCTGCCGCAGCTCTTCAACGTGCTGCGCGGCGAGATGTCGCTGGTGGGGCCGCGGCCCGAGATGCCCTTCATCGCCGCCGAGTACGACGAGTGGCAGCGGCGCCGGCTCACCGTCAAGCCCGGCATCACCGGCCTGTGGCAGATCCTGGGGCGCAAGGATCTGCCCATGCACGAGAACCTCCAGTACGACTTCTACTACATCCGCAACCGCTCGCTGCTGCTCGACGCGTCCATCCTGCTGCGCACCATCGGCGCCGTGCTGTCGCGCCGCGGCGCGTTCTGAGGTCGCGCGTGGAGGTCTCGATCTGCATCGCCAGCCAGCGGCCCCACGGCCTGGCGCGCCTGCTCGAGAGCATCGGACGCCTGAAGCGACCGCCCCGCGCCGCGCTCGAAGTCGTGGTGGTCGGCAACGGCCCCGCCGCTTCGGGCGCGCTGCGTCAAGCGGCGGCGAGCGCGCCGCTCGATCTTCCGCTGCGCCTTTTCCTCGAGCCGCGCCGCAACCTCTCCCACGTGCGCAATCGCGCCGTCGAGCACGCGACCGGGCGCTGGATCGCATTCGTCGACGACGACGAGGTGCCCCGCGAGGATTGGCTCGTGGCGTACTGGTCGATGCTCGAGTCGAGCGACGCCGATGGCTACTTCGGCCCGGTGCTGCCCCGGCTCGAGCCGCCCGCGAGCGCCTGGCTCGACGCGAGCTTCTTCGCGCGCGAGCGCTTCGCCAGCGGGACGTGGCTCGGGGCGCGCGGCGCCCGCACCGGCAACGCGTTCGTGAAGCGGATGCTCTTCGCAGACGTCGCATTCGATCCCGCCTTCGGCTGCGGCGTCGGGGAGGACCTCGATCTCTTCCGCCGCATGCAGCGGCGCGGCGCGCGCTTCGTCTGGTGCGACGAGGCGCAGGTGGAGGAATTCGTGCCGCCGGAGCGCCAGTGCCTCAGCTGGCTCGCGCGCCGCGCCTTCGAGGGGGGCGCCAGCTACGCGCGGGTCGAGGCGCGGGTGCAGCCGCACCGGCTGCGGCCGGCGCTGCGGGCGCTGGCCGGTCTCGCGGCGGCGTTCTGTGCGCTGCCGTTCGCGCTGCTGCTCGGCCCCCGTCGGGCCGCACGCGCCTGGCTGCGCGGCTGCGTGCAGGCGGGAAAGCTGCACGGGCTGCGCGCACGGCATGCGACGAGCGGGGAGTCTTGAGTGCGCGTCGGACTCTTCCACAACCACTACATCTATCGCGGCGGCGAGGACGTGGCCTTCGAGCTCGAGGCGGAGCTGCTCGCGAAGGCGGGGCACGAGGTGCACGCGCTCGCCGTGGACAACCGCGACGAGATCGGCGCGTCGAGCCTCGGCGCGCTGCGCGCGGGGCTGCGCGCGCGCTGGAATCCCGACACGCTGCGCCGCGTCGACGCCTTCCTCGCCGCGCATCCGATCGACGTCGCCCACGTGCACAACTTCTTCCCCGTCTTCTCACCGGCGCTGCACACCCGGCTGCACGCGCGCGGCATTCCCGTGGTGCAGACGCTGCACAACTACCGACTGCTCTGCGCCAACGGGCTCATGCTGCGCGGCGGGCGCAGCTGTGAGGATTGCGTCGCGCTCGGGCCCTGGAACGCCGTGCGCCACGCCTGCTACCGCGGCTCGCGCCTGCAGACGCTGGTCTGGTCCGAGATGACGGCGCTGCACCGCCGCCGCCGCACCTGGCACGCCTGCGTCGATCTGTTCACGACCCCGAGCGACTTTGCGCGCCGCGTGCTGCTGGCCACGGGAATTCCGCCCGGGCGCTTTCGCGTGGTGCCGCTGCCCGTGCCCGATCCGGGGCCCGCGTGCCCGCCCGGTGAGGGGGCGCTGTTCGTCGGGCGTCTCTCGCCGGAGAAGGGCGTGGATCTGCTGATCGAGGCCTGGCGACAGCTCGACGGCTATCCGCTGCGCATCGTCGGGGCCGGGCCGGAGGAAGAGCGCCTGCGCGCGCGCGCGGCGGACGTGCCGGGTGTGTGCTGGGTCGGGGGCGTGCCGCACGATCGGGTGCTCGCCGCCATGCGCGCTGCCGCCTTCGTGGTGGTGCCGTCGCGCTGGTACGAGAACTTCCCGCTCAGCCTGATCGAGGCGAAGGCATGCGCGCGCGCTGCGGTGGTCGCGCATCCCACGGCGCTCTCCGATCTGGTCGCGGCGGACGACACCGGGCTGCGTTTCGAGATGGGAGACGTCCAGAGCCTGGCCGAGGCGTGTCGCGCCCTGGCATTCGATCCCGAGCGCACCCGTCGGCTCGGGGAGCGCGCCCGCGCCCAGTACGAGGCCTGCTACGCGCCGGAGCGCTGCGTCGAGCTGCTGGAGGAGGCGCTGCGCTCGGTCACGCGCTGAGCCGCAGCGCGTGCTCGATGGCGCGCCGCAGGCCCGCTGCCATCTGCTCGGGGGTGAAGCGCCTGGCCGCGTCGCGCGCGCGCGCGCCCATGGCCGGGAGCTCGGCGCAGGTGAGGGCGCCGGCCAGGGCGGCGGAGAATGCGGCGGGACTGCGCGGATCGAAGCGCCAGCCGTTCTCTCCGTCGCGAATCACGTCATCCGCACAGCCCGCGAGCTCGGAGCACAGCACCGGCACGCCGCAGGCCAGCGCCTCGTTCACGACCAGCCCCCACGGATCGCCCAGGCTCGGAAACACCAGCAGGTCCGCGCAGGCGTAGACCTCCGCCATCTCCGCGGCGGCCACGGCGCCCGCGCACACGATCGCGCCGGGCTGCGCGCGGGCCGCTGCCGCCTCGAGCTCGCCGCGCAGCGGGCCATCCCCCACCACGAGCAGGGTCCAGTCGCGGCGCAGCTCAGGGGCGAGCGCGCGCCAGGCCGCCAGCAGCGGGCGCAGTCCCTTGGCCGCGACGAGCCGACCCGCGACCAACGCCACGCGCGCGCGGCAGCCGAGCGCCGCGCGGCGCGCCGCCGCATCGCTGCGGGCCAGCGCGTCGAGCAGCCCGGCGTGATCGTGGGCGTTGGGCGCGTCGAAGATGCGCGCGTCCGGTACGCCCAGGTCGCGCAGCACGCTGCGCGCCTGCACGCCCATGCCCACGACCGCGTCGGCCCGCGCCAGCAGCGCGCGCCGCCAGGCGCGGCGCAGCGGCCCCGCCGTCGCCGACCAGGCGCGCGACTGATAGCTCCAGATGACGAGCGGAATGCGCCGGGCGAGCGCGTAGAGCGCGGCGAGCGCCGTGCGTGCGCCGAGCTCGCTGCTCACCACCACGTCGGGTCGGAAGCGCGCCAGCCCGCCGAGCGCGCCGAAGGGCAGCTGCAGCTCCAGCGGCTGCGAGGCGTCGCCCTCGGCGTGGACCGAGACGCGCCGCTGCAGCGACCAGCTGCGCAGCGTCTCGACGTCGAGCGTCTGCCGACCGCGCGCGTGCGCGCCGGCGTAGGCGCGCTCCCAGCCGGCGGCCGCCTGGCTGCCCACCAGGATGCGCAGCTGCCAGCCGGGCGTCGCGTCCAGATCCCGGTAGACCGGCAGCCGATAGGGCGGGAGCCAATTCGTGAGCAGCGCCACGCGCTGGGTGCGGCCCGGCGACGTCTCGTCCTCGGCGATGGGTTGGCTCGCGGCGCGCTGCGACATGCTCTCAGGCGTCGCTCTTCTGCGCCTCGGCGATCAGGCTGTCGCGCGTGCGCTCCTCGCGCTCCAGCTCGCCGAGGTCGGGGATGCGACTCACCAGTGGCGGCGCGAGACGTGGGTCGAGGCCGACGCAGCGCATGCGTTCGAGCAGGCTCGCTGCGTCGTACATGCAGCGGTGCGGAAAGCGCACGAGCGGGGCCAGCAGGCGGCGCAGCGCGCCGTCGTCCGGCGTCTCGCCGAAGGCGCCCAGGTGCTCGAGCAGCTCCGTCGCCGGAAAGCGTCCCTTCTCGTAATCGCGCAGGATGGCGCCGACGTCGGGCACGACGATGCGGATCACGCCGCCGGGCGCGAGAACGCGCTGACACTCGCGCAGAAACTGCAGCCCGTCTCGCGCGGACAGATGCTCGAGCGTGTGCGAGCTGTAGATGGCGTGCGCCGAGCCATCCGCCCAGGGAAAGGGCTTGCGCAGGTCGTGGAGCACGATCGAGCCGGACCAGTCGATGCGGAACAGGCCGAGCGCGCGCAGCAGCGGGCGCAGCGGCGCGATCCTGGCCAGGCGGGCCCCCAGCGCGTAATCCACGTTCACCCAGCCCGCCGGCGTGCACGGGCCGCAGCCCAGGTGCAGGCGCAGGGCTTCGCTCGCTCGCTTCGCGGGTACCATCAGCTTCGTCGCTCGCGCTCGCAGCCGGGGGGCAGTCTCCTTGCATCGGAGCCGGGGGCGCCCGGCTTGAGGTTGCCGAACGCGGTGTATGCTGCCGCGATGCTCGGCTGGACCGCCGCTGCCCTGTTCGCCGGCTGGATCGCCGCCCGCGTCGGCCTCGGCTATCCGCCCGCGCCGCGCGGTTCGCGCTGCCTGCGCCCCGCGGAGATGGCCTGCGTCGCGGCGGTCGCCGAGGCCGTCTTTCCTCCCGGCGGCGCGCTGGCCTGCTCGGGGCTCGAGGCCGGGATTCCCCGCTACGTCGACGGCTTCGTCGCGGAAGCCCCCCCGCGATCCCGCGCGCGCATGCGCCTCCTGTTCTTCCTGATCGAGCACGGGACGCTCCTGTTCCCGGCGCCCGGTGGCCTGCGCGGTCTGCGGCGTTTCTCGGCGCTTCCGCTCGAGCAGCGCATCGCGGTGCTCGAAGGCTGGGCGTGCAGTCGACTCTTCGCCAGGCGTCTCGTGTTCGCAAGTCTGCGCGCGATCGTGACGCTCGGATTCTTCGCGCATGCGCCGGTGCTGCGCGCGCTCGACCTGGCGCCGCACGTCATCGAGTCGCCCGTTCTCGAGGTGGATCTGCTCTACCCGCGCATCGGCGCCCACCCGGACGAGATTGCCTGGACCCGCGCCGATCTCACGGCGCCGAGTGCCGGCATTCCGCTCGGGCGATCGGCGCAGAGGCAATGACGCAAGCGCGCGTCGATCTGCGCGTCTTCGCCCAGTACGGGCGGGATTTCGAGGAGCACGCCGACGTGGTGGTGGTCGGCTCCGGTCCCGGTGGCGCCGTGGTGGCGAAGGAGCTCACCGACGCCGGCGCGCGCGTCGTGCTCGTCGAAGAAGGGCCACCCTTCACACCCGCCGACTACACGCTCGAGGGCGGCCGCTCGATGGCGCGCACCCTGCGGGAGGGCGGACTGCGCCACACCACGGGCACCGTGATGCCCACGCTGCAGGCCATCGCCCTCGGCGGCGGCTCCCTGGTCAACTCGGCCATCTGCCATCGCGCGCCCGACTTCGCCCTCGACGGCTGGTGCGAGGCCTTTGCGCTCGCGCACACGACGCGCGCCGACCTCGACCCGCACTACGACGCGGTGGGCGGCTACCTCGGCATCGCCGCCACGCCCGAGGCGGTGCAGGGCCCGCGCAATCTTCTCTTCAAGCGCGGCTGCGAGGCGCTCGGCTACCACTGCGAGCCCACGCTGCGCAACGTGCGCGGCTGTCGCGGCAGCGGCGAGTGCTTCAGCGGCTGCCGCTCGCGTGCCAAGCAGTCGACGGACATCACCTACGTTGCCGATGCGCTGCGCGGCGGCGCTTGCGTGCTGAGCTCCGCGCGCGTCGAGTGCGTCGAGGTCGACGGCCGGCGCGCGCGCGGTGTTGCGGGCCGCATCGTGGCGCCCTTTACCGGTCGGCCCTCCCATCGCTTTCGCGTGCACGCCCGCCTGGTGGTGCTCGCGGCGGGCTGCATGGCGACGCCGGTCCTGCTGCTGCGCAGCGGGAATCTCGCGAACGGCTCCGGCCAGGTCGGCCGCAATCTGCAGTTCCACCCCGGCGTCGCGGTGATGGGTGTCTTTCCCGAGGCCGTGCATCCGGGATTCGGCGCGACCCAGGGCTATCAGTCGTGCCAGTTCCTGCGCGAAGGCTTCAAGCTCGAGACGCTGTGGGCGCCGCCGGCGCTGCTCGCGATGCGCATGCCCGGATCCGGGCGCGCGCTCAAGCGCCGCTTCGAGGACATCCCGCGCGCGGCGATCTGGGACGCGATCGGCACCTGCCATGCCTCGCTCGGCCGCGTGCTGCCCCGGCGCGGCAGCCTCGACCCGCGCCTCGCCTGGCGGCTGGATCCGGGCGATCTGGCGCTGCTCGTGCGGGCGATCTCGGTGCTGACGGAGATCTTCTTCGCGGCCGGCGCGCGCTCCGTGCTGCCCGGACTGCACGGCATCGACGCAGAGATCCGCTCGCTGGACCAGGCCCGCAGGCTGCTCGCGCGCACGTTCGCGCCCGGCGATCTCGTGCTGGGTGGCAACCACGCCTTCTGCACCACGCGCATGCACGGCGATCCCGCGCGCGGCGTGGTCGACGAGCTCGGGCGCTGCCACGACTTCGACAATCTCTACATCGCGGACAGCGGGGTCTTTCCGCGCTGCCCCAGCGTCAATCCGATGTGGACGCTGATGGCGCTGGCCCGCCGGACCGCTCAGGCGATTGCAACTGAGCTGTAGAATGCACTGATTTTCCTGCACTTTTCGACAGCGGGCCGGAGCCGATCTGCGCCGCGCTTCATCCACAGCGCGGTTTCGCCGATACGCAGGAGGCCGCAGAACCCCTGAATCGGGAGGGATGGGTCTCGATGCGGATCAAACGACTCGCTGCCCTGGCGTTGTTGCTGCTGCTGCTGGCGCCGTCCGGTGCAGCGGCCGACGAGCAGGCGCGCTGTCGCTACTACGAGGTGCAGATCGCGCACTTCGAGACCATGTCGAAGCGCGCCGATGCGCTCGAGAACGACGAGTGGGTGGATCGCCTCGACACGCACCTCTCCTCGCTCAAGCAGAGCCAGAAGTCCTGCCCCGGCCACAGCGATTCCGAAGTGGCCGCGCGCCAGATGCAGGAGCTGTTCAAGCTGGCGGCCCGGGGTGCGGTCACCTTCTTCACGATGGGAATGGTGCCCTTCTAGCCCCGGGTGCAGCCCCTCCGGCACGCGGATACACTCCGTCTCGTCGGAGGACGCCGCGTGAAGCTCTACGATTTTCGACTCGCTCCGAACCCGCGCCGCGTGCGCATCTTCCTCGCCGAGAAGGGCATCGACGTGCCGACCGTGCAGGTCGACATCGTCAAGGCGGAGCACAAGCAGCCCGACTTCCTGGCGAAGAATCCGCTGGCCGGCCTGCCCGTGCTCGAGCTCGACGACGGCCGCCATCTGACCGAGTCCGTGGCCATCTGCCGTTACTTCGAGGCGCTGCAGCCCGAGCCGCCCCTGATGGGCGTCGACGCGCTGGATCGCGCATTCGTCGAGATGTGGAACCGGCGCATGGAGTTCGAGGTGTTCGGACCGATCGCGCAGACCTTTCGCAACACCCACGCCTTCTTCGCGGGTCGCATCCCGCAGGTCGCCGAGTGGGGCGAAGTGAATCGGCGCGCGGCGCACAAGCGCCTGGCCTGGCTCGACACCGAGCTCGCGGAGCGTCGCTTCGTGGCGGGCGATCGCTTCAGCATCGCCGACATCACCGCATGGGTCGGCATCGATTTCGGCAAGCCGAGCGATATCCGCATCGATGCCGCGCACAAGAACCTGCAGCGCTGGTACGAGGCCGTCTCCGCGCGGCCCAGCGCCCGGGCGTGAGGGTGGGGCGCGGCGTGAGGCGGCGGCGCGCGCGACGCGCGCATCGGATCCTCTCCGGGATCCCGCTCGCGGCCCTGCTCGTCGGAGGGATGGCGTGGCCGGCCGGCTTCGCGCGGGCGGCGGATCGCGGCGCGGACGGCACCTTCGAGCAGCGCAGCTCGACGCACTTCGCGCTGTACCAGGACGTCGACATCGACGAATCGGGCGGCTTCTACGGCTCGCGTCGCTTCGAGCAGGAAGTGCTCGCCGAGCTCGAGCGGGCTTTCGAGAGCCTGGATCACCTGCTCGGTCTGCGACCCGCGCGGCGCATCGACGTGGTGATCTACGACCCGGCCGCATTCGATCGGCAGTTCGAGGGACTCTTCCGCTTCCAGGCTGCGGGCTTCTACCACGGCGTCATCCGCATTCGCGGCGCGACGCGGCTCACGGATGCGCTCTCCCGCGTGCTGCACCACGAGCTGGTCCACGCGGCGCTCGACGCCGCGGCGCCGGCGCTCATCTTCCCGGGCTGGGTGAACGAGGGAGGCGCCGAGTGGTTCGAGGCGCGCGCGCTGGGCAAGCGCGGCCTGTCGGGCGGAGAAGCGGCGGCGTTGGCGCGCCTCTCCCAGGCCGGCGCGCTGCTTCCACTGCAGACGCTCAACACGGCGTCCTTCGCCCAGATGGGCGGCGAGCGCGCGCAGATCGCGTATCTCCAGTCGTACGCGCTGATCGAGCACCTGACGCGCAGCCACGGCGAGCGAAAGCTGCCGCAGTTCTACGCGGAGCTGATCCGCACGCGCAATCTCGATCGCGCCCTCGAGCGCACCTATCGCCTCGACGCCGCTGCGCTCGAGGCGCGCTTCCTGGCGGAGCTGCGCTGAGATGCGCGTGCTCTGGCGCGTGGCCCCGCTGCTCCTCGCGCTGGCCTGCGGCGCGCCGCGCTACGAGGGGCAGGGCGTCGTGCGCGGCGTCTACCCCGACGAGGGCCAGGTCTCGATCGAGCACGGCGACATTCCCGGCCTCATGTCGGCCATGACCATGAGCTTCGACGTGCCGGATCGCGCGCTGCTCGAGCGGATGCGACCCGGCATGCTCATCTCGTTCACGCTGCGGCGCGAGCGCCACGCCTTCCAGGTGATCGATTTCGAGCTGCTCGAGGCGGGCGCCGCGGGATCCGCAGCGCCCGCCGCGCGACTCGCCGGCGTTCGCGATCCCGCGCCCCCGTTCGCGCTGACCGATCAGGAGGGCCGACCGCTCGACCTCGCCGATCTGCGCGGCAGCCTCGTCGTCCTGGACTTCGTCTTCACCCAGTGCACGGGCCCGTGTCCCATCCTGACCAGCGCGCACGTGACGTGGCAGCGGCGCCTGCCCGCGGCGCTGCGCGAGCGCACCCGCTTCGTGTCCATCACGCTCGATCCGGCGCGCGACACGCCGGCGGCCCTGCGCGCGTACGCC
>JAOUNA010000307.1 GCA_029881215.1 Myxococcales bacterium | reverse complement strand
ATTTCTAACTAAGCCTCGCAAAGCATCTTTTCTTCCTTGGCTTTGTTGGATTATGGCGCCCGGATTGCGCACGCGGCGAGGCTGCAGCGCGAGACGATCGGCGCCGCGCGCGGCGCGCTGTCGCTGCGCAGCGCACGCGCGGTAGCGCCGTGCTGGGGAGTCGGGGCTGAGTTTGCGATGATCCCGCCCGGCCCCGAATCGCAGTCCCCAGGGACGCCGCTACGAGGAGTGTCATGCCATGCTTCGAATCGCCATGATCATCGCTTTCGCCACGGCCCTGTTGGCCTGTGCCAGCAAGCAGCCCGCACCGGCACCGGAGCCGGTCGCCGTGACGCGACCCGCACCGCCGCCGGCTCGACCGCAACCGGCCCCGCGGCCTGCGCCGCCGCCCGTTGCGGTGGTCCAGCCCGAGCTGCCGAAGACCGCGAGCCCGCTGCCCGGCGTGGCTCTGGCCGGTGTGACCGCGCTCGGCGTGGCGGCGGCGCTGCGCATCGCGCGCCGGCGACCGTAGGCGCCTCAGGGCCGCTCTGGGTGCCGCCGATGGACGGGCCATGCGCGTCGGCAAGTCCGACATGACGAACGCCCCGCTGCGAGCGGGGGGGCGGCTGACACGCGCCAGCGCGCGCGCTCGGCGTGCGCGCGCGCTGCGCGCGTGTGAGTACGCCCTGTGGATCCTGGGCGTGGCGTGCCTCGGGGTTTACGCGCTCGCGTGCGCCCAGGCGTCCTGGACGCAGGCCCGCGAGCGCGAGGCGTTCCTGCGCGCGCTGGCAGAGATCGAGCGGCTCGAAGTCGACCACAGCGAGTGGTCCTCCGAGCGGATCCGCCAATTCGCTGACAGCCGCGGCGCTCCGCACGAGGCCCTGGCGCGGCTCGACGTCCCGGCTGCGGGCATCCGCGTGATGGTGCTGGCGGGCACGGACGAGTGGACGCTGAACCGCGGCGTCGGGCACATCGAAGGCACGGCGCTGCCGGGCGAGACGGGCAACGTCGGCATCGCCGGACATCGCGACGGCTTCTTCCGCGGCCTCCGACACCTCGAGGTCGGAGATGTCTTGCAGCTCTCGACGCTCGAGGGTGTCGGGACCTACGAGGTGATCGAGATCCGCGTGGTCGATCCGTCCGACGTCGAGGTGCTCGCAGCGACCGAAGAGCCCAGCGTCACGCTGGTGACCTGCTACCCGTTCTATTTCGTGGGCGATGCGCCCAAGCGCTTCATCGTGCGAGCGCGCCAAAGTCGCGTGGAGGCATGGTCCTCACATCTCGGATCGCTCGGGGAGGCCTCGGGCGCGGCGCCCGCCGGAATCTGAGGCGCGCTCGGCAACGCGGTGCGCTGCACGCACTCCGACCGACCGTTCGGTCAGTGCGCGCCGCGGCTCGGGGTGCGCTCGAGCCCTTCGCTCGCAGCGCGCCGAGCCCGCGGCGCTATGCTCGGCTCGCGCCCGCCGCTGGTCGGCGTGAGGGATCCGGCCTGAGGGATCCGGCCTGAGGGATCCGGCGTGAGTGAGTCGGCGTGAATTTCGACTTCTCCGAAGAGCAGCGACTGCTGCAGAAGACGGCGCGCGACTTCCTGAGCGAGCGCTGTCCGCTGAGCGTTGCGCGCGGCGTGCTCGAGTCGGATGCGGCCTTCGACGAACCGCTCTGGAAGGGCGTCGCCGAAATGGGTTGGCTGGGTGCGGCGATTCCCGAGTCGTTCGGCGGTGCCGGGTACGGTCGCCTCGAGCTGGCGCTGCTGGCGCAGGAGCTCGGCCGCGCGCTCGCCCCGCTTCCCTTCGCATCGAGCGTGTATCTCGTCACCGAGGCGCTACTCATGGCGGGCAGCGACGCGCAGAAGGAGCGCTACCTGCCGCGCCTCGCCGCGGGCGAGCTGGTCGGCGCATTCGCGCTGAGTGAAGGGCCGGGGCGCAGCGAGAGTGACGCGCTCCAGACCACGTATCGCGAGGGCCGGGTCCGCGGCTGCAAGATTCCGGTTGCCGACGCCGCGCGTGCGGGGATCGCGCTCGTGGCTGTGCGCGACGCGGAGAGCGCGCGGCTCGTGCTGGTGGATCTCTCGGGGGAGGGCGTCGAGGTCGGCGCGCTGCGCAGCTTCGATCCGAGTCGGCCCCTGGGTCGCATCGTGCTGCGCGATGCGCCGGGGGAGCTGCTCGGCGCAGACGGCGGCGACGCGGCGTTGATCGAACACCTCATGGACCGGGCCGCGGTGCTGATGGCCTTCGAGCAGCTGGGAGGCGCCGAGCGCGCCTTCGAGCTCACGCGCGCGTATTGCCTGGATCGCTTCGCCTTCGGTCGGCCCATCGCCTCGTTCCAAGCGCTCAAGCACCGCATGGTCGACTGCTACGCGGAGATCCAGCTGGCCACGGCCAACGCCTACTACGGCGCGTGGGCGCTCGAGAGCGAATCCCGCGAGCTCGCGAGCGCCGCGTGCGCGGCGCGCGTCGCCGCCAGCGAAGCCTTCTCGCTCGCGGCGGCGGAGATGATCCAGATGCACGGCGGCGTGGCCTTCACCTGGGAGTACGACTGTCATCTCTTCTACCGCCGCGCGCTGGCGCTGGGACTGGCGCTGGGTCCAGCGAGTGCGTGGCGCGAGCGCCTGGTGCGGCAGCTCGAGGCCTGAGGAGAGAGCGCATGGACTTCGACGACACCCCGGAAGAGGCCGCATTCCGACAGCAGGTGCGCAGCTGGCTCGACGCCAACGCCGAGCGCCGGACGCCGGGTGAGCGGCGCGAGGCTCCCGTCGGCGTTGCCGATCGCACGAGCGATCTGCTGGTCCGCGCCCGCGCCTGGCAGGCGCGCAAGGCGGACGCGGGGTGGGCCTGCATCACCTGGCCCGTCGAGTACGGGGGGCGCGG
>JAOUNA010000249.1 GCA_029881215.1 Myxococcales bacterium | reverse complement strand
GCGCGACCGCGATCCAGAACGTGATCTTCGAGCAGGAAGAGGCGCGCTATCGCGTTCCGCCCAATCTGTTCAGCGTGGGGCAGGGCATGCTCGGCCCCACCCTGATGGTGCACGGCAGCGCGGCGCAGCAGCGGCGCTACCTGCCGCCCATGCTGCGGGCGGACGAGATCTGGTGCCAGCTCTTCAGCGAGCCGGCAGCCGGATCGGACCTGGCGGGGCTGCGCACGAGCGCGGTGCGCGACGGCGACGCCTGGATCCTGCACGGTCAGAAGACCTGGACCTCGGGAGCGCACTACTCGAAGTGGGGCATGGTGCTCACCCGCACCGATCCGAGCGCGCCCAAGCACGCGGGCATCACCTACTTCATCGTGGACATGGAGTCGCCCGGGATCGAGATCCGGCCGATTCGTCAGATCAACGGAGAGAGCGACTTCAACGAGGTGTTCTTCGATGGCGCGCGCGTTCCCGACGAGAACCGCGTCGGAGCCGTGAACGACGGATGGCGCTGCGCACTCACCACGCTCATGAACGAACGGCTGGTGCTGGGCGGCGGCACCGGGTACGGACCCGGCTTCGACGAGCTACTGCAGCTCGCGCGCGAGACCCCCTGGAGCGGTCGACCGGCGCTGCAGGATGCGGGGGTCCGCCAGCGCCTCGCCGATTTCTACGTCCGCGCCAGGGGCCTCGAGCACACGAGAAATCGCGCCTGGACCGCGCTGTCGCGCGGCCAGACGCCCGGCCCCGAGAATGCCATCGGCAAGCTCGTGGGCGCCGCGCTGCGCCAGCAGCTGGGCAGCTTCGCGCTCGAGCTGCAGGGCAGCGCGGGTGCCGGCCTGGACGCCGAGGCGACGCCCGTCGGCGCCTCGTTCCAGGAGATCTACCTGTACGCGGCGGGCTTGCGCCTGGCCGGGGGAACGGACGAGATCCTGCGCAACATCCTCGCGGAACGGGTGCTCGGCCTGCCCGGCGAGCCGCGCGTGGACAAGGACCTCGCCTTTCAGGAGATCCCGACGCGCCGCGGGCGCTAGCTCGGCTTCGCGGTGCGTCGGGGCGCGCTGCAGCGCAACACGGCAGCGACGTGCCGCGCCGGAGCCGGGCGCGCGTCAGTGCGGGCGGTGCAGGCGGAGCGCGTAGTTGCCGTCGCAGAACTTGCCGAAGACCTCGGCGACCTGCGGGTGGCGAATCGGCTCTCCGGATTCGTCGGGCAGCAGATTCTGCTCCGAGACGTAGGCGATGTAGGTCGCGTCCTCGTTCTCGGCAAGCAGGTGGTAGAAGGGCTGGTCCTTGTGCGGGCGGATCTCCTCGGGGATCGAGAGCCACCACTCGTCGGTGTTGCTGAAGCTCGGATCTACGTCGAACACCACGCCGCGGAATGGAAACAGTCGGTGTCGCACGACCTGGCCGATCCTGAACCTGCCGTTTCGGGCGATCACCTCGGGGCAGCGCATGCGCGTGGACAGCATCGACGGGAAGCGTAGATCAGCGCGCGGCGCGCGCAATCGGCGGGACGCTCGGTGATCGGGGTCGCGCTGCCCTGCGGGAACTTGCGCTGCGCCGCTGCAGCGGCTGCGTGCTATGCATCCCGCGTGTCCAACCTGCGCGTGCAATTCATCCACGGACTCGAGGGAAGCCCACAGGGCAGCAAGGCGCGCGTGCTCGCCGAGCACTTCGACGCCAAGACGCCCGCGATGGACACCCGGGACTTCGAGGCCTCGCTGCGCGTGCAGTCGGAGGCGCTGCGCAGCTTCCGGCCCGACGTCCTCGTCGGCTCCTCCTTCGGCGGCGCCGTGGCGCTGGCGCTGCTGCAGCGGGAGCTCTGGCAGGGCCCGACGCTGCTGCTGGCCCAGGCGGCGCTGCGCATGGGGCTCGCGCCGCAGCTGCCCGAGGGCCGCGTCGTCTGGCTGGTGCATGGCCTGGCAGACACGCTGATCGACGTCGAGGAGAGTCGGACGCTCGCGCGCAGCGGGACCCCGAGCCTCGTCCGACTCATCGAGGTGGACGACGATCACGCGCTGCACGCGTCCGTCGCGAGCGGGCGCCTGGTGGCGTGGGTGCGTGAGCTGGCCGAGGCGGCTCGCGCGCTGTCCTGAGCGCGCGGCGAGGCGCCATGGCGGGCGCTCTTCACTCGCTGTAGCCGAGCGACCTGAGCCGCTCGCGCAGCGCGTCGGGGACCGCCCCGGCGCCCGTCGCCGTGGCGCCGTGGCCGGAGGCCTCGCGCGCGCGACGCAAGCTCTCGTGCCAGACGGCGAGCCGCTCGGGCTGTTCGGCCGCCAGATTGCGCTGCTCGCCGGGATCCGCTTGCAGTGCGTAGAGCTGCCGGTCCGGCGGCGGTGTGCGCATGGGCTGCCGGGCTTCGCCCCCTGTCGACTCGATGTACTTGAAGCCCCCGCTCCGCAGAAACGCTCGATTGGGCCCCGCCTTCGTGAAGCCACCGAAGGCGCTGCGTTCGGGCTCGCGCCTCCCGCGCATCAGCGGCGTCAGATCCCGCCCCGTGCGCTCGTCGCCGACGTGCACGCCCAGCAGCGCAGCCACGGTGGGCAGCACATCGATGCTGCGCACCTGCGCGGCGACGCGCCGCAGCGGATAGCGCTCCCGGGGGTTGGCCAGGATCAGCGGAACCCGCACCTGGCTGTCGTGCAGCGCGTGACCGTGATCGCCGGTCCGCTCGGGGAAATGCTCGCCCAGCTCTTCGCCGTGATCGCTCGTGACGACCACGAGCGTGCGGTCGGCGAGCCCGAGCCGATCCATCTGCTCGAGCAGGACACCGATCTGGCGGTCGCTCGCGAACAGGCCGCCGTCGTAGAGCGCCTCGATGTAGCGCAGCTCTGCCGGCGTCGGCTCGATCTCACCGCTCTGCAGGGCGCGCACGTCACTGAGCGTGAAGCGCGTGCCGAATCGCCCCGGATCGAGCCCTTGGGCGAAGCGGCGGCGCGTGTAGGGCGTGTGGGGCTCGTAGGTGTGGACGAGCAGGAAAAAGCGCTCGTCGCGGTGCTTCGCCAGCCAGGCGCCCGCCGCCGCGAAGGTCTTCTGGATCGAGCCACCGCGTCCGCTGCCGCGCCGCTCGTCGCCGCTCAGGAGCTGCACGGCGCCTTCTTCCTCGCTGAATTCGAGGAAGCCGCGATCGAGGCCGAAGTGCCGCGAGACGAAACCGCCCTCGGTGAAGGCGGCGGTCGTATAGCCGGCGCGCACCAGCGACTCCACCGCGGAGTGCTCGAGCTGGCGGTGCTCCGCGTCATAGGTGCGTGCACTCACGTCTCCCGCCAGGAGTGCCGCCACCGCCGGAAGCGTCCACGGCGCGCTGCTGATGGCCTGTTCGAAGAGCACACCGCGCTTCGCCAACGCCTCCAGGACGGGCGAGGTGGGCCGCGCGTAGCCGTAGGCGGAGAGGTGATCGGCCCGCACGGTGTCCAGCAGGATCAGCACGGCGCCCTGCAGATCCGAGGCGGGCAGGGCCGCTTCAACGGCAGAGGCCGGCTCGCCATCGACATAGGCGCGCTCCGCACGGTACAGACGCAATCGCGCCTGAAAGCCCTCCGCCTTGCGGGTCTCGTCCGCCAGGTTCGCCATGCGGATTGCGTCGACTTCGGCGCCCACCGCGTCCTCGAAGCGCTGCGCCGCCGCATAGGCTGCAGCCAGCGTGTCGAGTGGATCGGCCACCTGTCGCTGCGTGAGCGCGACGGCGCGCTCCGCGATCCGGATCGCCTCCTCCGCATCTCGAATCGCGTCGCTCGGATGCGTCGCCAGCGTCCAGGCCAGATTGTTCGCGGCCGAGAGCTGCTGCGGATCCAAGCCCAGCGCCGCGCGATTGTGTTGCAGCGCCTCTTGCGTTCGACCCAGGGCGCCCGCCGCCGCGCCCAGGGCTGCGTGGATTTCGGCCGAGCCCTCATCC
>JAOUNA010000164.1 GCA_029881215.1 Myxococcales bacterium | reverse complement strand
GATCTGCTTGGCGATCGTCACGCCGTCGTCGCAGACGAGCGGACTCGCCCATTTCCTCTCCATCAAGACGCACTTCGAGCGAGGCCCGAGCGTTCCGCGCACCGCGTCGGCCAGCGTGCTGGCGCCCCTGAGGATTCGGCTCCGGGCCTCGTCGCGAAACAGAAGCTGGCTGTAGCCCGTCATGGCGGACCTCCCGGAGTACACGGCTACACAACAGCAAGGAGTGTGCCAGCGCGGTGTCGGGCGCTCTCCGAAACGATCCGTGCGCTGAGACGACGAGCCCCGAGGGGCGCCGCTCCGTGGCCCAGTTGTGGACCGCCCGGGCAGCTCTCGGGCCGCATCGTGCGGGTCGGCAGCGCTCACCATCCGAGCGCCTATCATTGGCGCCCCATGGGGCATCGTCGCAAACGCGATCCGATCCTGGAGCGGGAGCTGCGCTTCATCGAGCAGGCGCACGACACCGTGATCCGCGAGCAGGAGGGCGAGGCGTTCCTCGCGCGGGTCGTCGAGCTGCGCGCGCTGGCGCGCCAGCTGCGCAAGGGCTTCGACGCCTCGGATGAGCGCCGCCTGCGCCGGCGGCTGCACGATCTGCCTGCGGAACGGGTCTGCGACATCGCGCGATCCTTCACGCTGTTCTTCTGGCTGTCGAACGTCTGCGAGCAGCGGCACGAGGCGCGGATCCACCAGCCGGGGGAGCCGGGCACGCTGCGCGCCGTGTTCCGCAAGCTCGAGCGCCGCGGCGTCGCACCCGATGCGATCGCGCGCGCCGTGGAGGACCTGCGCGCGACGATCGTTCTCACCGCACATCCGACCGACGCCATGCGCTGGTCGGTGAACGAGGCACTCGGGCGCATCGAGCGGGGCCTCGAGCGCTGCCTGCTCGCGGACGAGATCGAACGCGGCGAATGGGGCGCGGCGATCCTCGCCGACATCACCGCGCTCTGGCAGACGACGACGGCGCGCCATCGCAAGCCCACGCCGGTGGACGAGGTGCGGCACGCGCTCCACACGCTCGAGAGCGTCCTCGTGCACGCGCTGCCCCACGTGACCAGTCACCTCGAGCGCGAGCTCGAAGCCATCGGGTGCGACGGTGCCTCGGCGGCGCGGGGCTCGATCGCGCTCGGCTCGTGGATCGGCGGGGATCGCGACGGCAATCCGTTCGTGACGGCCGAGGTGACGCGCGAGGCGCTGCGGCTGTATCGCCGCGCCGTGCTGTCCTACTACCGGCGTTGCCTCGATCCGCTGATCCAGCAGTTCACGATCTCCAGCGAACGCGTCGGTGTCAGCGACGCGCTTCGCAAGAGCCTCGAACGCGATCTCGGAGAGCTTCCGGCGCTGCGCGCCCGGATCGCCGGTCACAGCACGCGCGAGCTGTATCGCCAGAAGCTGAACGCGATCGCCGTTCGGCTCGAGGCGAATCTCGAAGAGAACGAGAGCGGGCGCCCGCTGGCGAGCCTTTCTGGCTATCCCGACGCAGATGCGCTGCGCGGGGACATCGAGTGCATTCGAGCGAGTCTGCGGGCGAATCGGGGCGAACGCCTGGCCGGCGGCGCCTTGCGAGACCTCGCCGAGCAGATCGACGTGCTGGGCTTCCGGCTGGTCTCGCTCGACATCCGTCAACACGAGGGTCGTCACGCCGAGGCGCGGCGCACGCTCATGCGTCCGGCGGGCGGGCGCTTCGAGGCGCTTCCCGCCGACGAGCAGAGGGCCTTTCTGGAGCGCGTGATCCTGGCGGAGGAGCCGCCGGTCATGCTCGAGGAGAATCTCTCGGAGGAAGTGCGCGAAGTCGTCGCAACGCTGCGCCTGGTGCGGGATGCGGCGCGGGAATTCGATCCGCGGGCGGTGCGGGATCTCGTCATTTCGAACACCGAGAATGCGACGGCGGTGCTCGAGCTGCTGGCCCTGGCGCGCCACACGGGCCTCGTGCAGCGCCGCAGCGACGGGCGCCTCGACAGTGCGGTGAATCTCGTGCCACTCTTCGAGTCGATCGAAGGCTTGCGCGCCGCGCCGCTGGCGATGGAGCGGCTCTACGACTCTGCCGCCTATCGCGCGCAGCTCGAGTCCCGCGGAATGCGCCAGCAGGTCATGCTCGGCTACTCGGACTCGGTGAAGGACGGCGGCTACCTGGCCGCATGCGCCGCGCTGGATCACGTGCAGCGGGAGCTCGCGCGGCAGGCAGTGCGCCACGGTGTCCGACTCGAGCTCTTCCACGGCCGGGGCGGCACGATCGCGCGCGGGGGTGGGCCGACGCATCGCGCGATCCTCGCGCAACCTTCGGGAACGGTGCACGGCCGCATCAAGCTCACCGAGCAGGGCGAGGTGATCGCGAGCAAGTACGGCTCGGTGACTTCCGCGGTGCACACGCTCGAGCTGATCCTGGCGGCCACGCTGGAGGCGACGCTCGAAAGCCGGCGGGCGGACGAGCTGCACGCGATTCCGCGCGCCTGGGCCGAGACGCTGGATCTGCTGTCCGAGGCCTCGCGCGCGAGCTATCGCGCGCTCGTCTACGACACGCCGGAATTCGTGGACGTGTTTTACGCGATGACGCCGATCGACGAGATCTCGGAGCTCAACATCGGCTCGCGGCCCGCCCGGCGCAGCGCCACGCGCTGCATCGAGGCGCTGCGCGCCATTCCCTGGACCTTCGCGTGGAACCAGAGCCGCGTGCTGCTGCCGAGCTGGTACGGAGCCGGCAGCGGCTTCGAGGCCGCGCTGGCGGCCGAGAGCCGGGCCGAGCGGGGTCTGGCGCGGTTGCGCGCCATGTATCGGCGTTGGCCCTTCTTTCGCACGGTGATCGACAACCTGCGCCAGGTGCTCGCCAAGGTCGAGATCCACATCGCGGCGAGCTACGCGGCGCTCGCGCGCGACGTGCCGGGCGCCGGGCAGGTCTTCCGGCGCATCGAGCGGGAGTTCGAGAAGACGGCGCGCATCGTGCGTCAGATCGCCGACGAGCGCAGGCTCCTCGCGAACGACCCCGAGCTGGCCGAGATGCTCGCGCTGCGTGCACCCTATCTCGACACGCTCTCCTACCTGCAAGTCGAGCTGCTGGAGCGCAAGCGCGGCACCCGCGAAGGCACGGCGTCCGCCGAGGAGCGCGAGGCGCTCGACGCGGCGATCCACCTGACGATCAACGGCATCGCGGCGGGTCTGCGCAATACGGGCTGAGCGCCCTCGGCGACGGGTCGTTGTGCGCTCGAAACAATCGCCATCGTTCCCGCGTCCTTGCCGACGGGTTGCCGGCTGCTGAGCGGCTCAAGCCGGGCTTCCGATGTTCCGAATTCTCGTGGGGGATCGCGGCCACGGAGCGTGCGCCGCCGCCAGGGAGCGTCGGGCGTGGGAGACGCATACATCGTGGAGCTCGTCGCGGGCTTCCTGTATCTGCTTACGGGAGCCCGCTTGCTCTCGCATGCTTCGCGCACCGGTCAGCTGCCGGAGCGCATCCTGAGCTACGTGCTGCTGCTCATGGGTGTATCCTACGTCTTCTACGAGCTGCCCCACGCCTTCGAGGTCCTCGCGCAGGAGTCGATCTGCGTGGTCGTCGGACGCGTGCTCTTCGATCTCAGCGTCATCGCGCTCGCAATCTTCACCAAGCGCGTCTTTCACGAGGGCCACAGCTGGGCCAGCCTGGCCATCGCGAGCGTGGTGGCGCTCATCGTGCTCGGTGACGCTGCATCGATGCTGCAGGGCGACTGGCTCGGATACGCGCCGCTCGAAACCTGGGGCTTCTGGCTCGAGTGGGTCGGGCAGGTGCTTCCCGCCGCGTGGCTCGCGATCGAGGCAGCCGTGGCGTACGCGCGGGCACGGCGCCTGCGCGTCCTCGGAATGATGGATCCGCTCGCGATGCATCGCTATCTGCTTCTGGGATGGTTCGGCCTGGCCCAGGTGTTGTCCAGCTTCGTGCTGATTCCGATGTACATCGAGTTCGAGACGGGAAGTCCCTTCTCCATCCAGATGGACGCGCTGCTCGGCGCGCTCGAAATCGCCTGCTCCGCGCTGGTCTGGTTCGCGTTCCTCCCCCCGAATTTCTATCGCGACCGGCTCGGTCGCGTGGCCCGGGATCGGGCCGGGAGTGTCTAGTCGTGCGATCCGATGACGTCGCGCGGGCGGGTGACTGAGCCGATGCAGGACACGCGTCGAGCGCTGGCCGTGGGAGCCGCGTGCATCGCGCTCGCTGCGCTGGCGTCCGGCGCCGTGCTCGTGGTGCGTGACCTGTTGGGCTCCGTCCAGGCGCTCGGGCTCGTCGCTCTGCTGAGCTGGAGCGGATTCGTCGCGTTCGGCACGCGCCGCGGTCGGCAGGAGGATCACGGTGCAGAGGAACGCGACGCGCGCATCGCCCAGCTCGCGGCCCGCAACGCGGCGCTCGAGTGCGCGCTCGTGGAGCGGTGCGAGATGGCGGAGACGCTGCGCCGCATGCAGGCGGATCTGGCCACGGCCCAGCGTCTGGCGAAGATCGGTACCTGGCGCTGGTCGATCGTGCGCGACGAGTTCATCGAGGTGTCCCAGGAGTTCGCGCGAATTCACGGTGTCGACGCGGGAGAGATCGCAGCCCTTCTGCGGCACCAGGTGGATCGATTCGTGCACCCGGATGATCGTTCTCGCGTGCGACAGGCGTTTCGCGCGTTCGACGAATCCGGGGAGCGCTACGAAATCGACTATCGGATCGTGCGCCCCGACGGAGAGGCACGCCACGTATTCGAGATCGGCGAGTCGATTCTCGGCGCTACCGGACGGCCGGTCGAGGTGACCGGCACCCTGCAGGACATCACGGAGGAGCACCAGATCGAGGAATCTCTCCAGCGCGCGCACGAAGCGCTAGAGGCGCGCGTCGAGGTGCGCACCGCGGAGCTGCGCAAGCTCAACGCCGCGCTCACCGCAGAGATCGCCGAGCGCGAGCGCGCTGAGGAGGCGAGTCGAGAGCGCGAGATCTTGCTGCGCACCGCGGCGCGGGTCGCGAATCTCGGCTACGCGGTGTGGGACGAGCAGGCGCAGAAGTACGCAAACGTATCGGAAGAATACGCCCGCCTGTTCGGGCTCACCGCGGAGGATTTCCTCGCGCGCTACTGCAACTACGACATGGATCTCCAGACGATCCATCCGGACGACCGCGAGCGCTACCAGGCCTTCGATCGAGCCTATCGCGCGGCGCCGGTCGAGACGGAGGTGGAGCTCCGGCTCTTGCGGCCCGACGGTGAGATTCGCCACGCGCGAGAGCTCATGCAGCCGGTCTTCGACGCTTCGGGTCGGCTGGTCCAGAGCATCCTCGCGGTGCAGGACATCACCAGCTTGAAGCACACGGAGGAGCAGCTGCGTCAGGCCCAGAAGATGGAGGCCGTCGGCCAGCTGACCGGCGGCGTCGCCCACGACTTCAACAATCTGCTGGCGGTGATCCTCGGCAACCTGGAGCTCGCCGAAGGAGAGATCGGCGCCGGCGCCGAGGCGAGGGAGTGGATCCAGGCGGCGATCCGGGCCGCCGAGCGCGGTGCGAACCTGACGCAGCGGCTGTTGGCGTTCTCGCGTAGGCAGGCCCTGCACCCGGAGCCGGTCGACGCCAATCAGCTCGTGCAGAGCCTCCTCGATTTGCTGCGGCGCACACTCGGCGCAGCCATCGAGATCGAGCTGTCGGAAAGCGCCGATCTCTGGCTCAGCCGGGTCGATCGGAGCCAGCTCGAGAACGCGATCCTCAATCTCGCCATCAACGCCCGCGACGCCATGCCCGGCGGTGGCAAGCTTGCCATCCATACGTCCAATGTGTGCATCGACGACGACTATGCACTCGCACACACGCAGCTGAGCCCCGGCCACTACGTGCTGGTGACCGTGCGTGATACGGGAGTGGGCATCGCTGAGAAGGTGCTCGATCACGTCTTCGAGCCCTTCTACACCACCAAGGACGTCGGCGAGGGGTCTGGTCTCGGTCTCAGCATGGTGTACGGATTCGTCAAGCAATCGGGTGGGCATATCAGCATCGACAGCGAGGAAGGGCAGGGGACCACGGTCCAGATCTATCTCCCGCGCTACCACGGCAGCGATCCGGCCGGGGTCGAGTGCGAGGAGGTGCCGGCGTTCACGCAGGTGCGCAGCGAGGTGGTGATGCTCGTGGATGACGACGCCGATCTGCGCGCGTTGATTCGGCAGATGCTCGAGACCCTGGGCTATGCGGTACGCGAGGCGGCCGCGGGCCCCGCCGCACTCGAGCTGCTCGGATCAGATCAGCGCTTCGACCTGCTGCTCACCGACATCGTGCTCCCCGGCGGCATGAGCGGCCGGGAGCTGGCCGAGGCGGCGCGTCGCTCCAGGCCGCAGCTTCCGGTGCTCTGCATGTCGGGCTACACCGAGGATGCGGTCTTCCAGCAGGGAGAACTCGACGAAGGCATTCGTTTTCTCCAGAAGCCATTTCGCCTGGCGGAGATCGCCCGCGTGATCCGCGCCGCGCTGGGCGCTGCAGCGCACTAGCCGAATGCTCTGAAGCGCAACGACGCATCGCGCGCAGCGGGCCGCAGCCCTCGCTGCTCCTGAGGCGCGACTCCCCGGCTCTCCACTGCTGGAACCGCAGGATCGGATCGATCGCTCCGGCGCCACGACCGGGCGTGCGCTACCCGTGCCGCGGGCGCGAGACCACGCGCTCGACTCGCTTGGTCCGATGATGCACGCTCCGCTGCATCGTGCCGCCCGCGTTGCGCGGCGCAGAGACGGTCGGCTGCACGGTGTCGCGGGTGGCAGCACGGGCGATCCGGCCGGACGGAGGAAGGAACCATGGGAATCGAGCGCAGCCTCCGACAGCTTCCTGGATCGAGGAGCCCCGGCCGGCCGC
>JAOUNA010000163.1 GCA_029881215.1 Myxococcales bacterium | reverse complement strand
CGGTCGGGCTCGGCTGGCTGCTCGCCTGGACGCGCTGGCCCGGACTGCGCTCGCTGTCGGACGTCGCCTACGCGTGGTTCGCGCGCAATCGCCTGCGCCTCACCGGGCGCGGGGCTGCCTGCGCCCCCGGTCGCTGCCGGGTCGCGCATCCGGCGCGGAGCTCGGAGCGCGCAGGGCGATCTCCAGTGCCGCGCTCCACGCCGTAGCTCGCGCACGCCCGTCACTCGGGACACGCTTGCGCCACGCCCCCGCGCGCCCGCCGCGCGGAAAGCTTCAGTCACCGCCGCTCGTCTTCAGCGCCACGACGCCGCGCAGGCGGTCGAGCGTCTCCGCGGCCGGGGGCAGGCGCAGCCCGCGGGAGGCGGCGGCCGCCGCCGCTTGCTCGTAGGCCTCGCGCAGCGCAGCCAGGACCTCGCCGGCGTAGGCGGGCAGTGCGGCGTCGAGCTCGGCGCTGCTTCCGTCCTGGTAGCGCTGTCCGTAGACCTCCCGCACCGCGTTGTCGACGAAGATCACGACGCCGCGCGAGCTGCCGATGCGCACCGCGACCGCCGAGATTTCGACGCTCCGCGTGCCGCCGTCCGGCGTCAGCAGGGCAAAGCTCTCCGACGCGATCCGGCGCGGCTCCGCGCGCTTCAGGGCGAGAGCTTCGCCCTTCAGGAAGCGACCTGGCGCGTAGTCCGGAAAGTACGTGTCGAGCGCGTCGAGCAGCGCGGCGAAATCGGGCGACGAAGCTTGGCCCCACAGGAACTGCGCGTGGGCCCGGTCGTAGAGTCCCGCAGCCCGCAGGTTGCGCTCCCAGCGCGCGCGCCGCGCCGCGCTTCGCTCCGCATCGTCGAGCGGCGCCAGCTGGTCCGCGATGCTCTCCCGGTGCCGCGTCAGCGCCAGGACGTTGTCGCCCATCACGCGCGCGACCCCGACCGAGCGCGGCGCCGAGAACTCGAGGTGGAGATTGTCATCCGTATTGACGACGCCACGGCGCGCAAAATCGCGCAGCCCTGCGCTGCCGGCCACAAAGTAGCTCAGCAAGTCGTCCACCGAGCCCATCTCCACCATCGCCAGGTCGGCCGCCACCGCGGCCACCTCCAGTCGCCGTGCGATCCGCTCCTCATCGATCACGAGCGGAGCGTTGCTGCCGATCAGCTCTGCATCGTACTGCGTGAGCCACAGGGCGCTGTAGGCAAATGCCTGCTGGAACGTGCGCACCACGGTGGCCACGTCCTCGGGAGTCAGCTCGTAGATCGGCAGCCACTGAGCCATCACGCCACCCGGGGTCAGGCGATCGGCCGCGAGGTGGTAGTACTCCTCGGTGTAGAGATAGGCCGATCCGCGCGTCCACGGGTGGATCGGATCCGCCGTGATCACGTCGAAGCGCTCGCGGGCGGTGAGCAGGGTGTTGCGGCCGTCCGCGAAGACCGTGTGCAGCTTCGGATTGTCGAGCACGCCGTGGTTGAAGTCGGAGAAGGTGCGCGCCGCCGGCACCACGAACGGTTCCAGCTCCGCCAGCACGATCTCCTCGATCTCGGGATGGATCGAGACGGCGCCCAGGGTCATGCCGGTGCCGAGCCCGAGAACGAACACGCGCTTCGGATCGGGATGCAACAGCATCGGCAGATGCCCGAGCGTGTACTGGCACTGGACATCCTGCCGGGTCGTCGACGCGACCACCTTGCCGTTGACGATGAGCGCCTGGTTGGCGCCCTTGGGGCGGATCACGCTGATCGTCTCGTTGATCCCCTCGTGGAAGAACAGGACGTCCGTGTTCTCGAGCGCGGTCCGGATGCGATACGGCGTGTCGAAGGCGTCCTGCTGGTTGTTGCGATAGATGGCGAAGTACTTGCGGTTCCAGACCCGTCCCCAGTCCGGAAGGACCGCGAGCGCGACCAGCACGCCGAACACGCCCGCGAATGCCGCGGGCAATGCCCAGCGCGGCCGGGCGAGGCTCGCGGCAACGCAGATGCCGAGGCCGACATTGAGCGCGGCGAGGATCTGCAGCGAGCGTTCGATGCCGAACGCGTAGATCAGCACGAAGCCGCTGACCGCTGCGCCGAGGATGGCGCCGACCGTGTTGTACGAGAGCACCTCGCCGACGGCGCCGCCCACGCGGCGCCGGTAGGTCGCGTGAACGGTGCCGGCCAGCGGAAAAGCGACTCCCATGAAGAATGCCGGGACGAACATGTAGGCGAACGCGACGATCTGATGCGTGATCTGGCGCGCTTCCCACATGCTGGATGCGCCGCTTAGGAGCAGGCGCCGGATGTTGTTCGTGTGGGTTGGCAGGTCGCGAATCGCCACGGTCACGACCAGCGCGGCGATTCCGATCAGGATCTCGACGGCCGCGAACGCCAGCACCGAGCGCGCCCCCGATCGGTCCGATCGATGCGCGCGTCCGAGCAGGCCGTAGGCCTGGCTGCCCGCGGCGATTCCGGCGAGGAACGCGACGAGCATGGTGGCGAAGCCATACACCGACGTGCCGATCACCAGGCTGAGGATTCGCGTCCAGAGCACCTCGTAGCCGAGGGCGCAGAATCCGCTCACCCCGATGCCCCAGAGGACCATGCGGTAGGCCGCGATCGGTACGGGATCGTCCCGCGCATCGCCGGCGGATTGCACCGGCGTGCGCGATCCGGATGCGTCGTCCGGCGCGGGCGAGTTCGAGGACGTGAAGGCGCGCTCGGGAAGCAGCAGGGCGAGCAGCCCGATCGCGACGTTGATGGCGATCGCCACACCGACGGTTCCGCTCACGCCGAGCAGCCGCAGCAGCGCGAAGGCGGCAGCCAGCGTTCCCGCGACCGCGCCCAGGGTATTGAATGCGTAGAGGAAGGAGAGCTGCCGGGAGAGCTCCTTCGAGCCGCCGCTGGCGAACCGCACCAGCACCGGGAGCGTGCCTCCCATCAGGGTCGTCGGCACGATCATCGCCGCGGCTGCGAACAGCACGCGGATGGCCGTCAGCGCGACCCGGTCGTCTCCCACGGCCCTGGCGAGCGCGATGTAGAGCGTGGGATAGGCCGCCAGCAGCGCGACGTAGGCGAGCGCCGAAGCCGCGATCCCCAGCTCGAGCCAGCCGTAGAGCCGGAGTGTGCGCCCGCTCCGGTCCACCGTGCGTCCGAGCCACCAGCCGCCCAGCGCGAGTCCCGCCATGAACACGGAGAGCACCGTGGCCACCGCAAGGTGCGAGCCGCCGAATATCAATCCGAACGAGCGCACCCACGCGACCTGATACACCAGCGCCGCGGCGCCCGACAGGAAGAAGAGAACGTAGACGGGAACGTTGTTGAACAGCTGAATAGCGTCCTGCAGTAGCAGATCTCTAGCTTCGTGTCCCGCGAGAAATCAACGATTCAACAACGTCCCCGTTCTTGGGGGCTACTTCTTGGATTCGCCCAGGAAGTCGCCGTTGGGCATCAGGCGTGGATGGGGCATCTCTCCGGACTGCGACAGCTTGTAGCGGGCACAGCGCCGGTAGTCTTCGTCGGTATCGCAGTAGTGCGTCCGCCAGATCTTGAGCGAGAGTTCGAGCTTCAGCTCCGGATACAGCGGGCAGCCTTCGATCTTCGGACAGGGCATGGTTTGGACTCCTCTTCGATCCGCCGCGTGCCTCGCGACAGGATACGTTGGGCTCTGGGTGGCATGCCAGGATCGCCATGCCCCGCGCGCTAGGTCACCGACCAGCTTCCTGACGTTCGCCACGGCTCCACCGCGGGTCCCGCTATCGCGCGCTGGATGCGGTTCTCTCGTTGCCGGAATGCAACAAGAATGCCCTCGTAGCGACGTCGCCAGATGGCACGCCGGCGGGAGGAGAGCCATACCAAGCGGTGTGTTGCCGATTGTGGCTTTTCGGTCACGGGTGCGGCGATTCTCCGCAGCGGATCCGATTCATCCGCGGGCGGCAGCTTCGACTTCTCCGGGGTCGACTTCGTCGAGGGCGACCAGCGGCGGAATCGTGCGCAGGCCGAGGCGCTCGGCGGTGCGCACGATGCCGTGGTGCAGCACGGGGGTCACCACCAGCGTGAAGACGGTGGAGAAGAGCAGGCCGCCCACGACTGCGGCGCCGATCGGCCGCCGGCTCTCGGCGCCGGCGCCGGTGGCCAGCGCGAGTGGCAGCGCGCCGAGGATCGACGTGGCGCTCGTCATCAGGATGGGGCGAAAGCGGATGCGCCCGGCCTGGCCCAGCGCCTCGAGCAGCTCGACGCCGCGCGCGCGGGCCTGATTGGCGAAGTCCACGATCAGGATCGAGTTCTTGGTGACCAGACCGACCAGCAGCACCACACCGATCTGGCTGTAGAGATTCATCGAGTTGTTCGTGGCTTTGAACACGAAGTAGCTCGCCGCGAGCGTGGCGAGCGCGCCGAAGGTGGCGAGCGGCACGCTCAGGAGGATGGTGAGCGGGTGCACGAAGCTCTCGAACTGCGCAGCGAGCACCAGGTAGATCACGACCAGCGCCACCAGGAACGTGAAGTAGATGAGTCCCGAAGCCTCGAGGAATTCGCGCGAGATGCCGGCGAGCGACGACGAGAAGCCGCTCGGCAGCTCCTCGTCGACGATGCGTTGCACCTGATCGAGCACCGGCCCGAGCGAGGCATTCTGCGCGAGATTGCCGGTGAGCATCGCCGAGCGCTGCAGATCGTAGTGGTTGAGTGTCGTCGGGCCGATGCCGGGCACCAGATCGACGAGCGAGCCGATCGGCACCATGCTGCCGTCGCGCGCGCGCACGTGGATGGCGGTCAGCTGCTCCGGCGTGCTGCGAAAGCGCGGCGAGAGGGCCATCACCACGTCGTACTGCTTGTTGCGCAACACGAACTCGTCCGTCTTGTTCTGGGACACCAGCAGCCGCAGCGCCTCGGCCACGGTGCGCATGGGCACGCCCACGTCGGAGCTGCGCTCGCGGTGGAAGATCACGCTGAGCTGCGGGTTCTCGAGGCGCAGATCCGTGTCCACGTTCACCAGGCCCGGCACCTCGGCGGCGCGCGCCGCGAGGCGCTCCATGACGGGCACGAACTCCTCGAACTGCGCCGACGAGCTCTTCACCACGATCTGCACGTCCGCCAGGGTGAGCTGGCCGAGCGACGGCATGTTGATCGGGAAGACGAGGGCATCGGGGATCGACAGGAAGCGGGGAAACAGGGCTCCAACGATCTGCTGCTGCACGGCGTCGCGCTCGCCCCAGGGCAGGAGCCGCGTGAAGACGATGCCGTCCGACGTATTGGGGGGGCCGCCGATCCCGAGTCCGATCGCCGAGAAGTATCCGGCGACGCCCTCGGTCTCCGCCATCGCCGCCTGCACCTGCTGCAGGGCGCGATCGGTGTAGGCCGCGGTGGAGCCCTGCGGCGCGCGGATCAGCGTCAGGAAGCTGCCGCGATCCTCGATCGGCACGAAGGTGTGGGGCAGCAGCCAGAAGAGCAGCCCGGTGCCCACCGCGGTGAACAGCAAGATGAGATCGACGAGCGCGCGGTTGGCGAGCGACGTCTCCAGGATGCGAGCGTAGCCATCGCCGACGCGGGCGAGGAAGCGCTCGATCGCCAACGCCAGGCGGCCCTCGCGGCGCTTCACGTCGAGGAAGCGCGAGCACAGCATCGGCACCAGGGAGAGCGCGACGAAGGTGGAGATCACCACGGCGCCGGCCATCACCAGTGAGAACTCGCGAAACAGTCGCCCCGTGCCGCCCGTCATCAGCGAGAGCGGAATCAGCACCGCCACCACCGAGACCGTGGTTGCGATCACCGGGAAGCCGACCTCACGCGCTCCGTTCTTGGCCGCCCGCAGCGGCGCCTCGCCCGTCTCCTGACGCCGGAAGATGTTCTCCATGACCACGATGGCATCGTCCACGAGGAGTCCGATGGCGAGCACGAGGGCGAGCAGGGTGAGCACATTGAGCGAGAACTCGAGCACCTGCATGATGGCGAAGGTGCCGATCAGGGAGATCGGAATTGCGACGGCCGCGATCGACGTGGTGGTCTTCGAGCGCAGGAAGAAGAGGTTCACCAGCACCACGAGCACGAAGGCGATGCCGAGGGTCTTCGCCACCTCAATCAGCGACGCCTCGACGAAGATCGTGTTGTCGACCGCCACGTAGAGCTGGACGTCTTCCGGCAGCGCCGCGCGGATGGCGGGCAGCGCTTCGCGCACCGCGTGACTCACCGCCAGCTCATTGGCGCGCGATTGGCGCACGATGCCGATGCCCACGATGGGCGCGCCGTTGAAGCGCGTGATCGACTGGTAGTTCTCGGAGCCGAGCTCCACCCAGCCGATGTCCCCGATGCGCACGGGGATCTCCTCGGTCTCGCGGATCACGAGACGCTCGTAGTCGCGCGGGTCGGAGAGCACGCCGTCGGCTTCGATGGTGTACTTGCGCGCCTGCGCCTCGATCTGTCCGGCGGGCAGCTGCAGGTTGTTGTCGAGGATGGTCTGGCGTACGTCCTGGGCGTCGATGCCGTGGGCCGCCATCGAGGCCGGATCGAGCCAGATGCGCATGGCGTAGCGGCGCTCGCCGCCGAGCATCACCTTCGCCACGCCCGGCAGCAGCTGGAGCGGCGTCTTCACGATGCGGTCGGCGAGATCGGTGAGATCGACGGGGTTGTAGTTCTCGCCCGCGACGCACAGCCACATGATGGGCCGGGTGTTGGCCCCGGCGTTGAGCACCATGGGACGCTCGGCCTCCTCGGGGATGCCCTCGAGGCCGCGCTGCACGGCATTGGAGACGTCCGTCGAGGCGAGGTCGATGTCGCGACCGGCCTCGAACTCCACATCGATCGAGCTCTCGCCGAAGGCGCTGACCGACTGCACGCTGCGGATGCCCTCGATGCCGTTCAGCACCTGCTCGAGGGGCTCGGTGACGGTTGCCTCCACGGTCTCCGGGCTGGCGCCCGGGTAGAGCGTCAGCACC
>JAOUNA010000162.1 GCA_029881215.1 Myxococcales bacterium | reverse complement strand
CATCGTGAGCTTCGCGCGCAAGGGGATGGAGCTCGACGCGCTGCTCGAGGCGGCGCTCGAGGCCGGTGCGGAGGACGTGGAGGAGGGGGAAGACTCGGTCGACGTGGTGACGAAGCCCGGCGATGTCGAGGCCGTGAGGCGCGCCCTGCAGGGCAAGGGCTTCAAGCCGCTCGAGGCCGAGATCACGATGCAGCCGTCGGTGACCGTGAAGCTCGAGGGCGACGAGGCGGAGACGATGCTCCGGATCACCGACGCCCTCGAGGACCTGGAAGACGTGCAGAACGTCTATGCGAACTTCGACATCTCCGAGGAGGAGATGGCGCGCATCGCGAGCTAGTATTCCAGCAGCGCGGGCCTCCCCCCTGCCGCGCGCGAAAACGGGCTCCGTCCTTCCAAGAGGGCCCGGCCGAGAGCGGACATCGAGAACGGCGGCGAGCAATTTCGCGGGAGATCCGCGCTGGGGACGGCGATCCGGGCGCGCGGCGCGACGCTGCGCATCCTCGGAGTCGATCCTGGCTCGCAGGTGACCGGCTTCGGCGTGATCGAGTGCCGCGGCGGTCGGCTGATCCACGTGGCGCACGGCACCATCCGCCCGAGGCGGGACGGCAGTCTCGCTGCGCGCCTGCATCATCTGCACGATGTCATGGGCGAGGTGATCGCCGAGCACCGCCCCGATGTGGCGAGCGTCGAACAGGTCTTCGTCGCGGCGAGCCCCCGCGCCGCGCTGGTGCTCGGGCAGGCGCGCGGTGCCGTGCTGGCCGCGCTCGGCGAGGCCGGCTTGTCGCTGTCCGAGTACGCAGCGGCGAGGATCAAGCAGGCCGTCAGCGGCAGCGGGTGCGCCGCCAAGAGCCAGATCCAGCGGATGGTGCAACGCCTGCTCGTGCTCGAGTCTGTGCCGGCCACGGATGCCGCCGATGCGCTGGCGGCGGCCATCTGTCACGCCCACGCGGGGCGGCTGGGCGCGCTCGGCGCGGGGCCCCGCGCGCGCCGGCGGGCGCGGGGCAGCCCCCAGCTCCGCGTGAGACGCGCTCCGTGATCGCCTGGCTGGAAGGCGTGCTGCGCGAGCGGGCGCCCACGCGCGTCGTGCTGGACGTGCGCGGCGTCGGCTACGAGCTGCAGATTCCGCTCTCGACCTTTGCCGCGCTGCCCGACGCGGGCAAGACCATTGCCCTCCACGTTCATACCCACGCCCGGGAGGGATCGCTGCAGCTGTTCGGCTTCGCCACGCCGCTGGAGCGCACGGCCTTCGAGCTGTTGCTGCGCGCGAGTCGGGTGGGTCCGAAGCTGGCGCAGACCGTGCTCTCCGGCATCGCCGCGGTGGATCTGCTGCGCGCCATCCGAGACGGCGATGCCGCACTGCTGCGCGCGGTGCCGGGCGTCGGGGCCAAGATGGCGGATCGCATCCTGGTCGAGCTCCGCGACCGCGCCGACGAGCTCGCGGCGGCGCTCGGGACGAGCGCCGCAGGCGAGCTGCGCGGGCAGCTCGCGAGCGCGGCCGGCGCGCGGAGCCAGGCACTGTCCGCGCTGCTCAATCTCGGCTACTCGAAGGCCCAGGCCGAGCACATCCTCAACGATGTCGAGGGGGAGATCGGCGCCGACGCTTCGATCGAGGCGTACGTGCGGGCGGCCCTGAAGAGGTTGGCACGATGATCGAGAGCACGGACGGTCGCGAATCGCTCACGGCGAGTGCACTGCCGGACGAAGCGCGCTTCGACGAGGCGCTGCGCCCGAAGACGCTCGGCGAGATGATCGGGCAGGAGCGCGTGCGTGAGAACCTCACCGTCTTCATCCGCGCCGCGCGCGAGCGGGGCGACACGCTCGACCATCTGCTCTTCCACGGGCCTCCCGGCCTGGGCAAGACGTCGTTGGCGTGTGCGGTGGCGCGTGAGATGGCGGCGCCGCTGCGCGCCACGAGCGGGCCGGCGATCGAGCGCCCGGGCGACCTCGCCGCGCTGCTTTCGAATCTGGAAGCAGGTGACGTGCTGTTCATCGACGAGATCCACCGCCTGCCGGCCGCGGTCGAGGAGATCCTGTATCCGGCCATGGAGGACTTCCAGCTCGACATCCTGATCGGACAGGGTCCGGGCGCGCGCTCCGTGCGCCTCGAGCTGCCCCGTTTCACCCTGATCGGCGCGACCACGCGCGCCGGATTGCTCACCTCGCCCCTCCGCGATCGGTTCGGCTGGACGACGCGCCTCGAGTATTACCCCGTGCACGACATCGAGCGCATTCTCGCGCGCTCGGCGGGGCTGCTCAGCATGCGCCTCGAGGAGCCGGCGGTGTGTGAGATCGCGCTGCGCTCCCGGGGTACACCGCGTGTTGGCAATCGGCTGCTGCGCCGCGTGCGGGATTTCGCGGAAGTGAAACACGGGCGCAATGGCTCGGTCACGCGGGAGCTGGCCCGCTTCGCCCTGGAGCGGCTCGACGTGGACCGGGCCGGCTTCGATCGACTGGATCGCGCGCTGCTGACCACGTTGCTCGAGAAGTTCGACGGCGGACCGGTGGGCCTCGAGACGCTCGCCGCAGCGGTGGGAGAGGACAAGGGCACGCTCGAGGACGTGGTCGAGCCCTACCTGATCCACGAAGGCTTCCTGGCTCGAACGCCGCGGGGTCGGGTCGCGACGCGGCTGTCCCGCGAGCACTTTGGCCTGCCCCTCGCCGCGCGCGAGCCCGCCCAGCACAAGCTCCTCTAGGGCGCAGCCCATCGGGCACTTCCCCTGGGCGATTGCGTGCTCAACGCCACCGGACCGTCCGCCGATACGTCGTCGGGAGTGGATTCGGGCCCGGGAGGGTCGGGCACGGGTGTGGGGGCGATGAGGCAGATCGTTCGCGCGGTGGTGTTGGTGGGGGCATTCGGGCTCGCCGCGGTCGGCGGCCTCGGACTCGCGATCGCCTATCTGCCCGATCAAGCACTGGTCACATCGGCTGCGAATGCTGCGGCGCGCGGCATCGCCGCACTGGGCCAGTGGCTGCCCCTGGCGTCGTCCGGAGACTCCGCCCAGATCTTCCTTCGGGCGATTTCCGGATTTCCGCTGCGCTTCGTGCTGGGTCCACTCGGCCTCGTCGTCGGGATCGCCAGCCTGCTGAGCGGCGGGAGCGGGGCCTACGGGGCGGCCGCGGCGCAGGATGGCGGCGGCGCCTCGCACTTTGCGCCGGTCGATCCGCGCGCGGCCAAGAAGGCGCGCCGCCAGGCGGCGGGTATCGCGCGCAAGGGCATGCCCATCGAGGCCGCCGAGCTCTGCTTCGCGGTCGGCCTGATGGACGAGGCGGCGAAATATTTCATGAAGGCCGAGGAGTACGTGCGCGCCGCCGAGATTCGTCACGATCAGAATCGCTTCCTCGAGGCTGCGGAGCTGTATGCGCGCGCGGGCAGCCACGACGCGGCCGGCGTGATCTACGCGCAGCAGGGCGAACACACGCGCGCCGGCGAAGCGTACGCGACCGCGGGGGATCTGAGCGTCGCCGCCGAGATGTTCGAGAAGGCGGGCAATCACAAGCGCGCAGCCGAGTGCTACGAGAAGAGTGACTTTCCGCGCCACGCCGCCCAGGCCTACACGCGCTGCGAGCAGTGGGAAAAAGCCGCGATGTGCATGGCGCAGGTGCTGATCGACGAGGCGCCGATCGGTGGCGGGGGCGACGCGGCCAAGGACGCCGAGTATCGCAAGCTGGTCCGCATGACCGGACACCTGTGGGAGCGGGCGGGCAAGCTGGAGAAGGCCGAGAGCGTCTTCGAGAAGGGCGGCATGTTCGAATTTGCCGCGGAAATCGCGCAAAAGCGGGGCCAGCACGATCGCGCCGCCGAGCTCTACATGCGCGCCAAAGACATCCAGCGCGCCGCGAGCGTGCTGCAGCGGATCGGTCGGGAGGCCGACGCCGCGCGCATCCTGGCCGAGCATCACCGCGATCACGGGGACCAATCGGAGGCGGCGCGGCAGTTCGAGCAGGCGGGGGAGCTGCTCGAGGCCGGCGACCTGTACCGGGTGCTCGAGCAGTACGACAGGGCTGGGGAGTGCTACGAACGCTTCGGCGACGGGGCGCAGGCCGCCGAGATGTTCCAGCAGGCCGGCGACCGGGCTCGGGCTGCAGAGAACTACGAGCGCGCCGGGCTGTTCGCGGAGGCGGCCGAGTGTTACGCGCTCGCGGGTGACAGCGCGCGCGAAGCCGAATTGCTCGAGAAAGCGGGCGTGTGCTTCCGGGCCGGTCAGATCCATCTCGAGAACGGACGGGAAGAGGCCGCGATCAGCGCATTTCAGAAGATCAAATCCGATGATCCCGACTTCGTGGAAGCGGCGACGCTGCTCGGAGAAATCTTCCAGAAGCGCGAGATGTACTCCCTCGCGATCGCCAAGCTCCAGGAGGCCATGGATCAGCGCGAGATCGACCGCGACACCGTGCGCGCCTTCTATTGCCTTGCTTCGGTGCGCGAAGCCAATGGCGACATCGCGGAGGCCAACGATCTCTACCAGAAGATTCTGGCCTTCGACTTCCACTACGGCGATACCGAGCAGCGCCTGGCGCGCACGTCCGAGCAGCTGACTGCTCAGGAAGAGGCCAGCGCTTCGGCGGCCTCCGTTTCAACGGCTTCCGGACAGTCGGGCCGCTACATCATTCGCGGCACGCTCGGGCGCGGCGGCATGGGCATCGTGTACAAGGCGGAGGACACGGTGCTCGACCGCACGGTGGCCTTCAAGGTGCTCCCCGAGACGCTCAAGGAGAACCCGCAGGCGCTGAAGAACTTCCTGCGGGAGGCGAAGAGCGCGGCCCAGCTGAATCACCCGAACATCGTGACCGTCTACGACGCGGGCGAGCAGGACGGCGTCTTCTACATCGCCATGGAGTACGTGGACGGCAAGACGCTCAAGGAAATCATCAAGCGCAAGGGCATGATCGCGCCGAAAGCGATCATTCACGTGGTCGCACAGATGGCCGAGGCGCTCGCCTACGCTCACGAGAAAAAGATCGTCCACCGCGACATCAAGACGGCGAACACGATGTGGACGAAGGAGCGCAAGGCCAAGATCATGGATTTCGGTCTCGCCAAGGTGATCGAAGAGGTGCGCAACCACACGACGGTGGTGTCCGGCACGCCGTACTACATGAGCCCCGAGCAGACGCTCGGCAAGAACATCGACCACCGCACCGACATCTACTCCCTGGGCGTCTCGGTATTCGAGATGGCCACCGCGACGTTGCCCTTCACGGAGGGCAATCTTCCCTACCACCACGTGCACACGCCGCCGCCGAGCCCGCGGGAGTTCAACGCCGAGCTTCCCGACGTTCTCGTGCGCATCATCGAGCGGTGCCTGCGCAAGGATCCCGCGGACCGCTACCAGTCCGCGCGCGAGATCCTGGCGGAGCTGCGATCCGAAGGCTGACTGCGGCGGCCACCACGCGCGGATCCGTGAGCCGGCGAGCGTGACGCCTGCATCACGCTCGTGATCCAAGCATCACGCATCTGCGCTCTCCCAGCCCGATCAGCGAGGTGCATCCCCGATGCCCGCTGGACTTGTAAATAATTGAAATATAAGGGAAAATAATTCAAGGATCGAAGCGGCCCGCGGCCGGCACGCGACTTGCTTCTTGGCCCGGCGGGGCTTCGGAGGGTCGCGTTGCGCCCGGGCGAGACGGTGGGCGCGACTTCGAGGGGGCGGCGCTCGCGGCCGGGCGGCCAGAGATCCAGGGGATGGGGGAAGTTCCGTTGTACCAGCAGACGATCGCCGAGAAGGTTTCCTGTACGGGAATCGGCTTGCACAGCGGCGCGCCCGCGCAGCTGTCGCTGTTTCCGGCGCGGGCCAATACGGGCATGGTGTTCGTGCGGACCGATCGCGGTGTACCCGTCGAGATTCCCGCCCGTGCGTCAGAGGTCGCCTCGACGGACTTCGCGACCACGCTCGGCCGGAATGCAGCGTGCGTGGGAACGGTCGAGCACTTGCTGGCCGCCTTGTACGGACTCGAGATCGACAATGTCCGCATCGAGATCGACGGGCCCGAGCTTCCCGTCATGGACGGAAGCGCGGCTCCGTTCGTCTATCTGATCCGTTCAGCCGGGATCTTCACGCAGAGCGAGCCTCGCAGCGTGCTGCGCGTGCGCCGCAAGCTCGAGGTGGTGGACGGTGATCGGCGCATCAGCATCGAGCCCGCCCGGGATCTTCGCATCAGCTACGCCGTCGATTTCGCGCACCCGGCGATTCGCCGCCAGGAGCTGCAGATCGACCGGATGGAGCCCGAGATCTTCGAGCGCGACATCTCCGCGGCGCGCACGTTCGGCTTCCTGAACGAGGTGCACGCGCTCTGGAATGCCGGCTTCGCACTCGGTGGCGGCCTCGAGAATGCCGTGCTGCTGGACGACGAGAAGGTGATCAACCCGGATGGGTTGCGCTGGGAAGACGAGTTCGTCCGGCACAAGGTGCTCGATTTCTTCGGCGATCTGGCGCTGGTGGGCATGCCGGTCCAGGGGCATGTGCGCGTCGAGCGCGGCGGCCACGCGCTGCATCAGAAGCTCGTCGCCGCGATCCTGGCAAACTCCGATGCCTGGGATGTGGTTCAAGCCGGGAAGCAGGGAGCGCGCGGGATTCGCCTCGCGCGCGTCGCCGCCGCCGCTCGCTTCTAGCTTCGCTCCGCGCGGTCTCGGTTCGAGACGGAATCGGCGCTAGGCGGCGTGGCCGTCGCCGCCTGCCTCGGGCGCGTCGGGCTTTGCGGGGACCGCGCTCGCGATTCCCTCGAGATCCCGTGCGAGTCGCGCGCAGGCCGCGGGATCGGTGAATTCGATGCCCATGCCCGCCGCCGGTGCTTCAGCGACATCTGGCCGGTTGACCCAGACCACGCGCCCCTCGATCTCGTGCGTGTGGCCGCCCGGGGTGACCCGGAACCGGAGCACGGTC
>JAOUNA010000161.1 GCA_029881215.1 Myxococcales bacterium | reverse complement strand
GAGAAGATGATCGAAGATCCGCGCGAGGAGATCGAGATCGAGCCCGGCGACGAGCGCAGCGACTTCTTCCTCTAGACCGTGTCGGACGCGCCTCGGCACATTCTGGTGCGCTGCCCGAATCCGGTCGGCGATGCCGTGATGGCGACACCGGCGCTGCGCGCGCTGCGCCGCGCCCACCCGGCGGCACAGATCGCGCTGCTCGGCCCCGCGCGCAACGCCGACCTGCTGCGCGGCGTGGACTCCTTCGACGAGTTCATCCCGATTCTCGGCGCGGGCATGCGCGCGACGCTGGCGCGCGCGCGCGCGCTGCGCGCGCGGCGTTTCGATTGGGCGCTGCTGCTGCCCGACTCGCACCGCACGGCCCTCGACGCCTGCCTGGCGCGCATCCCGCGGCGCGCGGGCTACGCGCGCGACCCGCTGCGGCGCGCCCTGCTCACGGACGCGCTGGCGCCGCCCCGCGAGAACGGCCGGCGTGTGCCCTTCTCGATGATCGAGCGCTACTTGCGCCTCACGCGGCTGCTCGGCTGCCCGGATGCGGGCGAGGCGCTCGATCTCGTGGTGAGCGACGCGGCACGCGCGCGCGTGGCCGAGCTCTTCGCGGCCCACGCCGTGGCGCCGGAGGCGCGCCTGCTGCTCGTGACGCCCGGCGCGAGCTACGGCACCAGCAAGCTCTGGCCTCCGGACCACTTCGCGCGGACGTGCGACGCGCTCGAGGAGCGCTTCGGCCTGCTGCCCGTGCTGGTGGCCGCGCCGCAAGCAGAGGAGATCGCGGTCGCGCGCGCGGTCGCCGAACGCATGCACGGGCGCTGCGTGCCGCTCTTCGAGCGCCCCGGCAACCTCGAGGATCTGAAGGCCCTGGTCGAGCGCGCGACCCTCGTATTGACCAACGACACCGGACCGCGACACGTCGCCGTCGCGCTGGATCGGCCGGTCGTCGTGCTGATGGGCCCCACGGATCCCCGCCACACGGCACACCTCCTGGAACGCCAGCGGGTGTTGCGCGAGGACGTGGCCTGCAGTCCGTGCGGCAAGAAGACCTGCCCGATCGACCACCGCTGCATGACGCGCCTGCAGCCGGACCGCGTGCTGGCCGCCGCGGCCGAGCTGCTCGCCTGAAGCGCAGCGCGCGCGACGCCGCACGCAGCTTGTCCCGCCTTTGCTCCGCTCCGAAGGAATCGATTTGACATCTCTTCGAGCGGCGCTCAGGCTCCATCCATCATCGATTGACGCCCCGTCGCGTGGGGGGCGCACCCGCAGCGATCCCCCCTGCCATGGGAAGGGAGGATCGCCATGAGATGGCTCTTCCGTCTGGGGGTTGCGCGGCGAGCGCAGGCGCTCGTGCTGCTTTGCCTGGCCACCGGGCCGGGCATGGGCGCAGGTGCCCCAGGACATGACCTACACGGGCCGCCCTGGTTGATGAGGCGGGGAGCCCCCTCGTGGGGCCGGTGGAACTGGAGCTTCGGATCTTCGACGCGGAAACATCGGGTACCCAGCTCTACAGCGAGCAGCACCTGGGCACCGTGCTCGACGCGACGGGCGGCTTCTCCGTGCAGCTGGGTCTGGGCACGAGTCCGTCGGGCACATTCGATGCGGATCTCTTCTCGGACGTGGCCCGCTGGCTGGAGGTAGTGGTCGACGCGGAGGTGCTCGCGCCGCGCCAGGCCCTCGCGGCGGTGCCGTGGGCGCTGGTCGCGGAGCGGGCCAACGACGTGGTGCGCGATCCCAGTGCGCCGCGCTTCGAGGACTGCGGCGATGGCACGATGGCGGACCACCAGACGGGGCTGCAGTGGGAGAAGAAGACCGGGACGGTGACGGTTTCGAAACCCGGATCGACAAGACTGTTGACCGCCAAGACCAGTGAGCTCGCCGTGAGCGACCCGAGAAGAATCCCAAGCGCGATTGCCTTCTTCATTTGTTGATCCTCCTGGAGGTTCTGCCCAGTTCTCGCGGACGGTTGAGTCAAGCTTGCATCTTCCTCGCTGAGATCAACCGGTTGGCGGACCGGTGTCATCGCCTGGATCCTCATTCGAGCACCAGTTCGGCGCCACGAAGTGCGACTGCCACCGATCCGCGACCGTCCGGCGGACGTCCGCGGGTGGTAGACTCGCAGCCCCACCCAGCGCGCCGTCTCGATCCGGAGGAACCCATGGTGTGCATGCAGCCGTCGAGCCGATTTCTCGCCGCCGTGATTCTCGCTGTGCTGGCCCTCACCGTGGCGCCCGCACCGGGGATCGGCGCCGAGCCCGCGAAGCCCTCCGCCGCGGCGCCGCAGATCCAGGCCGACTTCGTGTTGCAGAGCGCCGCGGTCTACACCGTGGACCGGGCGCGCACGTGGGCCGAGGCGGTGGCGATTCGGGGCGACGAGATCGTGTACGTCGGCGGCAACCCGGGCGCAGCGCGTTACGTGGGTCCCAAGACGCGGGTCCTGAATCTGGCGGGCAAGATGGTCCTGCCGGGCTTCCAGGACGCGCACGTGCATCCGCTCTGGGCCGGCGTCGAGCGGCTGGACTGCAAGCTGTACGACCTGCCCACACGAGAGGCCTACGCCCGCGCGGTGGCAGAGTACGCGGCGAGTCATCCGAAGGAGCCGTGGATCAAGGGCGCGGGCTGGGACATGGGTTTCTTCCCGGGCGGGCTCCCGACCCGGCAGGAGCTCGACGCTGTGGTGTCGGACCGGCCGGTGTTCCTTGCCTCGAAGGATGGGCACTCGGGATGGGTGAACAGCAAGGCGCTCGAAGTCGCGGGCATCACGCGCGAAACACCGGATCCTCCGCGCGGCCGCATCGACCGCGACAAGAACGGGGAGCCGAGTGGCTCGCTGCAGGAGTCGGCCATCGAGCTCGTGCAGAAGCTCGCGCCGCGACCCACCCCCGAGGAGGCGCGCGATGGGCTGAAGTTCGCCATGCGCAAGCTCAATGCCTTGGGCATCACCTCCGTGCAGGAGGCCTCCGTGCCGCTGGGCGATGCGCAGGGCTACCGGATGCTCGAGGTCTACCGCGACGTCGATCGCAGCGGCGCGCTGACGGCGCGCGTGGTGGCGTCGCTCACCTGGGATCCGGAAAAGGGGGACGAGCAGATCCAGGACTTCGTGCGCGCCCGCCGCGAATACACCCAGGGGCGGCTGCGCGCCCACGCGGTGAAGATCTTCCAGGACGGCGTGATCGAGGCGAAGACGGCGGCGCTGCTCGAGCCGTACCGCGGCACGCAGGGCGACACGGGAATCGCGCTCATCGAGCCGGAAACACTGAAACGGATCGTCACCCGACTCGACAAGGAGGGATTCCAGCTCCACTTCCACGCCATCGGCGACGCGGCCATCCGCCAGGTCTTCGACGCCCTCGAGGCGGCGCGTCGCACCAACGGCGCCCGCGACAGCCGCCACCACCTCTCGCACATCGAGCTGTTCCACCCCGACGACATTCCGCGCTTCCGCGAGCTGGGGGCGGTGGCCAACTTCCAGCCCCTGTGGGCGCTGGCAGACGGCTACATCAGGAAGCTGACGCTGCCGATCCTCCCGCCCGAGACGCACCGCTGGATCTACCCCATCGCCAGCGTCCTGCGCTCCGGCGGCATCGTCGCGTTCGGGAGCGACTGGTCGGTCTCGTCCGCCAACCCGCTCGAGGAGATGGAGGTGGCGGTGCGGCGCGCCGACTGGACCGATCCGGATGCAGCGCCGTTCCTGCCCGAGGAGCGCATCGATCTGCGCGACGCCATCGCCGCCTTTACGATCAACGCCGCCTACGTCAGCTTCCAGGACGACCGGACCGGCTCCATCGAGCCCGGCAAGCTGGCCGACCTGGTGGTGCTCGACCGCAACCTCTTCGCCATCGACCCGAATGAGATCTCCGAAGCGAGGGTTCTGCTGACACTTCTGGGCGGCAAGCCGGTCTACGGAAACTGGAACGACCTCGGCGACTGAGTGGACACGCGACAAGAAGGGCGAGATGCAGAGCATCGACGGAGGGGCATCCAGGCGGGAATTCATCGTCTGGAGCATTGCAACCGCCTCGGGCATGATCGCCTGCGGAAGAGCCGATGAACAACCGGGCACTGCGATGACCACGCCGCTAACAGATCTGAGTGCAACGGAAGCAGTCGCTGCGATGCGACGGGGGGACTTGTCCGCGGAGGATTACGCGGCCGCACTCCTTGAACGATGCGAGCAAGCCAAGAGCCTGAACGCCTTTATCACGCTGGAGCCCGAGCGTGTGCTCGAGGCGGCAAGAGCGGCGGATCGCTTGCTTGCGTCCGGCGCTGAGCCCGGAGCGCTGCATGGCCTCCCCATCCCGGTCAAGGACAGCGTCAACACCAAGGACTACCGGACCACGGGCGGCACACGCGCACTGCAAGATTTCCACCCGGCAGAGGATGCCGAGCTGGTCAGACGCCTCAGCGACGCCGGCGCCATCGTGATGGGCAAGACCAATATTCATGAGCTGTCGTTCGGCTGGACCAGCAACAATCTGGCGTTTGGCGCGGTGCACAACCCCTACGACAGCAGTCGCATCCCGGGCGGCAGCAGCGGTGGTAGCGCGGCGGCGGTGGCCGCCCGCATGGCGCCGCTCGGCATTGCCGAAGACACCCAGGGGTCGATCCGGGTTCCCGCGGCCCTGTGCGGCATCGTCGGCTTTCGGCCGACGCAGGGCCGCTATCCGAACCAGGGTGTCGTGCCGATCACGCCCCTCTTCGACCAGGTCGGGCCGCTTGCGCGAAACGTCGCGGATCTCGCGCTCTTCGATCACGTGATCACCGGCGAGGCCCTGGCCGATGCACCGGCAAGGCTTGCGGGCATTCGGCTCGGCGTCGCACGCGAATTCTACTTCGATCGCCTGGACACCGAGGTCGAGCGCGTCACCGAGGCCGTGCTCGATGAGTTGAGCGATGCAGGTGTTGAACGGGTCGAAGTGGACGTCCCCGATCTCGGCCGCCTGATCGGGCTGACGACCAATCCGATCCAGCTGTACCACGTCATGCCGATGTTGATCCGGTATCTCGCGGACTTCGGTACCGGCGTGACGTTCGATGAGGTGATCGAGCAGGCCAGCGTCGATATCCGGAACACTTTTGCGAAATACGTATTGCCCGGTGGTGAGTTCGTCGTTGCCGAAGAGGACTTCATCGCCGCGCGCGACGTGCACCTGCCCGCGCTGCGTCAGACACTCAGCGACTACTTCGACTCGAACCACCTGGACGCGATGGTCTTCCCGGCGGCGCAGATCTCCGCTCCGCCAATCGGGTGCGATACCGAGACAGAACTGAACGGCATGATCGTGCCGTTCGAATCCGTCATCAGCCGCAATATTTCACCAGGAAGCACGGGCGGTCTTCCAGGCCTGATCATCCCGGCAACGCTGAACAACGAAGGCCTCCCGGTCTGCCTCGAGCTCGACGGCCCCGCAGGAAGTGACCACAAGCTTCTGGCCATCGGTCGCGCCGTGGAAAATGTGCTGGGCCATCTGCCGCCGCCGAGGATCTGAGCCCGTTTGAACGAGCGGCTCTGCCCGACTTCCCGCCCTTCAGTCAGACGCCGTAGTTGCCGATGAATCGCGAGCGGAGATTCGGACCCCCGCGACGCCCTGGCATTGCGTCTGAGCGGAGCCCGCTCCGAGCTCAGTGTGGACTGGAAAGCGCGGAGATGGAAGAGAACGCCTACCTGGGAGATGTGATCGCAGGGCTCATCTTCTTCGCCGCGGGCGCCCGCCTGCTGCGGCTCGCCGTGCAGTCAGGCAGGGAACCCGAGCGGCTCCTGAGTGCCAGCTTCCTGCTGTGGAGTCTCGGTTACACACTCTACGACGTTCCTTACGCACTCGCCGATGACGACTCGGTGCGCATGCGTTTCTTCTTTGCCGCGCGCATCGCCCTCGATCTGGGCAACATTGGATTCTTGCTGTTCACACGGTGCGTGTTCCGCAGTCGGGAGCGCTGGGCGACGTGGCTGGTCACCGGCACGGCGGTGTGTCTGGTCGCCGGCCTGGCCGGATCGCTGTGGGTGGGAGATTTGGAAGGCGTCCGTCCGCTCAGCAACCCCTGGTACTGGCCGGAGCGGCTGGCGGGTATCGTTCCATCGGCCTGGATGGCCATCGAGGGGTTCCAGCAGTACGCCAGAGCCCGGCAGCGCCGACGCCTGGGCCTGTGCGACCCGCTGCTGTGCAATCGCTTTCTGCTCTGGGGTGTCTCGGGCGCGCTGTGGGTGATATTGGAACTGGTACTCATCCTTCACGAGTTCCGATACGAGACCGTCCAGGCATTCTCTACCGCCCTGGGTGTCCTCACGGGCTGGCTCGAGGTCATTCCCGTCGCGTTGCTCTGGCTCACCTTCTTCCCGCCCGCCTTCTATCGCAGCTGGATCACGGGCGGCGCCGTCGCAGCAGAGGAAGACCCAGCACACGGCGGCTGACCCGTTCGACGCGCGGCGGCGCGCGCGCAGCGCGTGCGATCCGTCGAAAGACGCGGATTCCGATCCCGCGTCAGAGCGGATTCCCCGACTGCCATATCGCGATCCAGGCGCCCAGCCCATCCGTCGTCAGCTGCGGGAATCGGTCTTCGTCCTCGTCGCTGGAGGCGTTCGAGTTCAGCGCCGCGGGCGCGCTCCAGCTCACGCCGAGGTCGGTCGAGCCCGCCAGCAGGATGTCGCTGTCCGGCCCCAGCGTGCCACCGAAGGTCTCCGTGGACGACCAGGTCGCGAGGAAGGTGCCCATTCCGTAGGTCACCTGCGGGGTCGTGTCTGCGCCGCTGTCGGTGGTGGCATTGGTATTCAGCGGGACGGGTGCACTCCAGCTCACGCCGGCATCGGTCGAGCGCGCCGTCATGATGTCCCCGTCGTTCCCGATGGGGAGCGCTGGGATTCCGACGCTGGCCCACACAGCGACCCAGGTGCCGGCCTGGTCCGTTGCCACACTTGAAGATCGTTC
>JAOUNA010000160.1 GCA_029881215.1 Myxococcales bacterium | reverse complement strand
GCAGGGCACGCGCGGCGTCGCGCTCTTCGTGGTGCCGCGCCTGCGCGAGGACGGGTCGCCGAACGGCTATGCGATCGATCGACTCAAGGAGAAGTACGGGACGCGCGCGCTGCCCACGGCCGAGATTGCCTTCGACGCCGCCGAGGGCTGGATGCTGGGCGCGCCCGAGGCGGGGCTCAAGAACATGGTGGCGATCGTGTTGGTGACATCGCGCATCTTCAACGCGCTGGGATCGGCCGGGTTGCTGCGCGGCGCCTCGCGCATCGCGAGCGCCTACTGCGGATTCCGCGAGGCGTTCGGCACCCGGATCGACCGCATGCCTCTCGTCGCGGACGCGCTCGCGCGCATCCAGCGCGCCTCGGACCTCGCCGTCGCCGGCGCCTTCGAGACGATCCATCTCTGGCTGGCCCACGCCCCGAACGGCCGCACGCTCGCCGACATCGCTTCTCGCGTGCACGTCAGCATCGCGAAGGCCGTGTCGACGCGGAGCGCGCAGCAGCATGTCTACGAGGCGATGGTCCTGCTCGGAGGGAACGGGATCGAGGAGCGCTTCTCCGCGCTGCCGCGTCTGCTGCGCGACGCGGCGATCTTCGAGACCTGGGAGGGTCCGTACACGCTGCTTCTCATGCAAGCGCTCGGGGATCTGGCCCGCTTCGAGGTGCGCGGCCGCGAAATGGCCTTCTTCGAGGCGGTATGGCCGGCGCCGGAGCTCCCCGCCGATCTCGTCGCGAAGCTCTGCGAGGTTCTCGGCGATCCGGAGTCGGAGAAAAGCGCGCTGCGCTTCCGCGAGTTCGCGCAGGACTACTACGACGCCTACCAGCGCGCCGCGCTCGAGCATTACGCGTAATGGCGTAGGCCTGCACGGAGCGCGCTCCGCGGGATTGGACTCGCCCCGATGCGCGTGCGTCGAACGGCTTGTCAGCGGGCCGCGGGCTTGACGAACTTGAGTGTCATGCGGTCGCTCTCGCCGATCGCGACGTAGCGCTCCCGGTCCACCTCTTCGAGCGTGAGCGTGGGCGGCAGCGTCCACACGCCCTCGGCGTAATTCTTTGTGTCGGCCGGATTCGCATTGATCTCGCTGCTGCCGGCGAACGTGAAGCCCGCGGCCTCCGCGAGCGCGATCGCGAAGGCCGGGTCCACGTAGCCGGACTTCGCGGCGGGATCCTGCGGCGCGCCGGGCTTGGCGCGATGCTGCACCAGCCCGAGCGTGCCACCGGGCTTGAGCGCCCGATGGGCTGCGCGCAGCACGCGCTCGGCCTGACCTTCTTCCATCCAGTTGTGGAGGTTGCGGAACGTCAGCACCAGGTCTGCGCTGCCGTCCGGCGCGATGGCCAGCTTGTCGGGGACTTCCAGAACGGTGACGATCACCTTGTCGTAGAGCGCCGGCGTGGCCGCCAGCTTCTCGCTGAAGCTGCGCGCCGTGTTCCGGTAGTACTCGACCTTCGACTCGGGGTCATAGCTGGCCGCGTAGAAGGTGCCGCGCTCCCGGAGAAAGGGAGCGAGGATCTCCGTGTACCAGCCCTCGCCCGGGGAGAGCTCGACCACGGTCATGTCGTCCCGGATTCCGAGCCAGCTCAGGGTCTCGACGGGATGGCGGTAGCGATCCCGCGCCCGGTTCGCCTCCGACCGGTGCGCGCCGGCCGCGATCTTCTCGAGCGCGCGCAGCGTCGCCTGTCCGGCGTCATCCGGCAGGGCCTGGGCCGACACGAGTGCGAGCGGCGCGAACAGAAGGGCCGCGCGCAGCAGCTTCGCTCCCATGTTTCCTCCTCCGTCGAATCCCTCTCGGGTTGCTCGGCTCGTTTCCGGTCGGCTGGCGCCATTGCGCGGCGCAGAGAATCGCGGCGATGCCGAAGCCGGCGATCGCCGCGAAACTAGATGCGACCCTGCTTGAGTGCGAGAGCCTCGCGAAGCAGGTTGCTGTAGACCACGCCGCTGGACGACGGCTTCGCCTTCTTCGCCGCGCTTCGCGCCGTCGCTTTCTTCGCGACCGACGGCTTCTTCTGCGCCGGCTTCTTGCCGGCGGCCTTCACCGCCGCCTTCTTGCGGGGGGTCTTCTTCCGGGTGGCTTTTGCCGGGCTCGCGCGCCTGGACGCCGCCTTCTTGCTTCGTGTCTTCTTCTTTCGAGCGGCCATTGTCTTGTCTCCGTGGCTGCAATGGGAATCCAGAGAGTAGCGGATGCACGAGCGGCTCCACGCATTCCCGTCGTGAAATCGCGCGAGCCGCGGCGCCCGCCCGCAGCGCCCGGGCGACGAGGCCTTCCGCGTGGGGAATCCGCTAGTCGTGCACCGAGAGCTCGACGCGCCGGTTGCGCGCACGACCGTCGGGCGTCTCGTTTCCCGCGACGGGGTTGTCCTTGCCGTAGCCCTGCGCCGCGATGCGGTCCGCAGCCATGCCCTTCGACACGAAGTAGTCGCGCACGGCCGCGGCGCGGCGCTGCGAGAGCCCCTGGTTGTAGGGGTCGGACCCGGTCGAATCCGTGTAGCCGTCGACCTGCAGCCGCGCCCCCGGACACCCGGAGATCACCTCGACCGCAGCGTCGAGCACGGCGGCGCCGGCGTCGTCCACCACCGCCTTGTCGAAGCCGAACTGGATGCCGCGCAGGCGGATCGTGGCTGCGCAGGATGCGGGCGGGGCGGCCGCCACCGCGGGCAGCGGCGCCGTGCCCACCATCACGCTCTTGGCGTAGCGCTGGACGTCCTGGGCGGAGCCGAGGCTGGCCGCGTTTCGGCTGCTGCCGCAGGGCGAGATCGCGGCGAGCTTGCGCAGGAACTCCGCGCCCGCCGCCGCGCTGCCCACCTGGATTCCGTTGAAGCAGATCTTGCGGTCGTGGGTCAGCTCGCGCGCCACGGCGAGCGCCTTCTCCGGCTGGTCCGGGAGGCCGTCGGTGAAGAGCATCACGGCCGTGTCCCGTGACTCGACGTCGACTTGCTGGCCGATCTCGGCGAGGACCCTGTGGAGCGGCGACATGCCGCCGGTTCCCAGCGGCGAGCCCAGCAGGGCCGCGGATTCGGCTGCGGCGAGCAGCTTGTGTCGATCGAAGGGCTGGAGCGGCAGCTCCAGCCGATCCTTGCCGCCGAAGGCGATGAAGCTCGCGTTGTAGCTGCGGCTGCTGGCGCGCTCGCTCTCATCGGGCAGGGCCATCACGAAGGACGTCGCGAGTGCCTTCGCCCTGGGGAAGGTCTTCTTCTTGCGCATCGAGCTGGATGCGTCGAGGACGATGAAGAAGTTGCTGATCTGGCGAAGCTCGCGCTCGTCGAAGCGCACGGGCGCAACGGCGAGAGGCTCCTCCCGGGGGAGCTTGGCGCAGCCCACGGCAACCAGAGCAAGCACGAGAGATCCGACGGTGCACGGGATTCGCGCCTTCATGCAGGCCTCCTGAAACGCAAAGGATTCGCGGCGAGGGGATGTCACCCCATGATTTCGAGCAGATACTATGAGAAAACGCGGAAAGATGATAGGCAGAAAATCACCCGATGCGGGAGCGCTGGAGCCGACTCGCCCGCGGGCGTCGTGCGTCGGATCGCGGCGCGGCGCCGCCCGATCGGCTCGGGGTCGCTCGCCGGATTTCGGCGGCGCGCGGGCACGCCGATCTCACGTCGACGAAGGGCGCCACCAGCTTCCGTGCTTGCGGGGAGCCTCGCCGTCCTCACGGATCCAGTCGTCGTCGAGTCGGATCTGGGTCCAGTAGTGCACGCGCGCGATAGATTGCTCGACCTCGTTGATCCAGAGCTTCTGCATCGCACGGATCCTGCTTCCCATCAGCTGGCTCAAATTGCGCAGGAACCGGTGACCGAGGTGCGTATCGGCGGAAAGCAGCGCTTCCAGCTCCCGGCGCGGAAAGCCGATCAGCGCGCCGTCCTCCGTGCAGTATGCGGAGGTGACCGAACGGTAGGGCTCCACCAGCGCAGACCAGCCGAACGCGTCTCCGGCCTTCTTCTCCTCGACCGGGATCTCCACGCGCTCGTCGAGCTCTCGCAGCTGGACGGTCAGGGCGAAGCAGCCGTTCTTCACGACGAAGAACGTGGTGGCCTCCTGCCCGCTCGTGAAGAGCCGGTCGCTCTTGCCGGCGCGAATTTCCTGGGCGATGCCCGCGAGCTCTTCGAGCTCCTCGTGCGTGAGTCCCTCGAATACCGTGGCATTCCGGATCGAAGCGAGATCGACCATCGCCTGGACTCCTGACGGTTTCGGTGTCTTGGGGCGACTTGTCTCAGCGGTCCTTCCCCTCGCGACACGCGGGCGCCGTCCGTCAGCCGAGCTGGCTCGCGGACTTCGTGACCAGCAGGCCCGGGCTGACGTCGCGCACGAGCTCCTCGAACGCGCCCACGTAGCGGGCGACGTCCTCCTGGTTGTGCGCGACCGACAGCGTCCATTCCTCTTCCCGGCCGGGGGCCATGATGACGCCGCGGTTGAAGTTGTAGAGCCAGGCGAGCATGCAGAGCGCGACGTCCTGGTGCTGGATGAAGGATTCGTAGTCGGTGATCTTGCCGGTCGCGAAGTTGACGCAGCCCTTGGACGAGATGCCGACGGTGTAGCCCGGGAAGTCGTGCTTCTCGCAGATCGCGTTGCACTTCGCGATGAGCTGGTCGTTGATCGAGTCGAGGTGCTTGTAGGCCTCGGGCGTCATCACCTCCTCGATGCTGGCGCGCGCGGCGGCCATGCACAGGGGATTCCCGTTGTAGGTGCCCACCTGATAGACCTTGCCGGCGGCGACGATCTCGGCGACCTCCTCGGTCATGCCGATGGCGCCCGAGGGCAGGCCACCGGCCAGCGCCTTGGCCAGGGTCACCATGTCGGGCACCACGCCGTAGCGCTCCACGGCGCCGCCGGCGGCGGTGCAGATGCCCGTCTTGACCTCGTCGAAGATCAGCACGATGCCGTGCTTCCGGGTGATCTCGCGCACCCTCTGCAGGTAGCCCGGCTCGGGCAGCACGACGCCCAGGTTCATCATGGCGGCTTCCATGATCACGCAGGCCGGCTTGCGGCCCTCGGCCGCGAGCCTCTCGATGCGCTGCTCCATGACGTCGGCGTCGTTGAACGGCACCGCGATGGTCATGTCGGCGACACCCTGTGGAATGCCGGCGCCGTAGGGCACCGACCGGTAGTCGTTGCGCGGGCCGCGGTCTTTGAAGTCGGCCACGCCGATCGCGACCATGACGTAGTCGTGGTGTCCGTGATACGAGCCGAAGATCTTCATGATGGTGTCGCGGCCGGTGGAGCCGCGGGCGATGCGAATCGCGTCCATCGTCGCCTCGGAGCCCGAGTTGACGAAGCGCCAGCGCGGCAGCCGGAAGCTCCGCTTCAGGTGCTCGGCGACGACGATCGAGTCCTCGGTCGGCAGCCCGAACTGCGAGCCCAGGTCGATCCGCTTCTTGACCGCTGCGGCGATGATCGGATTGGCGTGGCCCTGGACCATGCAGCCGAAGGCGTTGTGGAAGTCGCTGATCTCGCGGCCGTCGACGTCCCAGATCCGGGAGCCCTTGCCGCGGCTGTAGTAGATCGGATAGGGCTCGCGCATCTGGTAGGACGAAGGCACACCCTTGACCAGGGTTTCCTTCGCTCTCTGGAACAGCTTCGCGGATTTGGGCGTGTTCTCCTGAAGGGTCTTCTCTTCGCGCTCGGAGAGCTCTTGGATCAACTTGCGGTCGACGATCTCTGACATTTTCGGGCATCCGCTCCTTGTGCAAACAGACAGGGCTGACCTGGAAACCGGTGCGCCATGCCCGCGCGCGCATCCTTCCCGCAACACATGGTCGACTGGGCGATCGCAGGGACTCGCGGTCCCACGCCGGGCTTCTGAGCCACCTCGGTGAGAGAAATGGCGGCCCACCAGAGGCTTGACCGCCGCAGTCTATCGCATTGCCCGGGGCGTGTCGCGAACGCGGTCCCGGACCGTTTCCTTTTTTCCTTTCAGAGGCTTAGCGAACTTGCTGGAGGATTTCGCGGGCCGCGTTTCGGCCCGGCAGGCCGGTCACGCCGCCGCCGGGATGGGTGCCCGCACCGCACAGGTACATGCCGGCGACGGGCGCCCGGTAGCGCGCGTAGCCGGGCACCGGACGCATGTGGAAGAACTGGTCCAGCGTCATCTCGCCGTGATTGAGATTGCCTTCGGGAAGACCGTAGAGGCTCTCGAGATCCGGCGGCGCCAGCACGCGCCGCTGCAGCACGACATCCCGGATGCGCGGCGCGAACGCGGCGAGCGTATCGATCACCCGGTCCGCGAAGGCCTCCCGCTGCGCGTTCCAATCGCCCGCGCGCAGCTTGTACGGCGCGTACTTCGCCGTGATCGACATGAGGTGCTGACCTTGGGGCGCCAGGCTCGGATCGCTCAGCGAGGGGATGCGGATGTCCAGCAGCGGATCTCGCGAACAGCGCCCGTACTTGCTGCAGTCGTAGGCCCGCTGGATGTACTCGAGAGACGGCGCGATCTGGATCGGCCCGCGCAGATGCGCTTCGGGGCTGCTGCCGGTCAGCGCCGTGAACTCCGGTAGCGCCCCCAGCGCCAGGTGGATGCGCGCCGCCGAGCCGCGGTACTTGATGCAGCGGACGTGCCGCAGGAAAGACGCGTCCAGGAAGCGCGGCTCGAGCAGCTCGAGGAACGTCGTGCGCGGATCGGCGTTCGAAACGACCGTCGCGGCCGTGAGCTGCTCGCCGCTCTCGAGCTGAACGCCCGTGGCTCGACCCTGCTGCACGATCACCTTCGCCACCGGAGCTCCCGTCCGGATCTCCGTGCCGAAGCCGCGCGCGGCGCTGGCAATCGCGCCGGCCAGCGCGCCCATGCCGCCCACGACCGTGCTCGAGGAGCGAAACAGTCCGGTATCGCTGAGCGCCCAGCTGCTCAGCAGCGTGTAGGCGGTGCCGGCTTCCTGCGGCCCCCAGGTGATGTTCAGCACGCTGTTCGCGGCGATGGCGCCGCGCAGCGCATCTGACTCGAAGAA
>JAOUNA010000025.1 GCA_029881215.1 Myxococcales bacterium | reverse complement strand
ACGTCATAGAAGAGCGTCGCGCCGGACTGGATGCCCGCGTGCACGCGGATGGCCGAGATCTGCTCGCGCGTAATCGTCCGGCTGCGCCCGAGACCGAAGAGTCCGCTCCGCACCTGGATGCGTCCCGGCTCCACGCGCACGCGAATCGCGCCAAAGAGCACCGAGAGTGTCGCGCAGAGGAGGATCCCCACCGTGAGACCGAATCCGATGCGGAGCGGCCAGGGGCCGCTCTCTGCAAGCAGAAGGTAGAAGGCGCCGGCAAAGATCGCGGTGAACACGATCAGCATTCCACCCATCTTCGGATTGCGCAGCATGCCGAAGGCGAACTCACGTCCGCCCGCGCCCCACGGGCGCACGCGGATCTTCGAGCCGGGCAAGGGAGGTCCGCCTCCGGGCACGACGACGATCGGAGGGATGCTCAGGTCATCGTCGACCACCGCTTCCGAGCTCTCGGCGGTCTTGAAGACCGGCACCTCGAAACAGTCTGCGTAGTCGACGCCGGCGACGCTCGCGGCAACGCGCAGGCGCCAGAGGATGGCGTCGTCCGAAGCGCCCGCGCTGCTCGCGGCGCACGTGTAGGGGATCGCGAATTCCACGGGCACGATCGTCCCGCCGGCGCTGGAGAAGTACGCGCGCGGCACCAACTTCTCGGTCTGCCAGGAGATCCGCTCGTTGGCGGAGGCGTTCTTTCCGCTGCCGCTGCGCCGGCGCCGCACATTCTCGAGGGTGAAGGTGACGACTTCCGCTTCCGCGAGCCGCGCCCCGGTGTGAAGCTCGCAGCGCAGCGGCCCGCCGATGACGCCGGGGAGCGTCTTCAGCTCGAGGGTGGTGCGACCGAACTTCCGCCAGCGGAGCGTCGCGCGGGCGGCAGCCACCAGAAGCCCGATTCCGACCAGCGGGAAGAGGAAGACCACGAATTCGGCAGGCTCGGCTCCACCGCGGGCGATCTTGGCGGGAACCGTCCAGGCGGCGGGCAGCGAGATCGCGTTCCAGACCAACGCGAACAGCCAGAGCGCGACCGCGTGTCCCCGAGCCGAGCCCGCGATGCGCCCCGCAGCCCAGTCCTCGCGCGAACGCCACGGCGCATCCCGAGACGCTTCGTGCCTCGCCTGCTGTGCCGACGATCCGCGCAGCGCGAAGACCGCGAGCGCGGCGATGAGCAGGCCGAAGGCGACGAAGGCCGCGCCGAATGCGATCGGCTTCCACCCCCCGAGCTTGATCCACTCCGTGTAGCCCGCGTAGACACCGAGCGCGGTGAAGGCCACGCCGAACACGAGCATGATCGCAGCCGCGAGCCCGCTGCGCGAGCGGCTCTCTCCGCCCCAGGCCTGCCTGCGAATCTCCATGCTCGATCAATCGGCGGGTCGGATGGACCTCTCAAGGGCGGTCACGGCAGTGGACCTGGGCGGAATCTCGGGCCTTGCGGGCTACGGCGTTCGAGCCGCGAGGATCTCACTCAGCCGATCGGCCTCGTCTTCCAAGCGCTCGAGGTGCGGATAGCGCTCGCCGCCGTGGTAGTCCACCGCGACCTCGCGGAAGAACTCCGCGTTCTCGACGAGCAGGCGAATCGGCTGCTTCGAATCCTTCGCCTCGGTGATCGCGCGGCGCAGGATGTCCGGAGACCAGCGCCGGCCGTTGACCGCCACGAGTGTCGCGCCGGGTGCAATGTCGGGCTTGGCTGCCGGCGAGCCCGGCAAGACATCGAGCACGTGGCCGTTCTCGGCGCCGTCGCCGGTGCCGATGAGCAGGCCGAGCGAGGGGCGCAGGTCGAGCGCGTCGCCGGTCTCTTCATAATCCTTCTGGAGCAGGTTGGGCGTCTCGGTGTAGACGAGGCGCCAGCCCCCGTTGCTGATGCCAGCGAGCGGCGCCTCCGCGCGCACCGCGTAGACCCGGTCGGCGAAGAACTTCTCCCAGTCGTACGCCGCGATCTTCCCGAGCTCCCGCGTCACCTCCGCGTAGGCGAAGGGTCTCACCGCGGGCCGCCCCTCGTCGCCGGCGGTGAACGCGCGGCAGAAGTCGTCGAGGCTCTTGCGATCTTCCGTGAGGGAGCGGATCAGCGTGTCCACTTCGAGCCAGATCAGGACGCCTTCGTTGTAGAAGTCGACGCCGCGCCGCCACGATTTCCACTCCGGGGGCGCGCCGTAGAGCAGGTACGCGGCCCGGGTGGTGTCGACGAGCGGGCGCCACCTGCGGCCGGGGCGGTTCGCGAGCTCCGCGGCGATGAATGCGATGGAGTCGCGGGCATACTCGGGCGTCCACAGCCCGCTGCGCGCCGTGAGGACATCCCCGAGGTAGCTGGTGAGGCCCTCGTAGACCCAGAGCAGATCGGCCTCGAAGGGCTCCTGGTAGTCGTCGCGCGTCAGGCCCACGGGCCGCCGGTACTTGGCATTCCAGGAATGGACGAACTCGTGGGGAAGCAGCCCGGCGTTCACGTGCAGCGGCGCATCATCGATGAGGGCGCGCTCGGGCAGCCGGTTGTCGCTCGATTCGTGGTGCTCGAGACCGAAGGAGTCGATGTGGTCGCTCAGGGTGAGCAGGAAGTCGTAGGTCCGATAGTGATGGGAGTCGAACAGCGCGATCGCTTCCGAGACCAGCTTGCGAAACGCCGCCTCCGTCTCCGGGCGGATCTCGAGCGCCGCGGCGCTGTCGCCGACGAGGTGCAAGCGGTGCGGGACGGGTGCCGTACCGGTCAGATCGAGCGCGCGCGTGTGGGCGCCCGTGGTCACCGGGGCGTCGATCAGCTCGGCGAGGGAAACGTCCTCGAAGTGGACCGCATCGCCCTTGCGCTTGGCCTGGCGCAGCGACGTGGCGAAGCTCCAGCCGCGCGGCAGATCGAGGGAGGGGCGATAGGTGAGCTCGTGGATCGAGCGCCCGGCGGGATACAGCAGCATCGTGTTCCAGCTCATCACCGCCACCTGGTCGGAGGTCGCCGGTCCGTTGCCGAACATCCCGGTCGCGAGCGGCGGCAGGTAGTCGAGCTCGATGTCGAGCCGCTCGACCCCGGGCGGAACCTCCACGTGGAAGGTGAACATGTCGCGCGAGTCGCGGTTCCACGGGATCGGCTTGCCCTTCGCCGAGATCACCAGGCCGACGAGGTCGGCGACCGGTCCGGTGGGCCCGTGCTCGCCGGGCATCCATTGGGGGTAGAGCAGGGTCAGCGGGCCGGGCTGCACCGGCAGCGCCAGCCGTGCGTGCAAGATCCGTTGCGGTGCCCGCGACATGTCCACGTGGAGATCGATGGGCTGGCTCGCCCGCTCGGCGGTCGCCGGCGCACCCGGCAGGAAGCAGGCGAGCACCGTGAGCGCGATGACGGCAGACAGGTGACGCTCGAGCTGCATGAAGGACACCTCGCTGGTTCGTGCGCGGATGCGGGCAATGCCGGGTCGTGCCCCGTCCCGTCTGCTCCGCGCCCCGGACGTAACCGCACTTTCGCAGCGCTGAAAAGGGCGACCTCGGGGAGCCAGCGAAAGGCCGGATCGGAAGCGGAGCGCGCCCTTCTTCGCGCGGAAGCGATGCACCGCTCGAGCTTCTTGCGGAAATCCGGATGGCGTGCGCCTAGAATTCGCCGGCCTGTCGCGCTGGGCGCGGGGATGCGATCGTCCCCAGCAGGAGAGAGCCATGGCCGATGCTTCGAGCAGCACGTCGAACGGTCTCGGGACCGCCAGATCCTCGGTGCTCACCCCCGTGCCCGCGGTGGAGCGCATCCAGTCCCTCGACGTGCTGCGCGGCTTCGCGGTCCTCGGCATCCTGTGGATGAACATCCTCCTCTTCGCTCTTCCCTACTGGGCCTATCGAAACCCTACGGTGTACGGCGGGGCGACGGGCATCAATCTCGCCGCCTGGCTGTGGAGCGACGTCTTCGTCGAGGGGAAGATGCGAGCGATCTTCTCGATGCTCTTCGGCGCGAGCCTCGTGCTGATCACTTCCCGGGCCGAAGGGCGCGGCGCCGCGGACCAGGCGGCGGACATCTACCTGCGCCGCACGCTCTGGCTCGCCTTCTTCGGGCTGCTGCACGCCTATTTCCTCTGGTGGGGCGACATCCTGTTCTACTACGGCGTCGCCGGCCTCGGGCTCTACCCGTTCCGGCGCCTCTCGCCCCGCGCCCTGTTCGTGCTCGGCGTGCTGGTGCTGGCGGTGGTCACGCCGCAGTCGATCCTGGAGACCCAGCGGCGCATCGACCTGCGCGCGCAGGCGCAGGTGGCGGATGCTGCCGCGGCGAGCGGAGAGGCATTGACGGAGGAGCAGCTCGAGGCGCAGAGAGTGTGGGCGGAAGCGAAGCAGGAGATCCAGCCGGACGCGGGCGACGTCGCGGAGCAGATCGAGATCCACCGCGGCTCGTATGCGGAGATCTTCGCGGAGAGGATCGCGTATGTCGTGTCCGCGCACACGATCGAGTTCTATCGCTGGATGGTGTTCGACGTGGTGGGGATGATGCTGATCGGGATGGGCCTGATGAAGCTCGGCGTGCTGTCGGCGCGGATGAGCGTGCGCGCCTACACGGGGATGGCCGTCGCCGGGTTCGCCCTGTGCTTGCCGGTGACGTGGCTGATCGAAACCCGCAGCATGGCGCGCGGCTTCGATCTGGCGCAGGACTTCTTCCGCGATTCGGTGTACGACGTGGCGCGCTTGGGCGGTGCGCTCGGCTACATCGGCCTGGTCATGCTCGTCTGCCGCACGGGCGTGCTGCCCGGCGCGCGGGCGCGGCTGGCGGCGACGGGTCAGATGGCGCTCAGCAACTACCTGATGCAGACGCTGATCTGCACCACGCTCTTCTACGGCTACGGCTTCGGGATGTTCGGGCGCCTCGAGCGCTACCAGGTCCTGGAGATCGCCATCGCCATCTGGGTCTTCCAGCTCTGGCTCAGCCCCGTGTGGCTGCGCCGCTTTCGCTTCGGTCCGCTGGAGTGGATCTGGCGCTCCCTGATCTACTGGAAGCGCCAGCCGATGCGCCTGCGCGCCGCGGGCGCGCCCCTCCCTTCGAGCTGATTCGTAAAGCAGATCGGTGAGTTGGCAACGCCTCCTCAAGCGGTCGCCGCGGCGCTCCGGGTCGAAAACCACGCGACCGTCGGGCGCGCCTGGGCTCAGGCGCGGGCGGGGGCCGGTCGATAGAAGCGCGTGCCCCCTCGCCACACGGCGGGAGTCGATGGCTTCAGCAGCGCGAAAGCGCGCGGTGCTCTTCGCGGACCTCGTGGGCAGCACGCGCCTGTACGACAAGCTCGGAGACCGCGAGGCCTACGTGATCGCGTCGGGCTGCCTGCTCGGCATCCGGCAGACCGTCGAGCGCTTCGGCGGCATCGTGATCAAGACCATCGGCGACGAGGTGATGGCCACGTTCGCGAGCGCCGACGCGGCCTGCGACTGCGCCGCGGCGATCGTGTCGGGCATGCGCTGCACGGCGCTCGGCAGCGCCAAGTCGCTCGGTGTGCACGTCGGCTTCGCGTTCGGCCCCGTCATCGAAAAGAAGCGGGATGTCTTCGGCGATACGGTGAACGTCGCGGCGCACCTGGTGAGCCTTGCCGACAATCAGCGCATCTTCACCACCGCGGAGACCGCGGCCGAGATCGGCGGCGGCCTGTGCGAGCGCCTGCGCTTCGTGGAGCGGGTCACCATCAAGGGCAGGGCGGATCCCATCGACATCTTCGAGCTGACCACGGGATACGAGACGCTGCTCCGGTTCGTCGACGCCCCTCGTGCCGAGGACGTTCGCGCAGACAGCGCGGCACTCATCGTCTCCTGTCGGGGCAAGCAGCACGTGGTCCGAGACCCGCGCCGCACACTCACCATCGGACGCGACAAGAGCAACGACCTGGTGCTGACGAGCCCCTCGGCGTCGCGCTTCCACGCGCAGATCGAGTGGCGCAAGCAGGCCTTCTACCTGGTCGATCGCAGCAGCAACGGCACGCTGGTGATCGACGAGCACGGACGCGCCACCGTGATCCACCGAGAGGGTCTGCGCATCGACGGATCCGGCACGTTCGGCATCGCCAACGCGCGCAGCGCACGACCCGAGGAGCCGATCCGCTTCGAGCTGCGCGGCGTCGAGGCGGCGCGGAAGTCGAATCCGGGCGCCGGCGAGTAGACGCCCGGCGAGAGCGCTGCGCGCATCCGAGGCGCGGCGCAGTCCTCACAAGAGCGCTCCGAGCCCGGTGTCGTTCGCCTACTTCACGCCCTTGCCGTGCGCGGCGCTCACCTCGGCGACGCACTCCTCCACGAGGTCGCAGCCCAGCGCGAAGAGGTCGGGCGGCTGGTTGAGCGCGGGCGTGGGGCGGAAGTAGTTGAAGGCCGGCTCGTAGATCGGCACCACGCCCCTGCGCTCCATCGCGTACACGATCTCCCGCGTGAGCTCGTGCGCTGGCGTCTTGCTCTCCTTGTCCTCCACGAACTCGACGCACATGTACGCGCCGAGCACGCGCACGTCGCCGACGATCTCGTACTTCTCCTTCATGGCGCCGAACTTGGCCTTGGCCACCTTCTCCAGCTCGACCACGTTGTCGAGCACGTGGTCGCGCTCGATGATTTCGAGCAGCTTGGCGGCCATCAGACAGGCGGCCGGGTTACCGGCGAAGGTGCCGCCGGTGTAGAGCTTGCCCGCCGGCGCGCTCATGCGGTCGCTGCCGAGCGTGCACGCCAGCGGCATGAGGCCGCCGCTGATGCCCTTGCCGAGGCTCAGCAGCTCGGCCTCCACGCCCTGCCAATGCTCGATGGCGAACCACTTGCCGGTGCGCCCCACGCCCTCCTGCACCTCGTCGTTGTAGAAGATCCAGCCGTGCTTCTGGCACAGGTCGTAGAGGCGCACGGGCCACTCCGGCGGCGGGATCTGCACGCCGTTCTCGCCCTGGACGAGCTCCACGGCCACGCCGGCGATGCTCTCGGGCGTGGCCTTGTACTTGAGCACGACCTCCTCGATGTAGTCGAGACACGCGATGTCGCACGCCGGATACGCGAGGTGGTAAGGGCAGCGGTAGCAGGTGGGGAAGGGCACGTTGATCCAGCCGCTCATGAAGGGCTCGATGGCGTGGTTGTAGTGCGCGTTGTGCGGCCCCATCGCGCCGGTGCCGTAGTTGCCGCCGTGGAAGCTTCCGAGGAAGGTGATCACGAAGGGGCGTCCCGGGCCGGCGGCCTCGCGCATGATGCGCACGGCATTCTCGACCACCTCGCTGCCGGTGGTGTCGTAGACCACCTTGGTGAGCGGCGGCGGGGCGATCTCGTGCAGCTTCTCCGCCAGCAGCCACTGGTGCTCGACGCGCAGCGCCGAGAGACACTCGGTGCCGTAATCTACGAGGCCCTGGTGGGCGGCCGCCACCAGCTCGGGATGATTGCCGCCGAGCGGGGCGCTGGCCCATCCGTTGATCCAGTCGAGGTAGCGGTTGCCGTCCACGTCCTCGATGAACCAGCCGTCGCGGTAGCGGCTCACGAAGTGGTTCGGCGGCCAGCCGCCGATCAGCGAAACGCCGAGCAAGATCTCGTCGGCGCGCTTCATGAGCGCGGCGCTGCGGGGTCCGGGGGGCGGGGTGTGTACGTTGGGGCGGGTCTGGTCACCCATGCTCGCGTCTCCTCCTGGGGCCGCACCGCGCCGACGGCTGCGCGGCCGCCGGTCGGCGACGGGATGGATCACGCGACGCTAGCGCAGCGCGGCGTCCAGGGGCTCTTCGAGCGCGCGAGCCGCCGGCCTGCCCTGGAGGGGAGGCGGGTGCTCTCCTCGCCGCGCCACGGCGAGGCGTCTGCCAAGATCGTAGGTGAACTCCAAGAAGGCACTGCCGACGCGGTGCAGCCCGACGTTCTCGACCCCGGAATAGGCTCGGAGGGGCAGCGCGCGTTTGTCCGCGAAGATGAGCACGCGGTCGTGCTCCAGCGAATCCCGAAGCTCGAAGACGAAGTCGGCCCCGCCCGAGGGATTCAGCACGGACATCCCCAGGCTGTAGTCGTGCCGGGGAAAATGGATCTCGCTGACGGAGATCCGCGCGCGGAGCACGCCCGGGCCCGGAGCGTCGACGACCGGCCAGTGGCTGCGAGTGAACATGCGCCGCAGGTGGGCGCGGCAGAGGGCCTCGAGCCACTCCCTCTCTGACGCGCGGGGCTCCGGGATCCCGTCCTGGGTGCGGAACTGGATCTCGTCGATCAGCATGGCCTCATAGCGGGCCAGGTCCAGCGGTGGGGGCGCCAGGAAGAGGGCGCCGCGGTTGCTCGGGGGCGCCAGGTACATGCCCTCGGTCGTCCAGACCGGCCAGGCAAACGTTTGACCGTCCCGGGTCGTGTACGTCTCGGGCGTCCAATCCGACGCGCAGGCCGAGATGGACAGTGCCGTTATCGCAACGCATCCCCATTGCAGCAGATGCACGGCGCCTCCGCGCTTGCCAGGATACCAGAGTCCGTTCGAGCACGGGGGCGCGGCGCGGCGCACGCGATCGGGCGGCCGCGCGGTGCTGAGCTGTGGGATTTCGCCGCAGTCCGTGCCCGCGCGCCGGACTCAGCGGGGGCTTCCGACGGCCGCCGTCTCTGCGCCGAAGAGGGCGGCGCCGCCCGCGCCGGGCACGCTGCGCAGGGCGTCGCAGCCCTCGAGGTGTGCGCCCGCGTGCGTCTCCCCGCGCAGACAAGCCTGCGTGTCGCCCGCCGCGATGCCGGTCTCCTCGCTGCGGAAGTGGCCGAGCAGATCCGGGAAGCCGTCGCCGTTCAGGTCGACGGGGTGCGGATCTTCGCGGTGGGCGAGCGCCGCGGCGCCCGGGCCAAAGCGCAGGGTCGCCGCATCCACGTCGGCCACGTCGAAGTCGTGCGCGCCGAGCAGCGCGACCGGGAGCACGCCGCGGCTGGCGGGATTGACGGTGTTGGCGTCGCTGCCCGGCTTGATGTCGATCTCGATCGCGATCGTGCTGACGTACTCGGGCCCGAAGTCGATCACGTGGAACCCAGCGCCAAACGCGTCGGGCACGTAGGCGAGGCCGCCCGCCACCGCCACGTCGCTGGTCGGCATCGCGTTGGGTCTCACCTGGGCCACCGCCGCGCCACCGAGCTCCACCGGAGCGGTGGGATCGGAGACGTCGATCACGTAGAGCCCGGAAGTCTCGCCCGCTATGTAGGCGAGGTTGCCGACCACCTCGACTGCAACCCCACGCGGGCCGAGGGAACCGATCCGGACCGGGGCGGCGGGATCCGAGACATCGAACACGCTGAGATAGGGGCAGAAATCCCTGCAGGAGCCGGCCACGTAGGCGATGCCGTGCGCCACGGCAACGCCCCAACTGGTGCTCCCCGTGCGGATCGAGCCCACCGTCACCAGCCCGGCTGCGGCGAGCGGAAACAGCTGAAGGGCGGCGGTCAGGGTGAGAAGGGCGCGCAGTCCGATGAGACGCATGCGGTTTCTCCCAGGCGTATTGCCTCGATGCGCTGGGGTCCCCGCTTCCCCCTTCCGATCCTCAATCTAACACCCGCGGGCGAGCATTGGGCTGTGAAACCCGGGCCGTGCGCGGGATGGCTCTCAATCCTCGTCGGGCCATGCGACGGCGCCTTCGGGCCAGGTGGCCGACTGGATGGGGATCACGCAGAAGGCGTGGCCCGAAGGCGCCTCCATGACCCACCACTCGTTGACGAAGCGCTTGCGCCGGGCGCCGAGCTTCTCGAGCCGCTTCACCTCGGCCTCGACGTCGTCCGTCTCGATATCCAGATGGATGCCTTCGTGCCCCGGGGCGCTCGCCTGGAGGATGACGTCGAGCGTGGGTCCCGCCGGCGTCTGCAGGTGCGCGTAGCGCGCCGCCGGATCGTCGTCGCTGCGCCGCGCGCGGCCGAGCGCGCTGCCCCAGAAGCGCACGGCCGCCTCGCGGCGGGCTGCATGCGTGTCGATCACGACGACTGCGAGGCGGCTGCGATGCGGCATGCACCCTCCTGTGCGGCGCGCTCCCGAATCATCTCCGCGGGTCTGCGCGGATCGGCGCCCCCCCGACTCCGCCTCTCGACGCAGCGCCCTTCGACACGGCAGCGCAGATCCTTGCGGCCAGCGCGCTTCGAATCCAGCCGGCCATGGTACTCCGCCCGCGCGTCGCTCGAATCCTCCAGGCGCTGCAAAAACCCCACCGCGCGGCGCACCGGCCTGGTAGCTTGGTGCCGGAATCCGCAGCGAAATCGAGGAGGCGCGTCGTGGACGATCGAGAGCTCTGCTACCTGCCGGCGACCCAGGCGCTGGCGCACTTCCGAAGCCGTGAGCTCTCGCCCGTGGAGCTGCTCGGGGCCCTGATCCGGCGCAGCGAGGAGGTGGAGCCCAAGATCAACGCGTTCACCGAGCGCTACTTCGAGGAGGCGCTCGCCCAGGCCGCGGTCGCCGAGCAGCGCTACGCGCGGCGCGCGAGCGATCTGCGGCTGCTCGAGGGCCTGCCCGTCGCCATCAAGGACGAGCCGGAGATCGCCGGCAAGCGCACCACGCAGGGATCGCTGCTGTTGAAGGACTTCGTGAGCGAGCGCAGCGCGTACATCGTCGAGCGCCTCGCCGAGGCCGGCGCCATCTTCCACGCGCGCACCGCCACGCCCGAGTTCTGTCTGCTCTTCCAGACCCACTCGCGCCTGTGGGGCGTGACGCGCAATCCCTGGAATCTGGAGATCACGCCGGGCGGATCCTCCGGCGGCTCGGCCGCGAGCCTCGCGGCCGGCACGTCGCCCCTGGCCAGCGGCTCCGACATCGGCGGCTCGATCCGGCAGCCCGCTTCGATGTGCGGCCTCGTCGGTTTCAAGCCGCCCTACGGCCGCGTGCCGGAGGTGGCGCCCATCAACCTCGATCCGTTCTGCCACCAGGGGCCGCTCGCGCGCAACGTGGCCGACTGCGCGCTCATGCAGAACGCGATTTCGGGCCGCCATCCGTGCGACATCGCCAGCGTGCGCGAGAAGGTCGAGATTCCGCTGCAGCACGATCTCGACCTGCGCGGCTGGCGCGTGGCCTACTCCATCGACTTCGGCTACGTCGAGGTGGACACCGAGGTCGCGCGCAACACCGAGCGCGCACTCGATGTGCTGCGCGCGCAGGGCGCCGTGGTCGAGGAGGTCAAGCTCGGCTGGACCTCGCGTCTCGATCGCATCGCCCTCAAGCACTGGGATCTGATGATGGGCGGCTACATCCGCAAGCTCGCCGAGGGACGCCGGGAGCTGCTCACGGACTACGCCACGGACTACGTCGAGCGGGTGGGCTCGTACACGGCGGACGACCTGCTCGAAGAGATGGACGTGTGCGGCGAGCTCTACGATCAATTCGGTCCGCTGATGGAGCGCTACGACGTCTTCGTGTGTCCGAACGCCACCACCACCGATGTGAAGGCCGATTTCAACTACCTCCACGATCGCATCACGATCAACGGCAAGGAGGTGCATCCGGAGATCGATGTCGCCATGAACCACCACTTCAACATGCTGAGTCGCTGCCCGGTGCTGGCCGTGCCCTCGGGCGTGGCGAGCAACGGCGTTCCCACGGGCATCCAGATCGTGGGCAAGGCCTACGACGACGTATCCGTATTTCGCACGGCCGCGGCGCTCGAGGCGGCGGCTCCGCGCTTTTCCGGCGACGCGACGCGCCCGGCTCTGTAAGCAGCTGCGCCTGTAGCTACGTCGGATCCTCTCCCAGGTGCAGCCAGACCGACTTCGTCTGCGTGTGGTGCAGCAGCGCTTCGAAGCACTTGTCGCGCCCGGAGCCCGACTGCTTGAAGCCGCCCCAGATCGAGGTCATGTCGCCGTGGTCGAAGCAGTTGATCCACACCACGCCCGCCTCGACATCGCGCGCGAAGCGGTGCGCGGTGGTCACATCCGAGGTCCAGATCGAGGCGGCCAGGCCGAAGATCGAGTCGTTGGCGATCTCGATGGCGTGGTCGGCGCCGCGAACCGGCAGGATGCCCGCCACCGGGCCGAAGATCTCCTCGCGGGCGATGCGCATGGCGTTGTCGACACCGGTGAACAGCGTGGGCTCCACGTACGCGCCCGACTCGAGACCGGCGGGCACGCCCCCGCCGAAGTCGAGCGTGGCGCCGTCCTGCTTGCCGATCTCCACGTAGCCGAGCACGCGCTGCTGGTGCGCCCGGGTCACGAGCGGGCCCATGGTCGTCCTCGGATCGAGCGGATCGCCCGGCACGAAGGCCGTCTTCGCCTTCTGGCGAAACTTCTCGGTGAACTCGTCCAGGATCTCCCGCGCCACCAGCAGCCGAGAGCCGGCGTTGCACACCTCGCCTTGATTGGCGTAGATGCCGTCCACCGCGTACGCGACGGCGGAATCGAGATCGGGCGTGTCCGCCAGCACGATCTGCGGGGACTTGCCGCCGCACTCGGTGCTGACGCGCTTCATGTTGGACTGGCCGGCATAGATCATCATGAGCTTGCCCACCTCGACCGATCCGGTGAAGCCGATCTTGTCGACGTCGTTGTGCAGCGCCAGGGCCTTGCCGGCTTCTTCGCCGAAGCCGGGCACCACGTTCAGCACGCCCGCCGGCCCGCCGGCCTCCAGGAAGAGCTTCGCCAGCAGCAGGGCGGAGAGCGGCGACTCCTCGGCGGGCTTGAGCACCACGGTGTTCCCCGCCGCCAGGGCCGGTGCCAGCTTCCAGGCCGCCATCAGCAGCGGGTAGTTCCACGGAACGATGCAGCCGACCACGCCGAGCGGCTGGCGCAGGATGTAGTGCAGCGCGCTCGGTGCCGTGTTGGTGACCATGCCGTCGAGCTTGTCGATCGTCTCCGCGAAGAACTGGAAGGTGCGCACCGCGCCGGGCACGTCGCTCGCGAGCATGTCAGAGATGGGCTTTCCCATGTCGAGCGTGTCGAGCAGCGCGAATTCCGTGGCGTGCCCCTGGATCAGGTGTGCGGTCCGATAGAGCACCTCCATGCGATCGCGCGGCGCCATGCGCGACCAGACGCCGCTCTTGAAGGCGCGCCGCGCCGCGGCGACCGCGGCGTCGATGTCCTGCGCCGTGCCCCGCGCCACCTCGGCCAGCACCTGCCCGGTGGCGGGATTGATCGTCTCGAAGACGCCGCCGGCGCGGGCCGGGACGAACTCCCCGTCGACGAAGCAGCGGGTCTCGGGCCGCAGGCGCTCCGCCAGCTCGTGCCATGCGGCGGTGTCTCGCAGGGTCGATACAGAGGCATCCATCTTCGATCTCCATTGGGTGGTCGAATCGTTCCGCTTCGATGCGTGCGGGGAGGGCGACGTTACAGGGTCGCCAGAAGCGCGACTCTAGCAGCCCGCTCCGTTCCGTGTCGCCGCGTGCGCCCCCCGGCGCAGGCATCCCCGCCCGGGCGCCGCTCCCTCAATGCGCGACCACTTCTTCGAGCAGCTGCGCGTTCGGAATGCTCCAGGTCCGCTCGCCGTCGCGGAAGAGCGTCTCGGTGGGGCCCACCCGATCCAGCACGCCGTGCCGCCCGCGCACCTCGACGACGGTCTCTGCCGGCAGGGACTTGCGCAGGTAGTGGCCCGCCAGGATGTGCGTGACGATCGGGTAGGCGCCGAGCGCGAACGCAACGCCGAGGGTGACGCTGAAGCCCGCGATCACGGCCGTCAGGGTCGTGGTCAGCAGGGCGGTCTCCACACCCAGGTGCTCGAGCGCCAGCACCATCACCACCAGCGACGTGATCACCCCGGCCGCTGCGCCGAGGCGCTGCGCTTCGGGCACGTTCGCCGCGGCGGCGCCCGAACCGACGAGGTTGCGCACGAAGCGCGCAAACAACAAGCCGAGCACGAGGATCAAGCCCGCCCCGACCACATTGGGCAGGAATACGATCAAGCGATCGATGGTCTGCGTCACCGCCGTGAGGCCGAGCGTCTCCACGGCGGAGAGCACGAAGGTGAGCATCAACACCCAGAACAAGAGCCTGGCGATCAGCCGAGAAAACGGGCTCTGCACGCCGGCACGCTGCAGCGTCTCGGCGAAGCCGATGCGGTCGACGGCGCGATCGAGTCCCAGGCGCGCGAGGCCCTGGCTCGCCGCGAACGCCACCAGCCGAGAGATGACGAAGCCCACGACCAGGAGCATCAACATCCCGAGCAGGCTCGGAAGAAAGCTCACGATCGTTGCTGCCAGCTCGGTCATCGAGTGGACCAGGATCTGCCGCCAGGCGTCAAGGTCGAAGATCTCGCCCGTCATCGGATTCCCTCCCAGGTGCGGGGGCGCCGGCGCCCCGTTCGACTCTCGTTCCACGCCCTGTCGCTGCGCGGAGCGGCAGGGCGCCCTTCTCCCGTGCGCGTGGCTTTGCACGCGATCGGGCCGCCGTCATAATTGCGGATCGTGCGGCGAGACGCCGGGGAGGGGGGGCGGATGGATCTTCACGCCCAGCTCGCGACGCGGTTGCTGAGGGATCATCCGGACGAGGCGGCTCGCGTCCTGGAGGATCTCGACGCCGCCTCGGCGGCGGCCGTCCTGGCCGAAGCCGAGCCGGAGTGCGCCGGGAACGTGCTGCGCCGCATCGCGCTGCACGCGCGGCCGGGCATCCTGCGCGCGCTCACTCCGGAGCGGCTCGGGGCGATCGTGGCGGAGCTCGATCTGGACATTGCCGCCCAGCTGCTCCGGCGGCTTCCGCCCGAGACCCAGCGCGTGGTGTGCGGGCATCTGTCCGAGCGGGAGACCCGCCTGATCGGCGCGCTGCTGCGCTTTCCGGAGCATTCCGCGGGCGCGCTCATGGATCCCGACGTGCTGTCGCTTCCGGTGGATCTAAGCGTCAAGGAGGCGATCGCGCGCATTCGCGAGCATCCGGAATCGGTTCGTTACAACCTCTACGTCACGGATGCGGAGCATCGCCTGGTGGGCGCGCTGAATCTGCGCGAGCTGTTGCTGGCGCAGCCGCAGGTGCCGCTCCGCTCGATCATGAACGAGGCGACGCACCGTGTCGGCGCGCACGCGGGCCGCGATCAGATCGCTCGCCACCCCGGATGGCAAGACGTGCACGCGCTGCCGGTCGTGGACGAGCGGGGTATCTACGTCGGGACCATCCGGTACCGCACGCTGCGGCGCATCGAGCACGAGCTGCACGGACGCGGCGGCGAAGGCGCGGCCACGGTGCTCGCGCTCGGCGATCTCTTCGCCACCGGGGCCGCGAGCCTGTTGGCCGCGATCACCGAGATCGGCGGACGCGAAGACGGAGACAAACATGGCGCGTAGAGCGGACGCGGTCCGCGCGTTGGCCCGGATCCAGATGGAGCGACACCCGGACGAGGCCGCGCAGCTCCTCGAGACGTCGAACGACGAGGACTCGGCGGCCCTGCTGGCCGGAGAGTCGACCGAGCGCGCCAGCCAGATCATCGCGCGCCTGACGCCGGATCGCGCCGCGCGCATCCTGTTCGCGCTCAGCGACGATGGGGCGCGGCGCGTGATCCAGCGGCTCGAGCCGCAGCGCGTCGCCACACTGCTGGCGCGCATGGACGCGGAGGAGCGGGAGAGCCGCCTGGCGCTGCTCGCCCCCGCGCTCGCGGCGGAGCTGCGCGAGCTTGCGAGCTATCCCGCCGATACGGCCGGGTCGCTCATGGATCCGCGCGTGACCACGTTCCGCCCGGACGGCACGGTGCGCGATGTGGTGCGCCGCTTGCGGCGCTTCCGCAATCGGCGCATCCAGGATGTATTCCTGGTGGATGAGGAGGGCAAGCTGATCGCGTCGGTGTCGCTGCAGGACGTGGTGCTCGCCAAGCCCGGCAGCCCGCTCGAAGAGCTGGCGCGGCATCCGACGCCGCGCGTATCGGCGCTGGCCTCCCGCGAGGAGGTGCACGAGATGCTCGAGCGCCACCACGTGGCGAGCCTGCCCGTCGTCGATTTCGACGGCCATCTGCTTGGCGTGCTGCGGCAGAGCGAGCTGATCATCGCCGCGCGCGAGGACGCCACGGCGGATGCGGTGAAGATGGTCGGCGCCAGCGAGAACGAGCGCGCGCTCTCGTCGCCGCTGTTCGCGGTGAGGAAGCGCCTGCCCTGGCTCCAGGTGAACCTGCTCACGGCCTTCGTGGCGGCCGCCGTGGTGGGACTGTTCGAGACGACGATCGCCAGGGTCACGGCGCTCGCGGTGCTGCTCCCCGTGGTGGCGGGACAATCGGGCAACACGGGCGCCCAGGCGCTGGCCGTCACCATGCGCGGCCTGGCGCTGCGCGAGATCCGCATGCGTCATTGGTGGCGCGTGGCGGTCAAGGAGAGCGCGGCGGGGCTGATCAACGGCGTGGCGGTGGCGCTCACCACGGCCGCCGCCGTGTTCCTGTGGAGCCGGTCGCCGGGTCTGGCGCTGGTGATCGGCGTGTCGATGATCCTCTCGATGGCCGCCGCGGGGCTGGCCGGCGCGCTGATCCCCATCACGCTGACGGCGCTGCGCCAGGATCCCGCCCAGTCGTCGTCGATCATCTTGACGACGGTGACCGATGTGACGGGCTTCTTCAGCTTTCTCGGCATCGCCACGCTGCTCGTGCGCGTGCTCTGAGCGCACGCCGTCGCGCGCGATCAGTCGATCTCGAAGTGGCAATCCGCCGTCTTGCCATCGGGGCCATTGATCGGCGAGTCCGGCAGGTCCCACGGGCAGGCGGAGAAGACGACGACGCAATCGCATTCGGCGCGCAGCACGACGAAGCAGCCCGGCGTCACCGGCGGCGCGGGAAAGTCGAGGCGGCCTTCGGAGTCCACCGGCGTGTGCTGGAACAGGTTCCACGGGCACGGGACCTCGGGCGCGACGAGCCCGATCCCGGCCAGCGCCGCGCGGAGGTTGTCGGTGCAGTTGTCGTGAGGGCCTGCGATGCCCTGCTCGCGGTAGAGCTCCAGGCTGCAGGCGGCGACGAGGGTGTCGTGAATGCGGTCCGAGGTGTCTTCGATCATGCTGAGGATCGGCCGGCACTGGTTGGTGATCGCGGTGTCGCCTTTGCGCAGGAAGATACTGTTGAGCGCCGAGCGGCTGTGCTCCATCGACATGAACTCGCCGAGGTCTGGATCGCAGAAGGCCCAGGTGTCGACCACCTGGCTGCCGTGGGTGTTGATGACCCGGATGCGCTGGCCGCGCAGCAGCCGCGTCGCCACGCCCCGGCGCGCCGGGATGATTTGTTGTTCGCGCTTTGCCATCGCGATACCTTGCGTGCCGATCGTCGGCCCAATCGTGCTGGACTCGAACGGTGGCGAGTGTGCAGTATGGGGCATGGCCTCGACACCGGCAGCAGGGGGGGTGGCATGGATCCGCGCAGCAGCCTGACCAGTCGACGCAGGTTCATGAAGCTTCTCGGGCTGCTCGGCGTCGGCGCGCCCGCGCTGCTCCGGCCGCGCCGCCTGCTGGCCGCGGGTGCCGAGGCGCTCGACGCGATGGCGCCTGCCCCGCCGTGGCCGAAGATGGCGTACCGCCAGCTCGGACGGACCGGCGTTCGGGTCAGTCGCCTGATCTTCGGCTGTGGCGCTGCGCTCTCCGAAGGCAGAGCCGATGCGCTGTTGAACGCCGCCTTTGAGGCTGGCATCAACGTCTTCGATGTCGGAACACGACGCTACTACGAGGATGCGGAGAAGAATCTCGCTCCGTTCCTGAAGAAGACGCGCGACGAGATCTTCCTGATCTCCAAGGGGATTCTCGAGCTCGAGGTGAAGCCGAACGAGGCGGTTTCGCTGCCGCAGGCGAAGGCGGCCGCCGCAGACTGGCTCGAGATGCTGGAGCGGAGCCTCGCGGAGCTCGGGGTCGAGCAGGTCGATGCGTACTACGTGATGGCTGCCGACAATCCGTCTCTCGTCTCGAGCGAAGAGATGGTCAACGCATTTCTGCGGGCGAGAGCGGGCGGGAAGCTGCGCTTCTTCGGGCTCAGCACGCACAAGAACGCGCAGAACGTGCTGGAGGCTGCGATCGAAACGGGTTGGTACGACCTGGCGATGCTCGCCATCACGCCGGCGGGCTGGTACGACTGGGATGGCTGGGGCGTTCTCGAGGGCACGCCCTCGCTGGCTGCGCTGCAGCCGCTGCTCGCCCGGGCGCGGGGCGCCGGAATGGGACTGATCGGCATGAAGGCCGGCCGGGTTCTGGCGAGCCGTAAGTGGTACGGGAGAGCGAATTCCAAGGCGTTCGACCGCTTCTACGACGAGAAGCTGCTGAACGCGGAGCTGAGTGATTTTCAGCGGAGCTACGCCTATGTCCTGGAGCACGGCCTTGACGCCGTCAACGCGGACATGCAGACGGAATCGCACCTGAAGGAGAACTTCATCGCGGCGGCGACGTCGCAGCGATACTTCGCGTGAGGCTCAAGCGTCGCGTTCGGATCCGCCTCGGCTCGCGAATTGCGCGCGCAGCGCGGATTTGAGGAACTTGTTGGTGGCGGTTCGGGGGATCGAGTCGACGAACTCGAAGGCATCCGGAATCCACCACTTTGCGAACCGGTCGGCCAGGAAGGCGCGCAGCTCGTCGGCCGTGACCTGGGCGCCCTCTTCGAGCACCACCACCGCCAGCGGCCGCTCCTGCCAGCGTGGATCGGGGATCGCGATGACCGCGGCTTCCCGGACCGACGCGTGGCCCATCAGGGCATTCTCGAGCTCCACGGAGCTGATCCACTCGCCACCGGACTTGATGAGATCCTTCGTGCGGTCCGCGATCTTGACGTAGCCCTCCGGATCGATCGACACGACGTCGCCGGTGCAGAACCAGCCGTCGTCGGTCCAGCGGTCGCTCTCCGGCACCTTGAAGTATCCGTCCGCGATCCAGGGGCCGCGCACCTGGAGCTCGCCCAGCGTCTTGCCATCCCAGGCAGCCTCTCCCTGCTCGCCCATCGCGCGCGCCTCCACGAAGGGCGCGGGCAGGCCCTGCGTGGCGCGGACCGCGAGCTGCTCCTCTTCCGGCAGATCTTCCAGGTAGCTCTTGAGCGTGCTGGCGGTTCCGAGCGGTGTCGTCTCCGTCATGCCCCAGAGATGCATCACGTGGAGCCCGTGCCGGTCGAAGCCGCGGATCATGCTCGGGGGCGCGGCGGAGCCACCGACCAGGAGCCGCAATCCGGGCGCGAGCTTCCATCGATCGGGCGCCGCGTCCAGCTCGCGCAGGAGTCCGAGCCATACGGTGGGTACGCCGGCGCTGAGCGTCACCCGCTCGCGCTCGCACAGGTCGAGCAGGCTCACCGGGTCCAGGTGCGGACCGGGCAGCACCTGCTTGCAGCCCACCAGCGTCGCGGTGTAGGGCAGCCCCCAGGCATTCACGTGGAACATCGGAACGACGGGAAGCGCGACGTCGCGCTGACACAGGCCCATCATGTCCGCCAGTCCGCAGGCGAAGGAGTGCAGCACCAGCGCGCGGTGCGAGTACACGACGCCCTTGGGGCGGCCCGTGGTGCCGGAGGTGTAACAGAGGCCGGCCGCCTCGTCTTCGGCGATGTCGGGAAGCCGGGCGCTGTCCGTGGCGCTCTCGAGGAACGCCTCGTAGCGCTGCATGCCGCTCGGCACGGCGTCGCCGCTGTGCGTCGCGACGATGACCCGTTCGAAGTCGACCCGCCCGGCAAACGATTCGAGGATCGGGAGCAGCACGTCGTCCACGATCAGGAATCGGTCCTCGGCGTGGCTGGCGATGTAGGTGAGATCGTCGGGATGCAGCCGGAGATTCAGCGTGTGAATGACGCCGCCGGCCGCCGGAATGCCGAAGTAGGCCTCCAGGTGCACGTGGTGATTCCACATGAGCGTGGCCACCCGATCACCGCGCGCGAGTCCCGCCGCGAGCAGCGCCTGGCTGAGCGCCCGCGCTCTTCGCTGCACGTCCGCGTAGCAATGTCGCAGCAGGGATTTCTGCGGCGTCTGCGAGACGATCTCGATCCGACCGAAGAGCCGCGCAGCCCGATCCAGCAGATGCGACAGCGTCAGCGGCGTGCTCATCATGGTGGCGCGCAAACAGGTCTCCCGCTGGCTGTGCGAGGCGCGATGCGTCGACGAAAAGTCTAACTCGCGCACGGCGATGCAGACAAGCGGGGAATTCGAGCGTCGCGCTGCACGCCGCGCGCGCGTCGCCCCGCGGCAGCGCCGCGCGCCGCGGCTACGGCTCGTCCTCCTTGATCCAGCGCAGGAACGACAGAACGGCGATCAGCATGCAGGCCATGAGCGGAACGGCGACGATCAGCGAGGAGACCTTGAGTGCCGTCAGCAGGGAAGCCGCAGCCGGAGCGCTCGTGGTTCCGAGGGCGGTTCCCGATCGCGCGGCGGCAGTCGCGGCCGCTGCCTGCGCGACGTGGTCCTGATACATCAAGCCCAGCGCGATGGCGCCCAGGAAGATCGCCCAGGTGATGCGGTTCAACAGGTGCGGCTCGACGTCGGTGCCCCGGGTCATTTCCTTGGACGACACCGTGGCGATGGCGTACGCGGATGCGTTGACCGTCGTCGCGGAGTAGACGAAGCCCACGAAGACGAAGATCGCCAGGATGATCAGGTCCAGGGTGGCATCGTCCGTCATGTGCATCAGGGCGCCGATGATCGCCGCATTCTCGCCCCGTTCGGTCGCCACCGCGATGAAATCGAAGCGCCCCGTGAGCGTCTGGTACAGGGCGTTGCTGCCGAAGATGCCGAAGAACGCTGCCCCGCCGAGCGTGCCGAAGCACAGGGACGTCGCCACCACGTCCCGGAACGTCCGCCCGCGGGAGATGCGCGCCATGAACACGCCCATGTACGGCGCGTAGGCGATGTACCAGGCCCAGTAGAACACCGTCCATACCTGCGGAAACATGAGCGTCAAGTGGCGCCGTTCACCGGACACGTAGGCCTGGTACTCCGCGGGCGTGAACTGCGGCGCGGTGTAGAACGACATGCGAATGAAATTGTTGAGCATGAGGCCAAAGCTGTCGGTCAGGGTGTTGAGCATGTACCAGGTCGGACCGGCGAGGAACGTGACGCCGCACAAGACGAAGATCGCCCAGATGTTCACGTCTGCGAGCATCTGGATGCCCCGCTTCAGCCCGAGGCCCACGGTGACCGTGAAGAGGGCGGTCCACAGGATCACGACGCTCGCGTCCACGGCGAAGCTGCGCGTCAGCCCGAACAGCTCGCACACGGCCTCCGAGAGCATCGGCGTCGCCGAGACCAGCGTGGTGCCGGTGCCGCCGACGAGGCCGAAGATGAAGAGCGTGTCGATGGCCTTCCCGACGGGGCCCTCGGCACGGGCGTCGCCCAGCAGGCCGGAGCAGGCGGTCGAGAGCCGCAGCGCCGGCTTCCCGCGGTTGTAGAAGGCGTAGCCGATGGGGAAGGCGCAGACGCTGTAGAGCACCCAGCCGAGCGGCCCCCAGTGGAAGATTCCATAGGCCATCGCCCAGCGTGCGGCGTCCTTGCTCATGGGCTCGACGTCGAAGGGCGGCGCCGTGTAATGGTACGACCACTCCTTGCTGGCCCACGCGAGCAGCGCCGTTCCCATTCCGGCGCAGAAGAACATGGCGACCCAGCTCAGGCGGCTGAATTCGGGTCGGGCGTCGGGGCCGCCGAAGCGCACGCCGGCGTGCTTGCCGAACACCAGGTACAGCTCCACGCCGAGGCAGAAGAGCGCGAACCAGATGTAGAGCGAGGCCAGCTGGTTGGTGCTGTAATCGAAGGCCGCCTGGATCGCGCCGGCCGCCTTCTCCCCCTGGAAGAACAGCAGAGCGAGCACGACGAGCACGACCACGAATCCGGTCGTGAACACCTGGACGTCGATCGGTGCAGACTTTCGCGGTTCCACCATGCCTGGGTTGCCTTCGTCTCTCGCGCCCGAGAGCGGTGGCGCATTCACGGGCCCGCCCATTCGATGCGGGCGTATTCTCCGCTGCGGCCGGAGAGATCCCAGTTGCGGCCCCAGTCGCGGAAGCGGCTCCGCGTACCGCGACACACCGTCACGTCGGACGACATCCAGTATTTCGTATTCGTGACCCGGGTGGCGCTCTCTCCGTCAGCGCCTTCGATGGGCTCGACGGTGCCGTCGATGATCTTGGGGATCGAGACCCGCCAGCCCCTGTCCTTGCGCTCGAATTCGATGGGCACCTGCTTCACGCCGAGGAATTCCGCGATCATGATCGAGAACCAGCCGGTCGGCCCTCCCGCCTTGCCGGAGAGGATCTCGACGAGCGCGTCGCGCGCGCTGTCGCCCGCGCGCTCGTCGATGTAGAGCCCGACCGTCCACTTGCCTTCGGCGAGCGGCCCCGGCACGTCCATCAAGACCGCGGCGTTGAGACCGCTGAGCGGCACGTCGCCGGCGCGGCCCTCTTCGATGTGCAGGCCCCACCACGTGTAGCAGACGCCCTGGGTGGGCTGGCTCCGGCCGAGCGAGACCACGCAGGGGCAAAAGACGTCGCAGTTGCAGCTCAACACGAGCTCGCCGCGGATCTTCCAGGGTTTCATCGTGCTTCCTTCCTCGTCTCCTCTGGCCACGGCTCGCTAGGAGCGCAGGGCCGCCGTTGCCAAGATGTGCAGGCTCCATAGCACGAGCACGACGCCGGCTGCGTGGCCCACCTGGCGCCCTCCCGGCAGCGCCTTCTCGACGAGCATGAGGAGGGCGAGGCCGGCGATCCAGAGCAGATTCATGGTTCCGGCAAAGAACATCAGCGCCATCAGGGCCCAGCAGCAGCCCGCGCAGTAGAGGCCGTGCTTCAGGCCCATGCGCAGCGCGCCCCACGCGCCCGGACGCCACTCGGTCAACAGGAAGGCGAGCGGGGATCGACAGTGGCGCAGGCACGCGTGCTTGAGCGGCGTCAGCTGGAAGATGCCCGCGGCGAGGAGGAGGGAGCCGCCGAGGAGGGCACTGGTGCTCACGCCGGCTGCGGAAATCAACGCAGCCTGGTGGAGGCGCCACTGGGCCAGGGTCGCCAAGAGGCTGTAGCCCGTCCAGACGATCAGGTAGCCCGCGACGAAGGCCGTCGCGGGCGTGAAGGGTTCGGAGCGAGCGTGGCGCGACCGGCTGATTCCGACCAGGGCCGCGACCATCGGCGCGGCCGTGGGCAGCATCATCGCCACCATCATGACCACCCACATCGCGAAGGTCATGGCCAGATCGGCCGCGCTCCACGGTCGATCCAGCATCGGCCCCATGTGTGCGGCGTGGCCCGCGGCGTCGTGGCCGGCGAGCACGATCGTGTAGCCCCAGGCGAGCGCGGCGACGCCGATCATGCCGGCGATCACGACCCGTCGATCGCGGCGCAGCAGGGCTGCCAGGGCATCGTCACGACTGGGGAGCACGGACCGCGCTGCCTCGCACGCATCGGCCGCACCCGGAACGACTCGGCAGGGCAACGCTGCGAGCCGCCGCCCGAAACACGCTCCAATCGATCTCGGGGCGCCAATCCACCGAGCCGGTAGCCTACCCGAATCGCACGTCCGCGTCCTGCGTCCCGGGCTCGAGGTTCAATCGGATCCGGGATCAGAGCGTCTTCTCGACGTCCTCCAGCGCGACGTCGAGCTTCTCGAACAGCTCTTGGATCTCGGCGTCTCCGATGATCATCGGCGGGGCGATGAGCACGGCGTCCATGTGCTGGTTGCCGACCGGTGTCGGACAGGCGTAGATCATCAGGTCGCGGTTCTGCGCGGCTCGGGTGAGCGCGCCGCTGATGCCGCGCGTCGCCGGGAAGCGCGCGCCCGCCGGGTCGCGCAGCTCGATGCCCTGCAGCAGACCGCGGCCGCGCAGCGCGTACATCAGCGGGTGGCGCGCCTGCAGCTTCTCGAGATCGGCGCGGATCCGGGCCCCCTTCTGCGCGGCCTGCTCGACCAGCCCCTCCTGCTCGATCACGTCGATGACGGCGCAGCCGACCGCGCAGCCGGTCGGGTAGCCCGAGAAGGTGTGCCCGTACGAGAAGCCCGACGGAGAGGTCTCGATCACCTCTCGAATCCGCCGTGCCGCAACCAATCCCGACAGCGGCACGACCCCGCCGCCGATGGCCTTGCCAAAGGTGATCACGTCGGGCACGGCGCCGAAGTGCTCGCTGCCGAACCAGCGGCCCGTTCGGCCGAATGCGGTGATCACCTCGTCCGCGATCAGCAACACGTCGTAGCGGTCGCAGATCTCGCGAACGGCCGGCAGGTAGCCCTCGGGCAGCTCGACGGCGGCGCCGGACGAGCCGGTGATCGGCTCGATCACGAACGCGGCCACGTGATCGGGGCCGCGCGATTGGATCGCCGCTTCCAGCGCGGCGGCTCCCTCCTCGGCGGTGTCGGCGTTGGGCACGACGGCGTACTTCTTGAGCATGAGCTCGAAGGGGGCGCGCCAGCGCGAGCCCGACAGCGAGAGCGCGCCGAGGGTCGAGCCGTGGAAGCTCGTCACGCGCGACAGGAACTCGATCTTTCCGGGCTTGCCCCGCAGCTCCCAGTAGAGCACCGCCAGGTGCACGGCCGACTCGTTGGACTCGGAGCCCGAGGAGTTGAAGAAGCACCACTCGAGCTCGCCCGGCGCGAGGCGCGCGACGCGCTGCGCCAGCTCGAGCATGGGCCGATTGCGGAACGAGAAGCGGTAGGTGAACGCCAGCTCGCGTGCCTGCCGCTCCAGCGCCTCGACGATGCGCGGGTGGCTGTGGCCGAGCAGCAGCACCATCGCGCCGCCGCACGCGTCCAGGTAGCGGCGGCCCTCCGCCTCGATGTAACAGCCCGCGGCCCGCTCGGCGACGGGCAGCACCCGACCGGGGCTGGCGGTCATCGAGTAGTCGGTTGCGACTTGGCTGTGCACGGGCGCGGAGTGTAGCGGTCTCGCGCCGCAACGCGCTCAGTCGAGTCGGCCGTACTTCTTCAGCGCCGTCACGAGCCGGTCGAGCGGGATGGCGTGGGCGGTGTTGCCGTCCCGGCCCACGGTGGTCGTCGCCATCGTGAGCGCGTTGAGGATGGCCTCTTCGGTCGCATCCTGCGCTGCCTCGAAGATCGGATCGAGGTGGGCGTCGGCCACGACGCGCAGCGCGTAGGTGCGCTGCTTCGGATAGTGCGGCACCCGGTTGCCGGTCGAGAAGGCGATGAAGAGATCTCCGCTGCCGTGGTAGGAGCGCGCCCCGGTGCGGGCGAGGCCGAGCGCGGCCTTCGAGGCGAGGCGCTCGAGCTTGAGCGGGTCGAGGGGCGCGTCGGTGGCGATGACGATCACGATCGATCCGTCCTGTCCCTCCTCGGGCATCAGGTCGGTGATCTCCCGGCCCACGGCAACGCCGTCGACGAGGAGGTTCTTGCGCCGGTCCATGTTGGCGTTGACGAGGACGCCGACGGTGTATCCGCCGCGCTCGGCGGGCAGGACGCGGGACGAGGTGCCGATTCCGCCCTTGAATCCGAACGCCATCATGCCCGTGCCCGCGCCGACGGCGCCCTCCGCGACGGGCCCGCCTCGCGCGCTCTCGATGGCGCGCACCGTGTCCTCGATGGAGACGTGGATGCCGCGGGCGTCGTTGAGCGTGGAGTCGTTGCACTCCGCGACGGTCGGCGCGACCACGTCGTCGCCGATGCCGATGTCCGGGTAGTGCTTCAGCATGTAGGCGACCACCCCGTCCATCACGCGGCCCACATTCATCGTGTTGGTCAGCAGGATCGGCACCTCGAGAGCGCCCTGGGTTCCAATCCAGATGCTGCCGGTCATCTCGCCCGTGCCGTTCAAGACCCAGGTGGCGGCGGGAACCTTCTCCTTCCACAGATCGCCGCCGTGGGGGAGGATGGCCGTCACGCCCGTGCGCACCGGCCCCTCTCCGGGTCGCAGCTTTCCCTCGCCGCGCCGCAGCGTCACGTGGCCCACGCGGACACCGTCCACATCGGTGATCGCGTTGTGCGGTCCGGGAGGCAGGGTGCCGATCGCGACTCCCAGGTCGCGGATCCGCTTGCGTCCTTCCGCGGGCCTTCCATCCGCCGCATGGGCAGCAGGGGGAGCCGCGAGTGCCAGTGCAATCCATACGCCCACGGTGCGAAGCTCCTTCAAGGATTCCTCCAATGATAGGCCGGTGCGGCGATTCGATGCGCGCCGCCCGCTCCCGATCGACCGACGCCTTTCCAGCGGCGGCGGCGCGCGAGCGATTGAAGCTTCGCACGCGAGGCGTCAGAATGCAGGCGGAATGAATCGCGAAGTGATCATCACCTGTGCGGTCACGGGCGCCGGCGATACGGTTGCCAAGCATCCCGCCATTCCGGTGACGCCCGAGCAGATCGCAGCGGCCGCGCTCGAGGCCGCGCGAGCCGGCGCGGCGGTGGCCCACGTCCACGTGCGCGACCTCGAGAGCGGTGCGGGCAGCCGGGATCCACAGCTGTTTCGCGAGACCGTGGAGCGGATCCGGGCGAGCGACACCGACGTCGTGCTCAATCTCACCACGGGCATGGGCGGCGATTGGTTTCCGGGCGTGGAGGATCCCGCGGTCGCCGGCCCGGGGACCGATTTCGCGCCGCCCGAGGAGCGCGTGCGGCACGTCG
>JAOUNA010000024.1 GCA_029881215.1 Myxococcales bacterium | reverse complement strand
CGCTCGCGCACGCCCCGGTAGGTGTAGTCGGCCTCCGCGGTCGCGCGCGTGTCGATCTGCTCGGTGAGACCCAGGCGCGCGCGTTCGAAGACGAGATCTCGCTCGGCATCGGGCACGATCGGGTCATCGCGGTCGACCAGCGCGTTGCGGAAGCTCGCCTCCTCGAGCCGCGCCACGAGGCGCGCCAGGTGCGCGTCGCTCAGCGTCGTCGTGCGGCGCTCCGGCGCATCGTCCTCGTCGCCGCTGACCGCCAGGAAGCTGAATTCCAGCTCGCGACCTCCGATCAGCGCGACGCCGTCGGGGTGGAGCTCGCCGTTGCTCGGATCGTCGTCCAGCAGCTGGGGCTCGATGCCGAGGCCCTCGGGCCCCGCGACGTCCGGGTTCTCCTCGAGGAAGCCCCGGGAAATGCGGATGTGGTGTGGCTTCAGGTTCTCGATCTCCTCGCGCGCGCGAAGGCCCGCGTCGCGACCCGCCCGGGTGTCGGCGAACTCGCGTGCGACATTGTGCAGCATCGCGTTGCGGAGGTCGCGCCGCTGCTCGTGGGCAGCCACCTCGAAGGCCTGGCGCGCCGCGCGCTCCCGCAGCGCCTCGAGCTCGTCCGGCTCCGCGTCGGCCCGCGACGCGGCCACGCGCAGCGCGCCGAGCCAGTTCTCGCGCGCGCGCTCGTAGTCCTCGAGCCAGTCGCGCACTGCCGCGGAGCGAGCGCCGCCGCCATGCATCGAGAGGTAACGCGCGGCGTGCAGCGCCGTGATGCGCGCCGTGGCGGGCGGGCGCCGCCGAGCCAGCTGGGCGACCCGCACGGGCAGCAGCGCGATCGACTGCACGCGCCCCGGAAGCCGCAGCAGCCACTCGGCCACGCCGTCCACGCTGAACCTGGGGCGGGCCGCCGCGGGGCCCAGCAGTACCCAGACGGCGGTGGAGAGCCGGTCGCGACGTTGCGCGCGCCGGAACGCGTCATAGGGGTTGCGCGTGACATCCTGCACGGCGCTGCGCGCGTGCCGCGCCATGACCTCGTCGGCGTCGCGCGCCAGCGCGCGCATCTCCTGCCACATTTCCGCGTCTTCTCCCGCCTCGCCGCGCGCCGAGGCCAGTGCGAAGCGCGCCGCAGCGGAGAGCGGGCTCTCGGGAGGCAGCGCGCGGGCTGCTCCGGCGACATCTCCCCCGGGCGCGAGCAGCGCCAGCGACAGCGCTCTCGCCTCGTCGGAGAGCAGCGCAGCGCGCGGCTCGGCCGCGAAGTGCAGGCTCGTCGCGAGCCGGTCGCGCTGCAACGCGACCTCCCGGCTGGCGCGCCCTCGGATCTTCTCGGCGTCGGTGTCGTCCGGGCGGTGCCGCAGCGCGACTTCCGCGTGGTGGAGCGCTTCGCGCGGCCGCTGCTTCGCGAGTGCGTCGCGCGCCTCCTCGAGCGCGTCGCGGGCGAGGGTGCGGTGCCAGCGCTTCTCGGCCGTCTTCACCCGCGCGGCGATGTCGCGGCTCTCCGGCGCCTCGGGGTATCGCGCCAGGAATTCCTTCCAGTGCGCCAGCGCCTGACGGCGCTGCAGGGGGAGGGCGTCCTCGCGATACCATTCGATCGCGTACGCCACCAGCGACTGGCCGAGGTGATAGGGGGCGAGGGCCGTGGTGAGGACGGATCGTCCAATGGGCTCGGACAACGCGTTGAAGAGGCGCGCGCCCGACTTGAGGCGGGCGTCCCGCATCCGCGCGTTCGCCAGCGCCAACGGATCGTCCTGCGCCGTCTGTCTGAGGCGCCCGCGCGCCGCGCGCGGCAGGTCGTTCCGATCGAGGAGCACCTGGGCAGCGTCGAGATAGGCGCGCTCGGGCAGGAAGGCCGCGTTGTGCAGATCCGCGGCGAGGGGCGCCAGGCCCGTCGCGTCGGCGTTCTCCGCTTCGCGCTGCGCGTCGATCGCCTCGATGCACTCGAGCGCGCGGTCGGCTGCCTCGCGATTCGAGACGAGCGCCGCCACCACGAGGTCCGCCGCCGCGCGATCCGCCGCGTCGGGAAGGATCGGCGCGAAACGCAGCCCGCGCAGGACCGGCGAGCCGACCGGCGTCGCAGCGGGCGTCTGGCAACCCGACGCGATCAGCCCGCACAGGGCCACGGCTGCGACGGCGGATCTCACGGCGTGAACCGGTCGCGATCGACCCCGACCGAGAAGGCCAGGAAGGCCTCGAGACGTCGCGAGGCCTCGAGCTTTTCGGGCGTTCCGTCGCGCGCCGCCACCATCTCGAAGATCCGCGTTCCCGAATCGACGAGGTCGCGAAACTCCACGGGATCGAAGTCGAGGCTCTCCGGGGGATGGAGCTCGACGTATTCGGAGCAGAGGTTGGAGTAGAGCTCTGCCAGATCCAGCAGGTGGCGCGCGTTGTACTTGCTCTCCGGGTGACGCAGCACCACGCGCTGCATCTCGGCCACCGCGCGCACGTCTCCGTCGGGCAGGGTGTCGCGCAAGCGCACGAAGTAGCGCGCGCGCGCGACGTCGGCGCGCTCGATCTCTTCGCGCAGGACCGCCACGTGATGCGTGCCCTGCGCCGCGCGGACGAGGCTCTCGAGCGCGGCCGTGCGCGTTTCGAATCCCGAGAGCACGGCTGCGGGCGCCGGCAGGTCGAGCGAAGAGCCGTCGTCCGCCAGCGCGCCCTGCTCGAGACCGAGCGGGTTCGAGAGCGCCGCGTGAATGGCGTGGCACAGATCGGCGCTGCGCAGCGCCTCTTCGCGGAGCTCCGGCTCGCGCTCCGCCGCGATCTCGTAGGCGGTGGCGGCGAGGTCGTAGGCGCGAATGCGCTCGAGGGCCCGACCCTTCGCGAAGGCGATCGCGCCGTCCATGTGTCCCGCGCGCAGCGCGTCCGCGTGCAGGCGCTCGAGATTCTCCAGGCGCAGCAGGGAGCTGCGGTAGACGTTCCGGCCCGTGAAATCGCGCGCGGCCTCGAAGCGATAGGTGTCATCGGGAACGTGGCGGCGCAGCACCGCGATCACCTCGAGCACGCTGCCCGAGGGCGCGTAGCGCTGATCGAGGTCCGGTGTGGTGCGACAACCCGTCGCGGCGAGCAGGGCGCTCGTCGCGAGGAGGGCTCCGCGGAGGGCGCGCGGGCGAGCCAGCATCGACGCGGGAGAATAACGCAGCGCGGCCGGCGTCAGGCGCGGGCGGCCTTGCGGCGCCCGCGCTTCGCGACGCGGGCCGAGCTGGCCGCGCGCGAGACCAGCGCGTTGAGCATCTTTTCGGTGGCGATCACCGCCGCGGCGAGCTGGTCGGGGTCGACCCCCAGGGTGGAGAACGTCTCCTCGCCGTACAGCTCCGACTTCCAGGTGATCAGCGTCTCCACGAGCGCCGCGGTGCGCCCTCCGGGCGGGATGCGCACGCGGTAGTCCTCGAGCCGCGCCACCGCCAGGCCGAGCTTGCGCGCCGCCTGGCGCAGCGCGTTCATGAAGGCGTCGTAGCCGCCGTCGCCGGTCGCCGACGCCGAGGCGGCGCGCCGGTGATAGGCCAGCTCGACCTGGGCGCGGGGCGCCTCGCCCGTGGCGACGGTCACCTCGTAGGAGACGACCCGGACGCGCTGCTCTTCGGGGGTCTTGAGGATGTCGGCGATGATGTACGGGAGATCCTCGGTCTTGACCGTGTGCTTCCGGTCTCCCAGCTCGATGATGCGCTGCAGGACCAGCTCGCGGTTCTCGGGGCGCAGCTCGATCCCGAGAGACTTGAGGTTGTGATCCAGCGATGCTTTGCCCGAGAGCTTGCCGAGGGCGTAGCGGCGGCGCTGCGCGAAACGCGCGGGGGTCAGCCGGCTCGCGTAGAGATCGCCCTTGGCGTCTCCGTCGGCGTGGATCCCGGCGGTCTGGGTGAAGACGTCCCGCCCCACGATCGGCGTGTTGGCTGCCACGTCCTTTCCGCTGAACGTCTCGACCAGGCGTGACACGAAAGCCAGTCGGCTCTCCACGACCCCGGTGCGAAACGGCGTGTGGTCGTGGAGCGCGGCCACGATCTCCGCGAGACACGTGTTGCCCGTGCGCTCGCCCATGCCGTTCACGCTGGTGTGCACCCCCCGCGCTCCCGCCTGCACCGCCGCCAGGCAGTTTGCCGTGGAGAGTCCGTAGTCGTTGTGGGCGTGGAACTCGAAGTCGAGATCCGGCCAGGTCTCGGTCATCAGGCCGACGTAGCGGGTGACGTCGGCGGGCGAGAGGATGCCGAGCGTATCGGGCAGATAGATGCGTTGGATGCCGAGCTCGCGCAGCGTCTGGACCATCGAGAACACGTAGTCGAACGAGTCGCGTACGCCGTTGGACCAGTCTTCCAGGTACGGGTTGACGCGCAGGCGTTTGCGCCTGGCGTAGCGGATCGTCTGGGCGACGGCGTCGCGGTGCTGCTCGGGCGTCATGCCGAGCTGGCCGCGGCAGTGCCGCTCCGATCCCTTGAGCAGCAGATTGAACACGCGCCCGCCGGTCCCGATGATCCAGTCCGCGGAGCTGCGCCCGTCGCAGTAGCCGAGGATCTCGACGCGGGGGAGCATGCGCTGCTTGCGGGCCCAGTCGGTGATGCGGCGCGCTGCCTCGCGCTCTCCCTTCGACACGCGCGACGAGGCGATCTCGATGCGGTCGACGCCCAGATCGGCCAGCAGCAGCCTGGCGAGCTGGAGCTTCTCTGCGGGCGAGTAGGCGACGTCGGGCGTCTGCTCCCCGTCGCGCAGGGTGGTGTCCATCACCTGGATGCGATTTCGATCGGATCGCTTCACTGGGGCTCCGGGCAGCGAGTTTGACGGCAGGGGCTGCGCTGTCAACAAGAGGCGCGCGGCGTTCGGGGGCTACACTGCCTGCGTGCCGGACGACGCGAGACGGATCGAGGTGCGCACGCGCGACGCGGGTCGGCGGCTCGACCTCTTCCTGGCCGAGAGCCTCGATCTCTCGCGCGCGCAGGCCCGGAGGCTGCTCGCCCGCGGCGTGGTGCGCGTGAACGGTCGCAGCGTGGCGGTCGAGGCGAAGGGAACCCCGGTGGTGGCGGGGGCGCAGATCGCCATCGCCAGCTTCACGCGCCCCGAGCGGCAGCGCCCGCGCGCCCAGCCCGAGCTGCTGCTCGACGTGCTCGCGGAGGGCCCCGGCTGGCTCGCCGTGGACAAGCCCGCCGGCACGCCGGTGCATCCCCTGGACGAGCAGGAGACGGGAACGGTGCTGAATGCGTTGCTGGCCCGGCACCCGGAGGCCTGGGGCGTGGGCGAAGGAGCGCTGCGCAGCGGGGTGGTGCATCGTCTCGACGTGGAGACCTCGGGCGTGCTGCTGATGGCCACACGCGAGGAGGTCTGGCAGCGCCTGCGCGAGGCATTCCGCAGCCACCGCGTGGAGAAGGTGTATCGCGCGATCGTGTCGGGCCGCGTCGAGGACGTTGGGCGCTTGACCCTGCCGCTGGTGACCGCGCGCCACCGACCCGCGCGCGTGCGCGTGCTCGGGCTCGAGGAGGGCCGCCGCGCGCGGGGTGCGCGGGACGCGATCTTGAGCTGGCGCGTGCTCGAGCGCTTCGCGCACGCGGCGCTCGTGGAGGTTCGGCCCGTCACCGGATTCCTGCACCAGATCCGCGCGATCTTCGCTCACCTGGGCGCGCCCCTGATCGGCGATCGCACCTACGGGTCGGCGCGCGACGTGCGCGGCGCCGCCCGTCACATGCTGCACGCTTCCCAGATCGCGACCGAAGAGATCCGCGCCGAGAGCGCCGATCCCGCGGATTTCAGCGCGCTGCTCGACCAGCTGCGCGGCGCGCGCTGAGCGGACCAGTCCCCGCTCAGGCGCCGCGCTGCGCGCGCAGCTGCAGCTGCATCGCGAGGGCCCGCTCTTCCTCCGCCTCCGGGATCATGCCCTTCTTGACGTAGAGGATGGAGAGGTTGGTGTGGCTCAACGGATCGTCGGGCTCGAGCTCGATCAGCCGCTGCGCGGCGCGGATGCCGGCGTCGAGATCGCCCCGCTGGCGCTGGGCGAGGGAGAGGCCGTTCCAGGCAATGGCGAGGCCCGGATCGATCTCGAGCGCTCGCTCGTACAGCGCTACGGCCTCGTCGCAGCGGCCCGCGATGAAGTGCTCGAATCCGCTCTTGTAGATGCGGCGCGCCGCGGCGCTCGCCTCGGGGTCGACCGGCCCGATGTGTGCCGCGCGCGCGGGCCGCGCCGGCTTCTGGACGGGACGCTCTTCGCCGAGGGCCTGCCGCGCGCGCTGCAGGAACACCTCGACCTCGCGCCCCGTCTGCAGATCGCCGGTTCGCTGCGCGATCTCGAGCGCCTCGCGCAGCACGTCGGCCGCCTCGCGCGCGGCGCCGCTCTCGAGCAGGCTGCGGCCGAGATCGCGCTGGGCGGCGGTGTAGTCCGGATCGAGTGCGATGGCGCGGCGCAGCGGCTCGACCGCTTCCTCCGGCCTGTCCAGCTCGAAGAGCGCGCGGCCCAGGCCGAACCACGCGGTGGCGTCGTCGGCATCCCGGGCGAGGATGGCGCGCAGCTGCTCGACGCGGGCAGCGAGGACTCGCGCATCCGGCCTGGCCATGGCTGCGACCCTAACGAAGCGCGCCTCGCGGCGCCGCTGCCGCCGTGAGTCCGCTGACGCGTTTGGCCCCGGAGCCGGGAGATCCCCTACGCTTGCCCGATCGCAGTCGCGCGGGAGGCTCGTCGCGGCGCGAGGAGGGAGACGATGCACAAGCTTCGCAGGCTCATCATCGCGATCGCTGTGGCTGCCCTGCTGATCTATCTGCTGGTCCCGCGGATGGAGCCGAAGCTGGCGCCGAACAGCATCCTGGTGCTCGATCTCGCCGGCGAGTACGTGGAATCCGCGGAGCCCGCGTACTTCTCCCGCCTGCTCGCACGGCCGCGCCGTCCCTTCGTATCGCTGCTGTCGGAGATCGCGAAGGCCGAGCGCGACGAGCGCCTGGCGGCCGTGATCTTTCGCGTCCGCGGTCTCGAGGTGGGCTGGGGCAAGGCGCAGGAGATTCGCGAGGCGATCGCGCGACTCGCGGCGCGCGGCCGCCGTGCGGTCGCGTATCTGGAGCTCGCCTCGAGCAGCTCCAATCTCGATTATTACGTGGCCAGCGCGGCTCCCGAGATCTACGCGTCGCCCGCCACGCGCGCTCCCCTCGCCGGGCTCGGGGCCGAGTTCTTCTTCCTCGGCGGCTTCTGGGACCTGCTCGGCGTGGAATTCGAAGTCGAGCGGATCGGCCGCTACAAGACCGCGGCCGACACGATCACGGGTCACGACATGAGCGAGGCGAATCGGGAGATGGCCGACGCGCTGCTCGATTCGATCAACGCCCAGTTCATCGAGGGCATCGCGACCTCGCGCGCGCTGTCGAGCGAGGCGGTTCGCGCCGCCATCGACGCGGCGCCCTTCGAGCCGCAGGAGCTGCTCGCGCATCGCCTCATCGACGGTACGCTCTTCTTCGACGAGCTCGTCGCGAAGCTCGGGGACGGGCAGCTGGTGGAGGGAGCGAAGTACGCGGGCGTCGATCCGACCCGCGTGGGATTCGATCCAGTCGCACGCTTCGCCCTGATCTACGGCAGCGGCGCCGTCGTGACCGGCAGCGGCTCCTCGTCGCCGACGGGCAGCCCGGTGCTCGCCGCGGACACGGTGAGCAAGGCGCTCGACGCCGCCGCCAACGCTTCCGACATCGACGCGATCATCTTCCGCGTGGACAGTCCCGGCGGCTCCCCGCTCGCCTCCGACATCGTCTGGCGCGCCGCCGAACGCGCCAAACAGCGGGGCAAGCCGCTCATCGCCTCGTTCTCCGATGTGGCGGCCTCGGGGGGCTACTACGCGGCGGTCGCTGCCGACGCCATCGTCGCGTCTCCCGCGAGCATCACGGGATCGATCGGGGTGTTCGTGCTGCGGCCGGTGCTGGGCGGGCTGCTCGAGAAGCTCGGCATCGGCTTCACCTCGCTGACGCGCGGCGCGCACGCCGATCTCCAGCTGTCCACTGCGCGCCTCTCGGATGCGAGCCGCGAGCGCCTGCGCGCGGAGGTGTCTTCCATCTACGCTCTCTTCGTGGACCGGGTGGCGACGGGACGCGGCCTCGACTCCGAGCGCGTGGATGCCGTTGCGCGCGGTCGCGTGTGGACCGGCGCGCAGGCCGCAGAGCGGAGCCTCGTCGATGAGCTCGGTGGACTGCACACGGCGACGCGCCGCGCCAAGCAGGCGCTCGATCTGGATGTGGATGCCGACGTCGAGCTGGTCGTCTACCCGCAGCCCAGGTCGCTCGTCGAGCAGCTCGCGGAGGTGCTGCGCGGCGCCCGCGCGCAGGGTCCGCCGGGCCTCGATGCCGAGCGCGCGCGCGATCTGGAGCCGTGGCTGCGCGCGGCGCTGGAAGGTGGGCCCGCGGCGCTGCTGCCCTTCCGCATCGACGTGCGCTGAGCAGATCGCCGGGGGGAGGGAATCGTGCATCTCCAGACGCATTTCGATGTGGCGTGTGCGCGAGACAGCGCCGTCGCGATCGCGGCGCGCGACGAGACGCTCGTGGGTTTGTTTCCCGACTCCAAAACCCGGATCGTCGAGCGGGCAGGCCAGCGCAAGACGACCGAGACGCACTACACCAAACTGGGTCGCTCGGGCACCGCGACGTTCCACTTCACCTATCGCTCCGACGGTGACATCGAATTCGAGAAGGAGTGCGACGGCGCCGTCTGGCAGGAGCTGCGCGGCACGCTCTCGTTTCGGGAGCGGGCCGGACGCACGCGTGTGGCCATCGAGATGCGCGGCCGCACCAAGGCATTCGTGCCGGAGTTCACCGTGAAGGGCGCGATGCAGGACCAGCTCGAGCAGATGGCCGACGCGCTGCGCGAGCGTCTCCAAGCGGGCTGATGGCCCGCATCCCCAGCGCAGACGGCATCATGCTCCACGTCGAGGCGCACGGCGACGGCTTCCCCATCGTCTTCGCGAACGGCTTGTACACCACGCTGGAGAACTGGCGGCCCCAGGTCGCGCCGTGCGTCGAGGCCGGAATGCGCGTGATCCTCTGGGACTACCGGGGGCACGGGCGCTCCGATGCGCCGGAGGCGTACGCGGCCTACAGCTTCGAGCGGGTGCTCGACGACTTCGAACGGGTGCTCGACTGGGCCGCGCCCGCCGCGCCCGCCGCGCTGGTCGGGCTCTCCTTCGGCGGCCTCGCTTCGCTCCACCTGGCGCTCGCGCGGCCGGAGCGCGTGTGCGCGCTCGTGCTGGCCAGCACGGGCCCGGGCTTCAAGAATCCGGAAGCGCAGGCGCGCTGGGCGTCGCTGCTCGAGCGCAGCGCCGAGCGGATCGAGCGCGACGGCTCGGCCGCGCTGCTGGCCGGACGCGCCGCGGCGACGCTGATCGGGCGCTGCCCGGAACACCCGGCCGCGCGTGCCGCGGCGCGCGCCATTGCCGCGCAGCGCCCCCGCGCCGTCGCCCTCTTCGCGCGCTGCGTGGCTGCGCCGCTGCGTCCGGTGATCGATCGCCTGCAGGACGTTCCCCACCCCAGCCTGGTGATCGCGGGCGCGGAGGACATCTCCTTCCACGCTGCCGCCGAGCTGATGGCCGCGCGCATCCCGAGGGCAGAGCGCGTCATGCTGGCCGGCGCCGGCCACATGCTGAACCTCGATCAACCCGAGGCCTTCAACGCCGTGCTGATCGACTTCCTCGCCAGGCGGCAGGCGGCGCCGGGCTCATCCGTCTCGACGCCGGATGCGTGACTCCACTGCTGCGAGGCCGCGGGAGGACGCGCCGCGGCCGTGAGTGGCGCTAGTGTCTGGCTGCGGGCGCCAGCGCTCGCGCGAGCGCCCGCTCGCCACGCGCCGGCGCCGGACGCACGTGTGCTTTCTCGCTCGAGGAGTGCCGCCCATGGCTGTCAGCGAAACCTTCCGCGTCGATACGGAGCGCCCGGAGCAGGCGATCGATGTCACGTCGCAGGTGCGGGATGTGGTGAAGCGTGCGGGCATCGAGAGCGGTGTGTGCCAGGTGATGGTCCTCCACTCGACGGCTGCGATCGCCGTGAACGAGACCGCAGATCCGAACATCGGCGCCGACGTGATCACTGCGCTGGGGAATGTTGTGCCGCGGCACGGCGAGTGGCTGCACGACCGCATCGACGACAATGCGCACGCGCACGTCAAGGCGTCGCTCCTCGGACCCTCGGAGCTGATTCCCGTGCGCGGCGGCGAGCTGGTGCTCGGGACGTGGCAGGGCATCTGGCTCTTCGAGTTCGACGGACCGCGGCCGCGCAGCGTGTGCGTCCATGTGCTGGCGGCCTGAGGCAGCGCCGCCGCGCTAGGGCGCAGCCCGCATCAGCGCGCGCTGTCCGCCGCGGAAGTGGTAGGCGTCGAAGCCCGCGCGGCGCATGCGCTGCGCGAGGTGCGCGGAGAGCCATCCGAACTCACAGCTCAGCACGTACGTGTGGCCGCGCTCGAACTCGGGGAACGCCTCGAGCGCCCGCGCGAAGTCGAGGTGGAGCGCGTCGGGGTGGTGGCCGGATCGATACTGCTCGAGCGGCCGCAAGTCGATGAGCACGGCCTTTTCGGGGAGGCGCTCGACGGAGATCTCGGGCCGCTCGAGGGACTCGAGCGCGAGCTCGCGCAGATCGACCACGCTGCGCGAGTCGATCGCGCGCTCGAGCACGGCGGGATCGAGCTTGGCTTCCTCGCGCTCCACCACGCCGAGGCCGGCGCGCGTGGCGGGCCGCCGAGAGACCAGGGCGCAGTACTCGCGGATCACCTTGGAGAGCTCGAAGGTGCCGATGCGCCCCGCGGCCGCGATGATGTCTTCCTTGTTGAATCCGATCAGGGGCCGCAGGATCGTCTCGTCGGTCGCACGCGAGATCACGGTCAGGTTCTGCAGGGTCTGGGAGGAGACCTGGCCCACCGCCTCTCCCGTCACGATGGCGGCCGCGCGGCCGCGGCGCCCCACGGCGGCGGCGGCGCGCAGCATCAGCCGCTTGAGCAGGATCTGCCAGTAGCGCTTCTGTGTGCTCGCGCGCAGCGCCTCGGCCACCGGCTCGAAGTCGATCGCGTGCAGCTGCGGCCGATCTCCGTAGGACCAGCGGTCGGCGAGGACCTTCGCCACACGGATCGTTCCGTGCAGGTGGAGCGGCCCGCCCAGATTGCAGAAGACGTAGTCGAGTGCGACGCCGCGTTTCAGCATCTGCCAGGCGGCCACGGCGGAGTCGAAGCCGCCGGAGAGCAGCGCGACGGCCGCGCCCTCGACGCCGAGGGGCAAGCCGCCGGGCCCGCCGATGCGCTCCGAGAAGAAAGACGTCCCGTGCTCCGCCAGCTCGATGTGCACCGTCACGTCGGGAGCGCTCAGATCGACGCCCGCGGAGCGCGGGAGCAGCGCGGCGCCGAGCGCGACCTGCACCTCGCGCGAGCGCAGCGCGCCCACGCCCCGATTGCCCACGCGCCGCGCGCGCACCGCGAAGCGCTTGGCGCGCACGCGATCGCCGAAGAGGGCGACGCCGCTACTCACGATTGCGTCGAGAGACGTAATCGGCCGACGCTCCACGCAGGAGAGGGACTGGATGCCGAAGATCCGGGCGAGGGGGTGATCGCGCAGCGCGTCGCTGTCGGTCGGGTCCGGCCCGTGCTGCGGCAGCTCGACGAAGATGCGCTCGTGGGAGACCTCGAGCCGGGCGGACAGGCCGTGCGAGGCGAGGGCATCCCGCAGGTTCTGCACCAGGCGCTGACGGAACTGCAGGCGGGTCGCCCGCGCCTTGGTGCCGATCTCGCCCGAGAAGCGCAGCAGGGCGAGCCGGGTGTGTTGCTCGTCACCCATGGCCGCAAGCCTACCGAAGGCGGCGCGACCGGAACCAACCGGACGCAGCCCGCTCGCGTCTCGCCACGCGCCGTGCTCAGCCCGAGCACATGCGGGAGAGGACAGCGCCGAGGGCCAGCAGAACCCACAGGGAGAGGCCGCCGAGGTGCTTGCTCCAGGCGAACTCGGGGGGCGCCTCTTCCTCGCTCAGCGCCTCGCCGGTGGCCAGCAGTGTCGTCTGCGCGGACCCTGGCTCGCTCCGCACACCGACCGGTCCGCCGCAGTGAATGCAGCGGCGCGTGCCCGCGGGAAACGTGACACGGCACGCATTGCAGTGGAGCTCATACAGCGTCTGCGAGCCGGGGTGGAGCTTCATGCCGCGCATCTTATCGAATCCCGGGCGCGTTCCGCGCGCGGGGCTAGGGATCCGTTTCGAGCAGATGGATCGAGTCCGCCTCGAAATCGTCGAGGTCGGGATACCACCGCGTCGGGATGCCGTCGGTGGCGATGCTCTTGAGCGAAACGCTCGGGCGGTCGGGGCCCAATCCCTCGGCGATGTGGCGGGCCACCCGCATCGCGTCCTCTCCGGGATCCGTGTCGAAGCGGTACGCCACCCAGCCGTTGGGCTCCCTGGCGACCAGGTCGAAGACGATGGTGCGCACGCCCTCGGGCTCGCCCACCTCCGCGGCGATGGCGTGCCGGATCTCGCTCCAGGCGATCAGTTCGCGTTGTTCGCCTTCGCTGTGCGTGACGCCGGCGCGGGACAGCTGCGGCTGCTCGAGCAAATGGACCCGGTAATGTGTGATTCCGCCGGGCTTCTCGAGCCGTTCGCGCATCGCGAATGCTTGCCTCCAGGGCTCCGGGCGCTGTTGGACCCCCCCAGCGATCGGCAGATCCGGCCGTGCGGTTGACCGCGTCCTCGGGGCAGGGCACCCCGCGCAAATGGATCCCGTGCGGTAGATTCGCTACCCCCCAGAGTGCCGCGCCCGCCGGATCCGATCCGGCCTGCCCGAGGTCGACCTGTGATGAAACAACCCCTGCGCCGCCGTGTGGCCGTCGTGGGCGCGACCGGCGTCGCCGGTCAGCAATTTCTCGTTTCCCTGGACCGGCATCCCTGGTTCGAGGTGGTCGCGCTTGCCGCGAGCGAGCGCAGCGCCGGCCGGCCGTATCTCGATGCGATCACCGATGCCGGTGGACACCAGAGCTGGGCCTGCCAGGAGCCGCTGCCGGCCGCCTTCGCCGGGATGCCGGTGGTGGAAGCCACCGCGCTGGATCTGTCCGGCATCGATCTCCTCTTCTCGGCCGTGGAGAGCGCCGCGGCGCGCAAGCTCGAGGAGCGATACGCCCCGCACGTGCCCGTGGTGTCCACGTCGTCGGCGTTTCGTTACGAGGACGACGTGCCGATCCTGGTTCCCGGCGTCAATCTCGAGCACGCGATTCTCGTCAAGCGGCAGCAGCGGGAGCGCGGCTGGAAGGGATTCGTCGCGCCCATCCCGAATTGCACCACCACGGGTCTGGCCGTCGCGCTCGCGCCTCTCGCGCGTGCTTTCGGTCTGCGCTCCGTGATCGTCACCTCGCTGCAGGCGCTGTCTGGCGCGGGGAGGAGTCCCGGCGTGCACAGCCTGGACATCCTGGACAACGTGATCCCGTTCATTCCCAAGGAGGAAGAGAAGGTCCAGCGCGAGACGTCGAAGATTCTGGGCGGGCTGGAAGGCGATCGCATCGTGCCGCTCGAGCTTCCCGTCTCGGCGCACTGCAACCGGGTGAACGTCCGCGACGGTCACATGGAGTGCGTCAGTGCCGGGCTCGGGCGGGCCGCGTCGCTGCAGGAGGTGGACGGCGCGCTGCGCGGCTTCGGACGCGAATTCACCGATTTGGGGCTTCCTTCCGCACCTCCGGAGCTCATCCACGTGACCTCCGATCCGTATCGCCCGCAGCCGCGGATGGATCGGGCGCTCAACGACGGCATGACCACCGTGATCGGCCGGCTGCGCGAAGATCCGGTGTTGCCCAACGGGATTCGCCTGGTGCTGCTCTCCCACAACACCAAGATGGGAGCCGCTAAAGGTGCCTGCCTGGTGGCCGAGTATCTAGTGCAGAGCGGTCTCGCCTAGGCGCCGTTGCGCGAAAACCGCCGGGGCGCCTTGCCTCGGGGGGAGCGAGCCGTCACCATGTAGACCCGGAATGGTGGAGGCGTGCCGGTCGAAACCCGAGCACTTGCCAATGGGAGCAGAGGGGAAAGAGTCATGAAGCGAGGATCGATCGTCCGTTTTTCGATGATCGTCGTGATGGCCGGTGTGCTCGGTTTGATGGCCTGTGCGTCGAAGCCGAAGCCCGCGCCGGCGCCCGACACGGGCAGTGAGTGGTCCGAGGCGCCGACGCCTGCGAAGCCCGCGCCCACGCCGCCTTCGGCGAAAGTCAATCTCCAGACCGTCTACTTCGATTTCGACCGCGCGGAGATTCGGGAGGACGCGCGGCCCGTGCTGCGCGGCAACGCGAAGACCCTGTCGTCGCTCACGGGCAATGTGACGATCGAGGGCCACTGCGACGAGCGAGGCAGCGCCGAGTACAACCTGGCACTCGGCGAGCGACGGGCCAACGCGGTGAAGCGTTATCTCGTGGATCTCGGCGTCTCTTCCGCGCGGCTGCGCACCGTGAGCTTCGGTGAGGAGCGCCCCGCGGTGCAGGGCCACGACGAATCCGCCTGGCGCTACAACCGCCGCGCCGATTTCGTCGCCGGGCAGTAGTCATCGGCGACGCGGTCGGTCGGCCGGCCGCGTCGCATTGACCTCGTCTCCGCTCGGGTGATACCGTCGATGCGCATCGCCGCATCGAGGTGATCGACATGCCCCCCGTACACGGCGGAAAGCTCGCGGCGCGCGCCCTCAGGCAGGCGGGCGTCGACACCCTCTTCACGCTGTGCGGCGGCCACATCATGCCGCTCTACGACGGCTGCGCCGAGCAGGGAATTCGCATCGTCGATGTGCGGCACGAGCAGGCCGCGGTGCACGCGGCGGATGCATGGGCGCGTTGTCGGCCCGGCTCGATCGGCGTCGCGGCGATCACCGCGGGCCCGGGCGTAACGGACGGCGTCACCGGAATCGCCAATGCCTGGCGCGCGCACTCGCCCGTCCTCGTGATCGGCGGGCAGGGGCCCTTCGAGAACCTGCGCCGCGGATCGCTGCAGGAGATGGATCACGTGGGCGTCGTGCGCCCCATCACGAAGTTTGCGGACACCGTGTATCAGACGCACCGCATTCCCGAGTACATCGAACTGGCCGTGCGTCACGCGGTGTGCGGGATGCCGGGACCGGTCTTCCTCGAGATTCCGATGGATGTCTTCTATGCCTCCGTCGACGAGGATCGGGTGCGCATCCCGCGCATCCGCAGCACGCCGCCGCAGATCGCGCCGGTCCGCGCGGACGTGCGGGCCGCCATCGAGTGCCTCGCGGCGGCGCGTCGGCCCGTGCTGATGGCGGGGACCAGCGTGAAGTGGTCGCGCGCGGAAGAGGCGCTCAATCGCTTCATTCGCGAAACCCACATTCCCACCTACACGAACGGCATGGGTCGCGGCAGCGTGTCACCGGATTCTCCCGAGCTCCTGAATCGCTCCCGCCGCGCCGCGCTCGAGCGCGCCGATTGCGTCGTCCTGGCGGGCACGCTCCTCGACTTCCGCATGCGCTTCGGACAGGGCATCCCGGAGAACGCTTCGATCGTCCAGCTCGAGATGGAGGCGACGCTCATCGGACAGAACCGCCAGGCGGATGCGGCGCTCGTGGGGAATCTCGCCAGCTCGTTCGAAATGTTGCTCGAGGAGTCGAAGAACGGCGGCGTGCAGCTCGACTTCTCCGCGTGGCGCGACGAGATGCGCGCCATCGAAGTCGAGGCGGAGGCGGCGCTCGAAGCGGCGCTGAACAGCGACGAGACGCCGATCGATCCGCGGCGCATGTGCCGCGATCTGCGCGACTGGCTCGCCACGCTCGAGGATCCGATCGTGATCGGAGACGGCGGAGACATCGTCGCGACGGCCGCAAAGATCCTGCCCGTGCGGCGCCCGGGCGCATGGATGGATCCGGGCCCGCTCGGCACGCTCGGCGTGGGCATGCCGTTCGCGCTGGCAGCCCAGCTCGCGCACCCGGCGAGCCGGGTGGTGATCGTCTACGGAGACGGCTCCTTCGGGTTGAACGGCTTCGAGTACGACACGGCGGTGCGCTTCGGCCTTCCCATCATCGGCATCGTGGGAAACGACGGTGCGTGGGGGCAGATGATGCGGCCACAGGGTGCGGTGTACGGTCGCTTCGACGCCACGCTGCTCGCCTACACGCGTTACGACAAGGTGGTGGCGGCGCTCGGAGGCCACGGGGAGCACGTGGAGAGGCCCGAAGAGCTGCGACCCGCGTTGGAGCGGGCTGCCGCTTCCGGCAAGCCCGCGCTGGTGAATGTGGTGATTCGCCAGGATCGCGAGTACAAGGGCGGTCTGTACGTCTAGCTTCGCGCCGCTCATCGTCCGCGAATACGCACCGCGCGAGCTCGGCCTCGACCTGGAAGCGCTCGGAGACTTCGTGCGCGCGGCGGGTGGCCTCGCGGTGATCGACTTCGAGACGACGGGATTGTCGGACGATCCTGGCGCCGAGCCGATCGAGTTCGGCGCGATCCTGCTGGACGCGGACACCGACCGGGTGGTGACTCTCGAGAGTCCGATCCGGCCCCGCGGCGCCGTGCCGCGCGTGGTGCAGGCGCTGACCGGTCTGGCGGACGACGATCTGCGCGACGCGCCGCCCATCGAAGCGCTGACGGCGCCGATCGCCGCGGCGCTCGAGGGGCGCACGCTGGTGGCGCACAACAGCGATTTCGAACGCCACTTCCTCACGCGTTTCGTCGCGCCCGAATTCGCGCAGCGGCGCTACCTCGACACGCAGGATCTGCTCGCGATTGCCTACCCGGACGCTCCCGATCTGCGCCTCGAGACGATCACCCGACAGCTGCTCGACCGCGACGAGCGCCACCGCGCGCTCAGCGATGCGCTCGATCTCGCGAGCGTGCTCTCGGTGATGGCCGCGGGCGCGCGATCGGGCGAGGCGCGAAGCGCCGTGGTGTGCGACGCGCTGGAGCGCTTCGACGCCGGCTCGCCGTGGCTGTCCCTGGTGCGCGCGACGGGTCTCCCGGAGGGGGGCGATGCGCTGCCGCAGTTCGTCGTGATCCCGGCCACGCACGAGAAGCCCGTGCCCTTCGATCCGGATGCGATCGCCGACGCGCTCGCGGACGCGGAGCGCGGCCGCCGGCACGTGCCCGGCTACCGCGCCCGCGAGGAGCAGATCCGCATGGCGCGCGAGTTCGTGCGCGTGCTCGACGAGGGTGGGCGACTGCTGCTCGAGGGGGGCACGGGGGTCGGGAAATCGCTCGCCTATCTCGCGGCGCTGGTTCCCTTCGCCATGGAGCGCGCCGCGGCCGGCATTCGCGAGCCCGTGATGATCTCGACGCGCACCAAGCTGCTCCAGGATCAGCTGCTGCAGAAGGACATTCCCGCCGCTGCGGCGATGCTCGGCTACCCCGATCTTCGCGCGATGTCGATCAAGGGGCGCGCCAACTACGCGTGCGCGCGGCGCTGCCGGCAGGTCCTCGCGGAAGGCCAGCAGGCGGAGATCTTTCCGCGCGATCGCCTGGCCTACGCCGCGCTCGAGACCTGTGCGCGCCTGCGGCCCCACGGCGAGATCGGGACTCTGCCGGGCGCGCTGCTGTTTCGCTTTCCGCCGCTGCGCGAGCTGCAGCGGCGCGCCGTCGCCTCGCGCGCGGAGCAGTGCACCCGCGAGCAATGCGCCGGCGAGCGCCAGTGTGCCTTCGGACGCCGCCGAGCGGCGCTGGCGCAGGCCGACCTCGTGGTGGCGAACCACGATCTGCTGCTGCGCTGGCTGCCCGATTACCCGCGCTTCACGCACGTCGTCGTCGACGAAGCCCACGAGCTCGCGGCCGTCGCGGACGAGGTCTACGCACGCGAGGTGCGCCCGGAGTCGGTCCTGGATCGGTTCGACGACATCTTCGGGCGCACCGAGCGCTCTTCCGCCGCGGGGGCTGCGCGCGAGGACGTGCGCGCCTGGCGCCGCGATCTGCAGCAGGACCTCGCCGCGCTCGGGCGCAGCCTCGCGGAGGGGGCCAGCGAGTTCGGCGAGGTGCAGCTGCCGGCCCGCGCCGAGGGGGTGTGGCCCCACGCGTCCGCCCTCGCGCGCGCAGCCGCCGAGCGGCTCGAGATGCTGGCGTCCGTCGCCGACGCGCGCGCCGACGACGAGACCGAGGAGACGGCGCTGTCGGAGTCGATCGCGCGGTCGGCCGGCGAGCTGCGTGACGCCGCCGCGTGTCTGCGCGCTGCGTTCGAGGATGCCGGCGAGGAGAGCGTCGCTGCCTTCGAGAATCTGGTGGCCCCCTTCGAGCGCTGGCGGCTCGCCCTGCGCCAGGTGGCGCCCGCCCCGATCTTTCACGAGAGCTTTCTCGACAAGCTCGAATCGCTGGCGTGCGTCTCGGCGAGCCTCTTCATCCGCAGCGACGCCTTTGCCGCGCTGGGCGAGCTCGAAATCGACGCGCGCGGAGAGGCGCCGGTGTGGACCGCGAGCGTGGCGAGCCCCTTTCCCTACGCGGAGCACATGCGCGTGGTCGCGCTCTCGGGCGAGGGCGATCTGGCGGAGCGCACCGCGGACGTGCTCGCGTTGCTCGCCCGGCAGCTCTCCGGGCGCACGCTCGGCCTGTTCACGAGCCTGCGCCGGATGCGCGACGTGCACGCGCGGCTGGCGCTCGAGCTGCGCGGCGAGGGCCTCGATCTGCTGATGCCGAGGCGCGCGACCGACGACCCCGCCGCTCTGGTGCAGCGCTTCCAGCGCACGGGCGGTCACGGCGTGCTGCTCGGCGCCCGCACCTTCTGGCAGGGGCTCGACATCCCCGGCAGCGCGCTGCAGGCCGTCGTCATCGAGAAGCTGCCCTTCGAGGTGCCCAACGAGCTGCGACGGCGTCGGGAGGCGCGCATCCGGGTGCAGGGGGGAGACGCCTTCGGCCAGTACACGCTGGGCAAGATGCTGCTCAACCTGAAGCAGATGGCGGGACGCCTGATCCGCTCCGAGGAAGATCGCGGCGTGGTGGTGATCGTCGATGCGCGCGCGGACCGGCCGTATTTCGAGCGCCTGAACGAGGCGCTGCCGGCGGGCTGTGGCGTGGTGCTGCGAGACCTGGGCGGACTGGTCGAGCTGATGGCCGAGGTGGGCATCGGCGCGCGCGCGCGGGGTGGGCCGGAGCCGAGCGGCGGGCCGGCGCGCGGCGCGACACCGGCATCGGCTGGGCGGCGGGGCTAGCATCCCCGACTCGACGGAGGATTCGGCGATGGCGTTCTCGTCCGACCTGTGGGCGGTGATTCTGGGGGGGTCGAGTGGCTTCGGGCTCGCCACGGCGCAGCGCCTGGCAGAGCAGGGCATGAGTGTGTGCGTGGTGCACCGCGATCGGCGCGCGGCGCTGGCTCGGATCGAGCCCGAGTTCGAGAAGATCCGCAGCACCGGCGCGAAGCTGCTCACCTTCAACACCGACGCCCTCGTTGCGGAGAAGCGCAGCGAAGTTCTCGATGAGCTGGCGCAGACCCTGGGCAGCGAGGGGCGCGTTCGCGTGCTGCTGCACTCGGTGGCCTTCGGAAACCTGAAGCTGCTCGTGCCCGAGCGCAAGCCCGAGCGCAAAGCGGCGCGAGAGATCGCAGCGCGCCTCGGTGTCGACGCCGAGAAGTTTCAGCAGGCCGTCGACGAGGTCTTCGAGGCTGGCCACCCCAACGCGCACGCGCTCGCCAGCCCGCCCGATTATTCAGAGAAGCACTTTCTCGACGAGGATGATTTCCTGCGCACCATCCACGCGATGGGCACGAGTCTCCTGGGGTGGGTCCAGGGGCTGTTCGAACGGCGCCTGTTTGCGGATGACGCGCGCGTCTTCGGGCTGACGAGCGAGGGGAACGAGGTGGCATGGAAGGGCTACGCCGCGGTGGCGGCGGCCAAGGTCTCCCTGGAGAGCCTCGCGCGTTCGATCGCGACCGAGTTCGCGCCGTACGGCGTGCGCTGCAACGTGATCCAGGCCGGCATCACCGAGACGCCGGCGCTGGCGGCGATTCCGGGTAGCGACCACATGAAGGCGCAGGCGCGCCTGCGCAATCCGCTCGGGCGCCTGACGACGCCGCGGGACGTGGCCAACGTGATCGCGCTGCTCGCCACGGACGAGGCGGCCTGGATCAACGGTGACGTGATCCGGGTGGACGGCGGCGAGCACATCTCCGGGATTTCGCAGTGAGCGAAGCCCCCGTCGCGCTCGTGACCGGTGGAGGCACCGGCATCGGCGCCGCCTGCTGTCGCGCGCTGGCGGCGGAGGGCTTCCGCGTGGCCGTCCACTACCGCTCGAGCGAAGAGCAGGCGCGCAAGGTGGTCGCCGAGCTCTCGGACGCCTTCAGCGTGCGCGCCGACCTGGGCGATGCGGATCAGATCGACGCGCTCGTTGCGGAGTTGAAGGACAAGGCGGGACGCGTCGACGTGCTCGTCAACAACGCCGGCTTCAACGTGAACGCACCCATGTTGTCCATGAAGATCGAAGAGTACGACGCGGTCACCCGCATGGCCCGCGGCACGTGGTATCTCACCAAGCTGGTGCTGCGGCGCTTCATGCTGCGCAAGAAGAGCGGCCGGATCATCAACGTATCGAGCGTCGTGGGCCACACCGGCAACGCAGGACAGATCCCCTACACCATGGCGAAGGCCGGACTCGACGCGTTCACCAAGAGCCTGTGCCAGGAGCTGGCGGGACGCGAGATTCTCGTCAACTCCGTCGCGCCGGGCTTCATCGATACCGACATGACGGCCGAGCTCCCCGAAGAGGTGCGCGGCGCGATCCTGGCGCGCATTCCGCAGCAGCGCATGGGCCGCCCCGAAGAGGTGGCGGAGGTGGTGGCGTTCCTGGCCACGCGCGGGAGCTACGTGAACGGCAGCGTGATTCACGTCAACGGCGGCATGTTCGGCGGCTGAGACGCGAGGCGCGCGCGGTGGAGAGAGCCGACGAGAGAGAGGAGCGGGGTGTCCACAACCCCCGCGTCGTGGACCTGATCACCGAGGATGATGCGACGGGGGAGGTCGTGCTCGTGATGCTGGAGCAGCGACCCTGGGGCTCCCAGCCCGAGCAGCTCCGTCAGCTCGAGGCCAAGTTCAACAGCTATCTCGGCTACGTGCTGGAGGGCCATCTGAGCGCCCAGTATCCGCAGTATGCCGACAAGCCGGTGCGCTTCCAGATCGATTGCGCCAGCAATCCGCGCCCCGAGGACCGCCCGTTCTTCACGGCGATGAGCAACTTCGCCGCGGTCGAGCACATTCGCATGGTGGTGGCCGTGATGCAGCCCACGGGTCCTCCGTGACCTGCATCCGCTCCGGCACAGCCAATCGCGGCCCGGCGCTCGGCGCCGCGCCCTTCTAGCGGAAGGCGTGCCAGTCTCCCCGCCCCTCGCGCCGCACAGGCCGGGACGGGATACAGTTGCGCGAAATCAGGGAGAGCACCGTGTCCGACGTCATCATCATCCAGGGAATCCAGGTTCCGGCCGCGCTCGGCGTGACGGCGGGGGAACGCCGCATGCGGCGCCCGGTGCTGCTCGACATCGAGGTCGCACGCGACCTGCGCACGGCGGGTCGCACGGACAGCATCCGGCAGACCGTGAACTACAAGCGCATCTTCGAGATCGCAGAGGACGTGGCCGGCAACCACGAGCACAGGCTGGTCGAGTCGCTGAGCGACGAGATCGCGCGCGCCGTGCTGGTCAAGTTCGACGTGGACGCGGTCACCGTGACGGCGCGCAAGCCGACTCCGATCGCCGGCGTACTGCGCTACGCCGGTGTGCGCATCACACGCACCCGCCAGGATCTGGAGGGCGCCTGAGCGGCTTCCGGCGGAACCAGCCTGTCAACCGTTCGGAATCGATCCCGGGAGTCCGTCACGGGTATGCTAGAAACCGGTCGATGCCGCGCTTGACGACCAGACACTCGAGCGGGCGTGCGCTGTGCGGCACGCTCGCGCAGCGAGACATCGAGTCTCTCATCGCGGAGGCGCTGGCGGCCGGTCGCCTGGAGAGCGCACCCGCCGTGCGGATCGCGCGGCATCTCGACGAGGCGGGCGTGCGCGAAGCCGTTCTCGAGGGCGCCCGCGAGTGCAAGCGCCGCGGCAAGGGCGACACGGTGAGCGTCTCTCGCAACGTCTTCATTCCACTCACCAATCTGTGTCGAGATCGCTGCGCCTACTGCAGCTTCGCGGTTCTGCCCGACTCACCCGAAGCCAGGACCTACACGATCGAAGAAGTCCTCGACGTCGTCGCAAGCGCGCGTCGAGCCGGCTGCATCGAGGCGCTGTTCTGTCTCGGAGACAAGCCCGAGATCGCCTACAGGACACACCGCGCATGGCTCGCGCAGCGCGGGCTGCGCAGCACCGCGGAGCATCTGACGCGCGCGTGTCGCGAGGCCTTCGGCGCCGGAATGCTTCCGCACGTCAACGCCGGCGTCCTCGGCATTGGGGAGATGGAGGCGCTGCGGCCCTGGTGCGCCTCGATGGGGCTGATGCTCGAGACCACCAGCCGGCGCCTCCGCCGCAGGGGCATGGCGCATGCCTACGCGCCCGACAAGGATCCGGCTGCGCGACTCCGCATGCACCGCGAAGCGGGTGAGCTGCGCATTCCATTCACGAGCGGCATCCTGCTCGGCATCGGAGAAGACGAGAGGGAGCGCGTCGAGACCCTGATCGCCATTCGCGAGCTCGCGGATCGCTACGCCCACATCCAGGAGGTCATCGTCCAGCCCTTCCATCCGAAGGCGAATACCTCGATGGGAAACGTGGCGCCGCTGTCGACGGGGACGCTCGCCGCGTGGGTGGCCATGGCGCGGCTCATTCTGGGGCCCGAGATGAATGTCCAGGCACCGCCCAATCTCGCGACCGACGCCCTCGAGCTCCTGCTGCGCTCGGGCCTCAACGACTGGGGCGGTGTCTCGCCGGTCAGCCTCGATTACATCAACCCGGAGGCGCCGTGGCCGGATCTCCAAGAGCTGGCGCGGCGCACCCGCGCAGCGGGCCAACGCCTGGTGGAGCGCTTGCCCGTCTACCCGGAGCACCTGCTCGGGCGCCCGGATCTCTTCGACCCGCGCGTGCGGCGCGCCGCGTTGGCGCTGGCGGATCGCACGGGGTATGCGCGCTCGCGGCGGGCGGGCGCCGGCCAGGCGGCCGCGTGATGCTCGAACGTCTGCTCCGCGACGTGGATCGCGAGGTGGCCGCGGTGCTCGACGCGGCGCTCGACGGGCGCGAGCTCTCGGCGCACCAGGCCGCGCGTCTGCTGCGCGCGGAGGGAGCGGCACTCTTCGCGCTGCTGCGCGCAGCCGATGTGGCGCGCGCCGAGGACCGCGGCGACGACGTCTCGTTCGTGATCTGCCGCAACATCAACTTCACGAACGTCTGCTACGTGGGCTGTTCGTTCTGCGGCTTCTCCCGGCATCGCGAAGATGTCGACGCCTACGATCACAGCGTGGAAAGCGTGCTCGAGAAGGCGCGCGACGCGGTGCAGCGGGGCGCCACGGAAGTCTGCATCCAGGGCGGCATCCACCCCGCCAAGGATCACCGCCACTACCGGGAGATCCTGGTCGCCATCAAGAGCGCGTTTCCCGAGCTGCACATCCACGCCTTCTCGCCGGAGGAGATCGACTTCGGACAGCGGAAGAGTGGCATGGCGCTGCGCGATTATCTGGCCTGGCTGCGGGACGCGGGCCTCGGAACCATTCCCGGCACCGCTGCCGAGATTCTCGACGACCAGGTGCGCAAGATCGTCTCGCCCAAGAAGCTCGGGAGTGCGCGCTGGGTCGAGATCGTCGAGACCGCACACGCCGTGGGTCTGCGCTCGAGCGCCACCCTCATGTACGGCCACATCGAGACCCCGGACCACGTCGCGAACCACCTCGTGCTCCTGCGCGACCTCCAGAAGCGGACCGGTGGCTTCACGGAATTCGTGCCGCTGGGGTTCATCCACCAGAAGAACGCCCTCTTCAACCACCTGAACGCTCGACCCGGCGCTTCGCTGATGGAAGACCTGCGCATCATCGCGGTCGCACGCCTCGTGCTGCGCCCCGGGATCCCGAACATCCAGATGTCGTGGGTCAAGCTCGGCCCGAAGCTCGCCCAGATGGCGTTGCTGTGCGGCGCGAACGATTTTGGCGGCACGTTGATGGAGGAGTCGGTGAGCCGCGAGTCGGGCGCCGATCACGGAGAGAATCTTCCCGCCGAGCAGATGCGTCGCCTGATCCGGGAAGTGGGCCGGATACCGGTCCAGCGCAGCACGACCTATGAGATCGTGCGCCGTTTCGACGATCCGGCCGCGGATCCGCCCTCCCTGGAGCCGTCTGCGCAGCGCGCCCTCGCGGGGCCGGCGCGCTGGCGCACGCGCCGCAAGCCTCCCGCAGCCATCGCGACGGGCTACTGAGCGCCGCTCTTCTCGAGCGCGTCCAGCCGAGCACAGAGCGCTTCCACCTGGTAGCGCAGGGGCGCGTGCTCGAGCATGCGCCGCTCGACGACCTTGATGGCGTTGCCCACCGCGGGGTGGTCGCGGCCCAGCAGGCGGCCGATCGCTCCGAGCGGTGCGTCCGTGTAGCGGCGGCACAGGTACATGGCGAGCTGCCGCGGCACGAGCACGTCGCGCCGGCGCGAGCGCGAGGCGAGCGTCTCGGGGCGGGCGCGGAAGAATGCCGCGACGACGGCGACGACCGCTGCGGGCTCGAGGCGCGCTGCGCGCGGTGCAGCGGGTCCGAGCTTGCGAAGCGCTTCGCGCGTGAGATCGACATCGATGCGCCGCTTGAGCAGCGAGGCGCTGGCGACCAGCTGGATCAGGACGCCTTCCAGATCGCGCACGCTCCCGCGGAGCGATTCGACCAGCAGATCCAGACACTCGCCCGGCAGATGCACGCCCCCCGCCGCGGCCTTGGCGCGCAGGATTTCGCGCCGCACGATCGCGTCGGGCGGCTCCAGCTCGGCAACCAGCCCGGCGGCCATCTGTGAGCGCAGGCGCAGCTCGAGAGGGTCGATGTCCCGAGGCAGCCGATCGGCGGTCAGCACCACGCGGGCGCCGACGTCGAGCAGGTGCGTGATCGTGTGAAAGAGCTCGAGCTGCGTCGCCTTCTTCGCGCGCAGAAACTGAACGTCTTCGAGCACGAACAGATCACAGCCCTGGCGGTAGCGGCGTTTGAAGTGATCCATGCGCCGCGACCGGATCGAGGTCATGAAATCGTTCGTGAAGCCCTCCGCCGAGGCGTAGAGGACACGCTCGCAGCCCTGACGGCGCGCCTCACCCACGATCGCGCGCGCGAGATGCGTCTTGCCGAGTCCCGCGGCAGCCGTCAGGAAGAGCAGCGAGAGAGGTCGCTGGCGCCCGTGCGCGACCGCCAGCGATGCCTCGCGGGCCAGCGCGTTGCACGCCCCCACCACGAAGTTGTCGAACGTGTAGGCGAACGCAGCCTGAGCCGGCGGTGCCGCTGCACGCTTCGCGATCTCCGTCGGGGCGCTCACGGCGTCACGGCGTGCCCTGGCGGCATCGCCCGTCCGAGGCTGCACGGCCACCGCGTCCGCAGCCGAGGCGATCTCGACCTCCACGCGCAGGTCCCGCCCCGCCTCCTCGCACGCGCAGCGCGAGATCTGACCCAGGAACCTCTCGCGGACACGGTCGCGATGGAACGCCGTGGGGCACAGCAAGCGCAGGTGTTCGCCCTCAGTACGAGGGACGAGAGGCCTGATCCAGGCCTCCAGGGCGTGCGCGGTCATGTCCGCTCCGAGTCGGCGCAAAACACCGTCCCAGAGCACCGGGGGGGAGCTCGTCAAATTCGTGATCTACGGAGGTATGGTGCCGTTTACGCCGAATCCCCATCCGAACGATTCCGGCGCGAGCGGGAGTAGACCACGCCGGGCGCGGTCCCGCAACGGTGAAAAGGGGGACGTTCACTCCCCGACCCGATATTCGCGTGTCACGCAAGTGCCGCCTCTCACCGAGGAGAAACCGCTGTTTGTAAGTGGGAACGCGTTTCGATTCCGAGCCTTTTGCGCACACCCTTGAGACGGCTTCGCGTCTCGCACAGCGGCTCGGCGCCGCTCTTTCGCATCCGCACGAAACTCAAATTTTCTGACTTTATCGCCAAATTTCGAGAAAAATCTCGAAACTTCAAGTTCGCATCAGTGAGGCTGGCTGCGCCCGCTTTCGCCCGTCTCGAGCTCGGCGCGCCAGAAGGAGAGGGCGCCCGCCAGCAGCCCGAAGCGTTCCGGAACCGAGCTGGCCTCCAGGAGTCGCTGCTTCTCTTCGGGCGGGAGCGCGAGGGCGTTCGCCAGCGTGTTCACGAGCGTCTCGTCGTCCACGCCCGCAAAGAGCTCGGGATCGAGTGCCTGGGGCGCGTCTGGCTGGGTGCGGCGCACCAGCACACCGACGTTCTCCACGATGTTCGAGCGCAGGCGCGCAACGCGCTCGCGATCTCCGATTGGATACGGGTCCTCGAGGATCTCGACCCGGGCGACTCGATACAGCCGCTGCTCTGGCCGCGGCACTTCTTCG
>JAOUNA010000159.1 GCA_029881215.1 Myxococcales bacterium | reverse complement strand
TTACGCGGCGCAGAGACGGTCGGCTGCACGGTGTCGCGGGTGGCAGCACGGGCGATCCGGCCGGACGGAGGAAGGAACCATGGGAATCGAGCGCAGCCTCCGACAGCTTCCTGGATCGAGGAGCCCCGACCGGCCGCTTCCGGTGCATTTCGCCTCACTTCGACGCTCCCGTTGCGGCGGCGTCGCGGTGTCGCTTGCGGCGCGCGCATGCCTGGTCTGTGCGATGCTCATCGCGCTCGGCTCCGCGCCGAGCGGAAGCTCGCGCGCGCAGCCCGCGCTGCGGCCGCTGTCGCTCGAGGAGGCGATTCGCATCGCGCTCGACGCGAGCCCCGATCTCGCGACGGCCGAGCACCGCGTGAGCGCGGCCCGAGCGGCGCTCGAGCAGACCGAAGCCGCATTCTACCCCCAGCTGCGCATGAGCAGCGGCTACGCCGCGACCAACGATCCGGTCCAGGCCTTCACGATGGCGCTCGGACAGCGCGCCTTCGATCCCACGGCGGACTTCAACGATCCGGCCACGACCGACAATCTAAACGTCCGATTCAGGGCAATCTATTCGATCTACAACGGGGGCCGCGATCGCGCCGGCCGCGAAGCCGCGCTGGCGAAGGTCGAAGCGCAACAGCAGCAGCTCGCCGCTGCGCAGAACTCGCTCGTGCTCGAGGTGACGCGAGCCTTCTACACGATCGGGAAGGCGCGCCGCCTGGTGGAGGTGGAGCGAGCGGCGACGGCCAGCATGGAGGCCAACCTCGAGCTGGCGACGAGCCGCTTCGAGCAGGGCCTCGCCCTGAAGAGTGACGTGCTCGACGCGGAGGTGCGCCTCGCGGAGGCGCGCGAGCGCCTGGTGCGCGCGCGGACCGCGCTGGCGAGGTCGCACACGCTGTTCCGCACCGCGCTCGGCGTCGGCGAGAGCGAGCCGGTCACGGCCTCCGAGGAGATCGACGGCGCGGACCCGGAGGCCGCCGCGCTCCAAAGCGATGCGGCGGATGCGCTGCGCGACGGCTCGCAAGCGCTCGACGTGTCACGGCGCCCCGAGTGGCAGGCTGCGCAGCGCGCCGCCGCGGCGCTAGAGCAGCAGCTGCGCGCCGCATCGGGCGGGTATCTTCCGCGCGTCGACGCGTTTGCGAACTACGACCTCAACAGCGGACTCGCGGATGAATTCGAGGACAGCTGGATCGCCGGCGTGAATTTCGAGATCGACTTCTTCGACGGATTTCTGACGCGCTCGCGCGTAGACGAGTCGCGCGCGCGGGTGCTGGAGGCCCGCGAGCAGCTGCGCAGGATCTTGCTCGATCTCCAGGCGGAGGCGCGACAGGCGGAGCTCGGTGTGCAGGAAGCTGCGGCGCGACTCGCCACGAGCGCGCGAACCGTGGCGCAGGCGGAGGAGAGCCTCGAGATTGCGAAGGAGCGCTACGCTGGGGGCCTGGCGCTCTTGACGCAGGTCCTCGATGCGGAGGCTGCGCTCAGCGCGGCGCGCCAGCGCCGCATCGCCGCGCGGGCGGACTATCGGATCACGCGGGCCTCGCTCAATTGGGCGCTCGGTCGGCCCTGGACGGAATGGCAGTGATGCGGGTTGCGAAGCGGAGGCGGGGGGCGCAGCGGAGATCGCGCGGAGCCGGCATCGCGCTGCTCGCGCTGTGGCTCGCCAGCTGCGGAGGCGAGGACGCGGGCGCGGGGCGGTCGCCCGGCGCGCCCGTCTCCGTCGAGACGTTCGAGGTTGCGCTCGACGTGGTTCGCGACAGCTACGAGGCGGTGGGCACGATTCGCCCCCGCGTGAGCGCGAAGGTGGCATCCCAGGTGATGGCGACCATCGAGTCGGTGGCCGTCGAGCCCGGGGACGCGGTGGCAGCGGGCCAGCTGCTCGCCGCTCTCGACGATCGCGACTTGCGCGCCGAGTACGATCGCGCGCGGGCCGACCACGACCGGTTTCGTCGCTTGCTCGAGAAGAACGCCGTGACGCAGGCGGAGCTGGATGCCGTCGAATCGCGCTTCCGGGTCGCGCAGGCCGCGCTCAGCTACGCCGAGATTCGCGCACCCTTCGCCGGGATCGTCGTCCAGAAGCTCTGCGATGCCGGCGATATGGCCGTTCCGGGCAAGTCGCTGTTCGAGATCGAGGGCGCGAACGCCTTCCGCGTCGAGACGCCCGTGCCAGAGCGCTTCGGCCGCTTCGTCTCCGTCGGCACGCCGACCGAGGTGAGCATCGACGCCACCGGCGAGCGCTGCAGCGGCAGTATCGGAGAGGTGGTTCCGAGCGCCGATGCGAAGACCCGGAGCGTCCTGGTGAAGATCGACGCGGCGTGCCGCGAGCCGCTGCAGACGGGCGGCTTCGCGCGCGCACACCTGACCGTGGGTGAGCGGCCGGCGCTGACGGTGCCGCCGGCCGCGCTGCAGCGAACCGGGCAGCTCACCTTCGTCTACGCCATCCGAGACCGGCGCGCGGCCATGCGCCTGGTGAAGCTCGGGCCGGCGCTGGGCGAGCGCGTCGAGGTGCTCTCCGGGCTCGAGCCGGGGGATCGCGTGGTCGTGCACGCCGCGCGAGAGCTCGCGGACGGGCAGCTCGTCGAGGAGCGCGCGCCGGACGCCGCGCCGCCTGCGCTCGAGGGATCCGGTTGAACACGGTGCGAGCCGCCGCGGTGATCGCGCGCCGAGTGCCATGAACGAGAGCAACGAGACATCGCAGCATCACACGCACCAATTCGGCTTCGCCGGCCGGATCGTTCGCTTCTTCATCGACTCGAAGCTGACGCCCCTGATCGTGATCGCCGCCGTGCTTCTCGGCGCGGGCGCCGTCGTGCTGCTTCCGCGCGAGGAAGAGCCGCAGATCGTCGTGCCGATGATCGATCTCTTCGTGCAGATGCCGGGCGCCGACGCGGCGGAGGTGCAGCAGCGGGTCGCGGTGCCCATGGAGAAGCTGCTCTGGGAGATTCCCGGCGTCGAGTACATCTACTCCACCTCGCGCCCGGGCGCGGCGCTCGTGACGGTGCGCTTCTACGTGGGGCAGAGCGAAGAGGAGGCGATCGTCCGGCTCAACCAGAAGATGTACGCGAACTTCGACCGCATCCCGCCGGGCGTCTCCCAGCCGCTCGTCAAGCCGCGGCGCATCGACGACGTGCCGATCCTCGCGCTCACGCTGCACGGGCGCGGCTACGATCACCTCGACCTGCGCCGCATCGCCGCGCAGCTCGTGGACGCCATCCAGCAGGTGCCCGAGGTCTCCGAGACCACCGTGATCGGCGGGCGGCGGCGCGAGATCCGCGTGGAGCTCGACGCCGCGCGGCTGGCGGCCCACCACGTCGACGCCGTGCAGATCGCGGACGCGCTCGCGTCGGCGAATCGCAGGCAGCTGAGCGGCAGCTTTTCGAGCGCAAACCGGGAGATCCTGGTCGAAGCGGGCGGCTTCCTCATGGATGCGGCGGACGTGGCGCGGGTGGTCGTGGGGGTCTTCGAGAAGCGCCCCGTGTATCTGCGCGACGTGGCCCGCATCGTGGACGGAGCGGAGGAGCCGGTCGATTACGTGCTGTTCGGAACGGGGGCCGCTGCGGCCGACGCAGAGGGCGTGCGGGGCGCCGGCGCAGCGCCGCAGAGCGGCGAGGTCCCGGCGGTCACGCTGGCCATCGCGAAGCGCAAGGGGGCCAACGCGGTCTGGGTGGCCGACGCCGTGCTGCGCAAGGTGGCGGGCCTGCGCGGCGCGCTCATTCCGGCGGACGTTCCGATCACCGTCACGCGCAACTACGGTCTCACCGCCGAAGAGAAGTCGAACGAGCTGCTCTTCCACATGGCCATCGCCGTCGTGGGGGTCACGATCCTCATCGCCCTGGTGCTGGGCTGGAAGGAGTCCGGCGTGGTGGCGGTGGCGATTCCCGTCACGCTCGCGCTGACCCTCGCCATCTTCTACCTGCTCGGCTTCACGCTGAACCGCATCACACTCTTCGCGCTCATCTTCTCCATCGGAATCCTGGTGGACGACCCCATCGTCGACGTGGAGAACATCGTCCGCCACTTCCGACTGCCGGAAAACGCGGGACGCCCGCTCCTCGAAGTGACCGTCGAGGCCGTGAACGAGGTGCGCAGTCCGCTGATCCTGGCCACGCTCACGGTGATCGCCGCGATCCTGCCCATGGCCTTCGTGAGCGGTCTGATGGGGCCCTACATGCGCCCCATCCCGATCGGCTCGAGCGCCGCCATGCTCTTCTCGATGTTCGTCGCCTTCGTGGTCACGCCGTGGGCCGCCCATCGCATCTTGCGCGGCGTGCGGCGTCATCCGGCGGGCGGGGGCGAGTCGGAGGATTGGACGACGCGCGCGTACCGCCGCGTCATGCGTCCGCTGATCGAGCATCCGCTGTGGCAGGCACTCTTTCTCGTCTCGATCACGCTGCTGCTGCTGCTGGCGATGGCGCTCGTTGCCGTGGGCGGCGTTAGGGTGAAGATGCTGCCCTTCGACAACAAGAGCGAGTTCCAGATCGTGATCGACATGGACGAGGGCACCACGCTCGAGCAAACGGCGCGCGTCACCCGCGAGATTGCCGACGCGGTGCGGCGCGAGCCCGAGGTGACCGACTACCAGATCTACGTCGGGACCGCTGGACCCTACAACTTCAATGGCCTGGTGCGGCACTACTTCCTGCGCCGTGGTCCCAACGTGGCGGACATTCAGGTGAACCTGCTCGGCAAGCACGAGCGCAGCGCGCAGAGCCACGACATCGTCAAGCGCGTGCGTCCCGTGGTGCAGGCGATCGCCGCGCGCCACGGGGCGCGGGTGAAGCTGGCGGAGGTGCCGCCCGGCCCGCCCGTGCTCCAGACGCTCGTCGCCGAGGTCTACGGCCCGGAGTACCCGCGACAGATCGAGGCGGCGCGGCGCGTGCGCGACATCTTCGAGAGCACGGACGGCGTCGTGGACGTGGATTGGTCGGTGGAGGCCGATCAGCCGAAGCTCGTCTTCGAGGTGGATTCGGAGAAGGCGGCGCTGAACGGCATCAGCGCGGAACACATCGCGGCGGTGATGCGCGTGGCGCAGGAGGGGCTCGAGGTGGGTCTCCAGCACGACCCCTTCGAGAAGGAGGACGTGCCGATCGTGCTGCGCCACCCCGTCGCGCAGCGCTCGGCGGTGAACCACCTGCTGGCGCTTCCCGTCGCGAGCGCGGACGGCTCGATCGTGCCGCTGGGAGAGCTCGTGACGGTGGAAGAGCGCATCTCGGACGTGAGCCTCTACCGCAAGAACCTCATGCCGGTGGTCTACGTCACCGGAGACGTGGCCGGTGCCGCCGAGAGTCCCGTGTACGCGATCCTGAAGATGAACCGCGCCCTCGCGCCGCTCGACATGGAGGTGCTGAGCACGCACCAGCCCTTCTCCACGGAGAAGCTCGCGATGAAATGGGACGGCGAGTGGCACATCACCTACGAGGTCTTTCGCGACCTCGGTGCGGCCTTCGCGGTGGTGCTGGTGCTCATCTACGTGCTGGTGGTCGGCTGGTTCCGCTCCTTCGAGACGCCCTTCATCATCATGGCCGCGATCCCGTTCTCGCTGGTCGGCATCCTGCCGGCGCACTGGGCGCTGGGGGCGTTCTTCACCGCCACCTCGATGATCGGCTTCATCGCCGGGGCGGGCATCGTGGTGCGCAACTCGATCATCCTGGTGGACTTCATCGAGCTGCGCCTCGCCGAGGGCATGCCCCTGGCCGAGGCCGTGGTGGACGCGGGCGCGGTGCGCTTCCGGCCGATGATGCTGACCGCGGCGGCGGTGGTGGTGGGCGCCAGCGTGATCCTCTTCGACCCCATCTTTCAGGGGCTGGCCATCTCGCTGATGGCGGGAGAGGTGGCGTCGCTGTTCCTCTCGCGGATGGCGGTGCCGATCCTCTACGACATCGCCGCGCGAAGACGGGAAGGCGCTGCGCCCCGCGCCTGAGGCACGGCGACGCCTCAGCGCCGCCGCCTGCGGGTTTGCGCGTCCTTGAGCCGAGCCAGGCAGCGGCTGGCGGGCAGCGCGTTGATCACGTCGCTCGCGCGCGCCCAGCCGCGCCGCGCCACGGCCACGCCGAGCGTGTCGGCGCACGCCAGTTGACCGACCCGATGCGCGTCGGAATCGATCGCCAGCGCAACGCCCGCGTTCACCGCCTTGCGCACGTGCTCGTCCTTCAGGTCGAGGCGCTCGGGAATTCCGTCGACCTCGAGTACGGTGCCCGTGCGCGCGGCTGCTTCGATGACGGCGTCGATGTCCAGACTCACCGGCTCGCGCTGGCCCAGGGCACGGGCGGTGGGATGGAAGAGGATGTCGACGTGAGGATTCTCGATGGCGCGGATCACGCGCCGCGTCATGTCGCGCCGGCTCTGCCGGAAGGCACTGTGCACGGCGGCGCCCACGACCTCGAGCTGCGCCAGCGCTGCGTCTGCAATGTCGAGCGTGCCGTCGCCTCGGATGTTCACCTCGGCGCCGGTCAGCACCCGGAAGCCGCGCAGCTTGCGGTTCAGCGCGTGGATCGATTCCACCTGCTGCATGAGGCGCTTCTCGTCGTTGCCGTGCGCAACGCGCAGGTCTCGCGTGTGGTCCGTGATCGCGATGTATTCGAGTCCGAGACTCCGGGCCGCCCGCGCCATCTCCTCGATGGAGGCCGCCCCGTCGCTCCAGTCCGTCTGCACCTGCAGGTCGCCGCGCAGCGCCCCGTATTCGATCAGCACCGGCAGCCGTCCCGCGCGCGCCGCGTCGATCTCGCCCTGATCCTCGCGCAGCTCTGCGGGCACGAACGCCAGATCCAGGGCGTCGTAGATCTCCTCCTCGCTGCGCCCCGCGACGCGCCGACTGCCGCGGTAGAGCCCGTACTCATTCAGCTTGAGACCCCGCTGCCGCGCGATCCGGCGCAGCGCCACGTTGTGCGCCACGCTGCCCGTGAAGTAGGCGAGGGCCGCCCCGAAGCTCGCTTGCGGCACGACACGGAGATCCGCGTCCATGCCGCTCGCGAGCCGCACCAGCGCCTTGGTGTGACCGCGCGCGGTGACGTGGGCCACCTCGGGCATCTCGACGAAGGCGAGGATCACGCGCGGGGTGTCGCGCGCAGCCACCACGAAGTCGAGATCGCCGACCGTTTCCCGGCGGCGACGCACGGAGCCCGCCGCTGCGGCGT
>JAOUNA010000158.1 GCA_029881215.1 Myxococcales bacterium | reverse complement strand
CCCGTCCCGCCCTGCCCGGGATCTCGCGCAGCGTCACGCGCGCCGTCGGCGCGCGCGCGCGTTCGCGCTGGGCCAGCGCCGAGAGCCTCTGGAAGACCGCGCCCAGCTCGCACGCCGCCGTCAGGAATTCGCGCAGCCAGGCCGAGAAGTGGATGCCCTCGGCCTCCGCGTGGAGCCCGATCACGTGCGAGCGCCCCGGCTCGAGGTGCTCCAGATAGTAGGCCGCCAGCGATGCGGGGCTGGCGAGACCTGCGCCCAGCACCTCATCGGAGGTCGGCAGCGACGTGGGCAGCTGGAGCGTGGAGAGCCGCACGCCGGCAACTTCGGGATAGAAGGCAGATCCGTCGCGGCAATCGCTCGCGTAGGCAAGGCCGAGCGCCTCCTGGGCGCGCAAGCTCGTCGCCGACACCTGCCAACCGGCGGCCCCCGAGAAGCGCGGCGCGTGTCCGAGGCTGCGCGCGAAGAGCTCCGCGCCGCGCAGATAGGAGGCGCGCACCTGGGTCTCGCTCATCGTTGCCAGACCGTCGTGCCAGCCGACGTGGTCGTAGCCGTGCAGGCCGACTTCGTGTCCCAGGTCTTCCAGGCGACGCAGCAGGTCGGGCGCGCTCTCGCCGACCGGCGGCGCCGGCAGCAGCGTGCCATACAGCAGGGTGCGATAGCCGTACATCACCGGCGCGCGCGTCCGGATCATCTTCTTCAGGAACCCGCGGCGGAAGATGCGACGAATCGCCTTGCCCGAGTTGTCCGGTCCGAACGAGACGAAGAAGGAAGCGGACACGCCGAACTCGCCCAGCAGGGCAACGAGCCCGGGAACGCCCTCGTCCAGGGAGCGGCGATTGCAGACGTCGACCTTGAGCGCGATGTCGAATCCGGCCGCGGTCGTGTCGAGCACCCGGAAGCGCGGCGACGTCTGCGTCGCGCCGGCCGAGGATTCACGGCTTCCGGACACGGTGCTCTCCAGCGCCGCCGAGGCGCACGCGGGCGATCCGATAGGGCTCCCCCGCCAGATCGTGTGTCGCCAGGATCTCCGCCTGCGCCGCATCGACCCGCGCGACCAGCGGATCCAGGAACTGCGCGTGACCGACGAGCAGATACGCGCCGGGGCTGGCGTCCGCGGTGTCGAGCCAGTGTTCGTCCCACGCCACGGGAAACGTCTCTCCGAGGTAATAGACCGCCGCTCCGAGCATCGATTCGCGCGGATTCACCAGGACGATCCGCCCGCCCGCATCCCGGCGCTGCAGCGCCACGTCGGCGAAGAGCGGCGCCGGGTCATGCGCGGCGCTGTCAGGGTACTCGAAGGCGGCCGAATAGCCGAGATAGCCGAGCCCGTACAGTGCGAGAGCAAGCGGCGCGCGACGCGGCACGGCGGCGACCAGCCGGTGCCAGGCCCGCGCGCGGGGCGGCTCGACCTGCGCCCTCGCCCACCAGGTGCCCAGCATCAGCGCGAATCCCGGATAGATCGGACCCAGGTAGAGGTTCCGCTTGGCCGACGCCAGCGACAGGCCCGCGAGCACCACGCCGAACCACACCGCGGGAAAACGATCGAGGGCGCTGCGCTCGCGCACGAGCTGGCGCCGCCGCGGAGCCAGCGCATCCCACAGGAGCCACGGCAGCAGCACGACGCCGGGTATCAGCAGGTAGAGCAGGCGATCGAAGTAGAAGGTGAAGGGCGCGGCGTGATCCGCGCCCGACGAGGCGAACCGGCGCGCGCTCTGTCGCCAGACCTCGGCCGCCAGCTCGGATCCGCCCGCGGCCCACACGCCGACCTGCCAGATCGCGATGGGCAGCAGCAGCAGGGCGAGCGTCGGGTGCAGCGCGAGCCGCGGAATCTCGCGGGCGCGGCGCGCCGCGATCAGGAAGCACCCCGCCACCGCGACCGGAATCGCGATCCCGAGCAGCCCTTTCGTGAGAAAGCCCCCCGCGAGTCCGACGTGAAACAGCGCCATCCCCCCGGCGCGCAGGCGCGGCGCCGCGGCGGCGGCGAGAAACCCGGTCAGGCTCGCCGTGATCCAGGCGACCAGCAGCGGATCGACCAGCGCGCGCGTGTGCAGGACGAGGAATCCGAAGGTGCATTGCAGCGCGAGCGCGGATGCGAGCCCGGCCAGCTCCCCGCCGATCATGCACCCCATGCGATAGGTCAGAAAGAGCGTCGCGAGCGCGGCGAGCGCGCTGGGAAGGAGCGCGAGAAAGTCGTTCGGGGCAGCGCCGAGCCGGAACAAGGCGACGAGCGGCAGATAGCCGAGTGAGGGGTACTCGAGGTAGGGCGCGCCGTTCAGGCGCGGCAGTGCGTACTCGGATTCGATCGCCATCTCCCGGGCGATGCCGACGACCCGCGTCTCGTCCGCATAGGTCAGGGATCTGCCGCCGATTCCGATCAGCGTCATCGTCACGCAGAAGCACGCCAGCGCGACCCGCGACCGCCATCGCGAGCTGCCATCGCGCACGACGGGCGCTGCGCTCACGACGCGCAACCGGTGGGACGCGGAACGCTGCGTCGTCCGGTGTGGCTCGAGCGATCCATGCAGGCGCCGCGCTCACAGCGCGCGGCGCAGCCCCTCCTCGACCCGATCCCCGACCTCGGCGCGCACGACGTACTGCGGCCGGCGACGCACTTCGTCGTAGATCCGGCCGATGTATTCACCGAGCAGTCCGAACGCCAGGAACTGCGCCCCGACGAAGACGAACAGCACGGCGAACAAGCTGAAGACCCCCTCGGCCGCCCACTCCGCGCCGAAGGCGAAGCGCAGCAACAGGAGCAGCGCCGCGAAGCCCAGGCCACCGAGCGCCATCATCACGCCGAAGGTGGAGAGTGCGCGCAGCGGAAACATCGAGAATCCGGTGAGCAGATCCAGGAGCAAGCCGATCAACTTCCTGAACGAGTAACGCGATTCGCCCTCGGCCCGCTCCGCGTGGGCGACCGGGATCTCGGTCATGCGATCCGTGAAGCAGTGCGCCAGTGCCGGGATGTAGCTCGCCACCTCGCCGCTCTCCCGCATCATGCGCACCACGTCCATGCGGTAGGCGCGCAGCATGCATCCGTAGTCGCGCAGCGGTACCCCCGTGGCCCGGGAGATCAGGCGATTCATCCAGAACGACGCGTAGCGCCGGAACGCGCGGTCCTGGCGCTGCTGACGCCATCCTCCCACCACGTCGTACCCCTCGGCCAGAGATCCGAGCAGGCGCGGAATCTCCGCCGGCGGATTCTGGAGATCCGCGTCCAGCGTCACGACCGCGTCGGCATCGCAGCGGGCGAATCCCGCGAAGATCGCAGCGTGCTGCCCGTAGTTGCGCCCGAGGCGGATGCCCACGATGCGATGATCGGCCTTGGCCGCTTCCGAGATCAGCTGCCAGGAGCGATCGCGGCTGCCATCGTCGACGAAGATCGCCCGCCACGTCGCGGTGAGCGGCTCGAGATCCGCCTTGAGCCGGTCGAGCAGCTTCGGGAGGTTCGCCTCCTCGTTGTACACGGGGATCACAAGATCGACCGATCGAATCTCGCTCATCGCCCCACCTCGCGCGCGACGTCGCGAAGGGCTTCGCAGACACGCGCCACGTCGGCCTCGCGCATGTCGGGGAACAAGGGCAGAGAGATCACCCGATCGGACGCCCACTCGGTTTCGGGGAGATCGCCCGGCTCGAAGCCGTAGCGCTCGCGGTAGTGGCGGTGCAGATGCACGGCCGTGAAGTGCAGACCCGTCCCGATGCCGCGCTCTCCGAGCAACTCCACGAAACGATCGCGATCGCAGCGCAGCTTCTCGAGCTCGAGCGTGACGACGAAGAGGTGCCAGGCGTGGCGCGTGGTGCCCTCGGCGAGCGTGCGCGTGCTCACGACGTCGATGTCGGCCAGCGTCTCGAGGTAGAGGCTCGCCAGCTCGGCGCGGCGCTCGATGAAGCCGTCGAGGCGCGCGAGCTGGTGAATCCCGAGCGCCGCCTGCAGATCGGTCAGGTTGTACTTGAAACCGGGCATCAGGGTTTCGTCGCGAACGGTCTCCATCTTCGCGTAGCGGCTCCAGGCGTCCCGGTTCACCCCGTGAAAGCGCAGCAGGCGCAGCCGCTCGGCCAGCGCGCTGTCGTCCGTGGTCACCATGCCGCCCTCGCCCGTCGTGATGTTCTTGATCGGGTGGAAGCTGAAGCACGTGGTGCGCCCATCGCTCCCGATGCGCCGTCCCTTGTACTCGGTGCCCACGGCGTGCGCCGCGTCTTCGATCAGAACGAGATCGTCGCGCGTCGCAATCTTCGCCAGGGCGTCCAGATCGACCGCCTGTCCCGCGAAGTGCACGGGGAGGATTGCCCGCGTCGCCTCCGTGAGCACGGCCTCCACCGACTCGGGGGTGATCTCGAGCGTACCCCGGTCGATCTCCGCGAAGACGGGCTTGGCGCCCAGCAGCTCGATCATGTTCACGGTCGCGGGCCACGTCATGGCGGTGGTGACGACCTCGTCGCCGGGCCCGATTCCGTGGGCGAGCAGCGCGAGGTGAAGCCCCGCGGTGCACGAGGTCACGGAGACGGCGTGCTGCGCACCCACGTACTGCGCGAAGTCCGCTTCGAAGCGTTTGACGCGCGGGCCGGACGTGATCCATCCCGAGCGCAGCACCTCGACCACCTCGCGGATCTCGTCCTCCCCGATCGAAGGCTTCGAGAAGGGAAGCTTGTCGTCGCTCATGGCTCTCTCTCTTCTCCCGCCCGCGCCGCGGCCGCGTCGTCACCGCCGAGCGCGAGAATTCGAAAACGACGCGAGTCGTCGACCCGTGTTTCCGAGACGACCCGGTGCGGCACACCCGCCTCACGCAGCACCGCGTACGGCCCGTGCGATCCTTCGCGGTCCCGCACCACCACCCAGCTCTTCTCGCGTCCCCGGGCCAGATCTCGCAGCGCGTCGAGATCGACGGGCGTGACGCTCCGGTCGGTGTAGAAACCGATGACGCCCAGAGTAGCCTCCGGCGGTTGGAAAGCATACAGGGGGCGCTCCGCCGGCACCCAGCGCTCCAGCTCGCGCACGAACGGCACGAAGCTCTTGTGTCCGTCCAGCCCCGGCTTGAGCGCCGCGAACAGATGCGCGCTCGCGAGGCAGGCAATGAGCGCCGTGCTGGCGAGCGCGGCGGTCCGGGTCCGGGGCCGCGGAAAGCGCAGCGCGGCCCATCCCGCGCCGAGCAGCGCGGCGCTCCACAGACTCCCGGGCCAGGCATCCAGCCGCAGCAGCGCGAGCGCCACGTAGACGGCCGGTACGCAGAGCAGCGCGCAGACCCGGATCAGCCACGCCGCGGCGCGCTCGAGGCGGCGCTCCCAGAGCGCCCGCTCGACGTCCGCGACCATCCAGGCGCCCACCGCCAACGCCACCAGCGGGTAGATCGGCAGCAGGTACAAGCTGCGCTTGGTCCCCGCCAGGGAAAGCGCGAGGAGGACCGAGAGGCTCGTGGCCGCGCAGAAGCGCAAGCCATCGCGCCAGCCCGGCTCGAGGCGGTCCCAGTTGCGCCGCGCGGAAACCACCGCGAGCACGAGGAAGGGCGTCCACGGCAGCCAATCGCCGGGCGCGTTGAGGGCGTAGTACCAATAGGGACGGCGGTGCCCCCACTCGGTGCTGACCCCGCCCGGAAAGAAACGGCCGAGCTGGTTCTGGATCAGGAACTCGTCGAGCAACGCCGGACCGCCGGCTCGCCACAGCGCGTGGAGCCAGGCGCCGACGAGCAGCGCCAGCGCGGCGCCGCCGGCCAGGAGATGCCAGCCGGTGAAGGCGCGCAGGCGCCCCGACCAGATCAGATAGGTGGCAACGCCGATCACCGGAACGCCCAGGCCCACCACGCCCTTGCTGAAGAACGCCGCGGCCGCGAAGGCATACATCCCGGCGAGCAGGAGCGCGCGAGACCGACCCGAGCGATTCTCGGCGTGGACGAAGCAGGCGAGCACGCCCGTCACGCTGAAGAGCAGCGCGTTGTCCACCACGACCCAATGCGACGCCAGGGCGAAGTCGCTCATGCTGAGCAACACCAGCCCGGCCAGCAGACAGGCGTCGCGCGTGAAGTAGCGGCGTCCGATCGCGTAGGTCAGCAGCACCGAGGCGAAGGCGAAGAGCGCCGAGGGCAGCCGCGCCAAGGGTGCGGTGGCGCGACCCGCGAGCGTGAAGATGCCCGCCTGCACCCACCAATAGAACGGGGGCTTCTCGAGGAACGGCTCGCCGTTGAGCCGGGGCAGCGTCCAGTCTCCGGAGCGCCACATGGTCCGCCCGATCGCCGCCACGCGGGGCTCGTCCGGCGTCCACAGCTCGTTGCCGAGACCCACCCCACCGAGCAGCGCCGCCAGCATCACCAGCGAGAGCAGGGGCCGCGACAGCGCGCGAATCAGCGTGCGGGATCCGATCATTGCGGGTTCCCGCCGGGCGCGCGTTCCGAGGCGGTATTCATCGCACCGAGGGCGAGGATGCGCAGCGTGCGCCGATTCCCCACGACCTGCTCCGACACCAGGCGGTGCGGAATCTCGGCGCGCTGGATCGCAGCGTAGTTCCCGCCCTTCTGGCGCCGATCGCGCACCACGACCCATTGCGTCTCACTCGATTCCGCAAGCTCTTCGAGCGCCTTCATCTCGATCGGGGTGACGATGCGATGCGTGTAGAAGCCGACCACGCCGAGCAGCGTCTCGTCGGGTCGATAGGCATACACCGGGCGGTCCGCCGGAACGTATTCCCGCAGCGCCTCGACGAATGGAACGAAGCTCTTGTAGCGATCCACGAACGACGGAATCGTGAGGAAGAGCTGCAGCGCCGTGAGGACCACGAGCACGGTGGATGCGACGTGTCGATCCACGCGCGTGCTCGGAGGCGCGCGACGCCAGAGCCACGCGAAGGCGGCGAGCAGCGACACGCCGAGCGCAGACCAGGGCCAGAAGCCGCGCGTGACGACGATCGGGGGGATCGAAACGGGGGACAGCGAAACGAGCACGAGCGCGACGACGATCGTGGCGAAGGAAGCGGCGCACAGCGAGACGAGCGCGAGCCACCAGCCGTGCTCGATTCTGTTCTCCCAGCGCGAACGCTGCGCGGGCCAGACCATCCAGGCGCCGACGAGCAGCGCGAGGGGCGGACAGATCGGATCCAGATACAAGCCCCGCTTGGTGCCCGCCAGGGACAACGCCAGCACGGCGGGAACGCTCGC
>JAOUNA010000157.1 GCA_029881215.1 Myxococcales bacterium | reverse complement strand
CTGGAAGCCGCCGGGGGCTCCGCCCCCCACGCCGGCGTGTCCAAAGCGGTCGTAGGCGCGGCGTTTCTCCGTATCCGAGAGAATCGCGTAGGCTTCGGAGGCATCCTTGAAGCGCTCCTCGGCCGCGGCATCGCCCGGATTGCGATCCGGATGATCGCGCATGGCGATCGCGCGGTAGGCCGTCTTCAGCGCAGCGGCATCGGCGTCGCGGGGGACGCCCAAGATCTCGTAGTAGTCACGCTTGGCCAAAACGGAGCCTCTGGGGCAGCAAAGGAGGGGCCGGGCTCGAGGAGAATCCCCTCCACGCCGCGGGCCCGGAATGCTCGACCCCGGAATCTAAACCGGGCAAGCAGGGGGTCAAGGGCAGCCGAGCGCTGCACGGCGCTCCGCCTCCCGTGGGGCTCAGTCCGCAGCGCCACCCAGCTCCGCGTAGAGACTCTCGGTCATCTTGTAGGTCAACGAAGCGAGCGCGTCGATCGCCGCGCGCAGCGCGGCCGTCTCTTCCCCTTCCATCGCCGCGCGCGTGTCGGCGATGGCCTTCTGCAGTGCCCCGCGATCCTCGTCGGAGACGTTCTCCGCGAATTCCGTGAGCGTGCGTTCGGTGGAGTAGATCAGCCCATCCGCCTCGTTGCGCAGCTCCACCAGCTCGCGGCGCTGCTTGTCGGTTTGGGAATGCTGTTCCGCCTCGTGTACCAGACCCTGGATCTCCTTCTCGGAGAGGCCGCTGGAGGCGGTCACGCGGATCGCCTGGGACTTTCCGGTGCCGAGATCCCGGGCGGAGACGTTCACGACGCCGTCTGCGTCGATGTCGAAGGTCACCTCGATCTGCGGCACACCGCGCGGCGCAGGCGGCAGCCCGACGAGCTCGAAGCGTCCCAAGGTCTTGTTGTCCGCGGCCATCTCGCGTTCGCCCTGGACCACGTGGATGCGGACCACCGTCTGATTGTCTTCGGTGGTGGAGAAGACCTGGCTGTTCGATGTCGGAACCGTCGTGTTGCGCGGGATGATCGGTGTCGCCACGCCGCCCTGCGTCTCCACGCCGAGCGAGAGCGGTGTCACGTCGAGCAGCAGCACCTGATCGACGGTACCGGAGAGCACGCCGCCCTGAATCGCGGCGCCGGCGGCGACCACCTCGTCGGGATCCACGCCCTTGTGGGCCGTCTTGCCGAAGACGGCCTCGACCTTCGCCTGGACCGCGGGCATGCGGGTCATGCCGCCCACCAACACCACCTCGTCGATCTCTTCGCGCCGCAGGCCCGCGTCTTCGAGCGCGATCCTGCAGGGCTCGTCGAGCCGATCGAGCAGGTCGTGCGTGAGCTCCTCCAGCTTGGCTCGCGTGATCGCGTGATTCAGGTGCTTGGGGCCCGAATCGTCTGCCGCGACGAACGGCAGGCTGATCTCCGTCTCTTCGCAGGACGAAAGCTCGTGCTTCGCGCGCTCGGCTGCCTCCTTGATGCGCTGCAGGGCCATCGGATCTGCGCGCAGATCGATGCCGTGCTCGTCCTTGAACGCATCGATCAGATAGTCGGTGAGTCGGATGTCCCAGTCCTCACCGCCGAGATAGGTGTCGCCGTTGGTGCTGCGCACCTCGAAGACGCTGTCGGCGATCTCCATGATCGAGATATCGAACGTGCCGCCACCGAGGTCGAAGACGGCGATCCGGCCGCTCTCGTGCTTGTCGAGACCGAACGAGAGCGCGGCGGCCGTCGGCTCGTTGATGATGCGCAGCACATTCAGGCCGGCGATTCGGCCGGCATCCTGGGTCGCCTGGCGCTGCGAATCGTCGAAATAGGCCGGCACCGTGATCACGGCGTCCGTGACGACCTCACCGAGGAAATCCGACGCGGTCTCGCGCATCTTCGCGAGCACCATCGCCGAGATCTCCTGGGCGGAGTACGTGCGATCCCCGACGCGCACCCGGGCGTCGCCATTCTCGGCCGGCTCGATCCTGAAGGGCGAGATCGACGCGAACTGCTTCACCTCTGCACTGTCGAACTTTCGCCCGATCAGGCGCTTGACGGCGTAGATCGTGTTGGCGGGATTCGTGATCGCCTGGCGTTTGGCGATCTGACCGACGAGCTTCTCTCCCGACGCGGAGAAGGCGATGATGGAGGGCGTGGTACGGCCCCCCTCGGCGTTCGCGATGATCCGGGTCTCGCCGTTATCGAAGACGGCAACGCACGAGTTCGTGGTGCCGAGGTCGATCCCGATCACCTTGCCCATCCAGATTCGCCTCCCCTGGGAGGCCGAACCCGCGCTGGGCGCTAGTCGGCGGCCTCCCGCTCAGCTTCCTCTTTGTCCGACTCGCCTTCCTCGTCCGTCTCTGAGGCTGCGTCCGCCTCGCGGGCCACCACCACGAGAGAAGGGCGAATCAGGCGATCGTGCAGCTGGTATCCCTTTTGAAGAACGTCGACGACCGTGTTCGGCTCCGCGGCGTCGTCCGGCACCTGCACCATCGCCTCGTGAAGCGCGGGATTGAAGGGCATGCCCTGGGCGTCGATCTCGATCACGTGGTGCTTGGCCAGCACCGCGACGAACTCGCGCTGCACGAGCGCAACGCCCTGCAACAGGCTCTCCAAGTCCCCGCCCTCGCTCTGCCGAGCGTGGCCGATGGCTCGATCCAGGTTATCGACCACCGAAAGAAGGTCCTTGACGAGATTCTGGGAGCCGTACCGCACGGCTTCCTGCCGCTCGCGCAGGGCCCGCTTGCGGAAGTTGTCGAAGTCCGCCCGCAGCCGCAGCTCGCGTTCTCCGACCTGCGCCAGCTGGGCCCGGAGCGCCTCGATCTGGGCGGCGGGGTCCCCTGCGTCGCCGCCCTCTTCGCCGCTCTCGTCCTCATCGGGGACCGCGGCGGCCGCTTCCCTCAGGGCCTCCTCGAGCTCCGGATTCGGCGCGAGCGTGCCCTCCGAGCCCTCCTCGGCCAGCGATTCCCAGCCCTCCGGATGCGGCTTGGCGTTCTCCGGATGCGGCTTGGCATCCGCAGGCGCTGCCTTGTCTGTCTCGGGTCTTTCGCTCACGCGCTCAGCTTTTCCGTTACGACCTGGGAGAAATAATCCACCAGCGAGATCACCCGGGCATAGTCCATGCGGCTCGGACCGATCACGCCCAGCACGCCCATGGGGCCCGCCACGTCGCCGTAGTGGCTCGCCACGAGCGCACAGCGGCGCAGCGCGGGATCGTCGACCTCCCCTCCCAGGGCCACGCACACACCGCTTCTCTCCAGCACCTGATCCAACACGTCGAGCAGTCGCTCCTTGGCCTCGACTGCCTCATAGAGATCGCGAATCCGCTGTGGATCGTGGAACTCTGGCTGATCGAGAAGCGCGAGCCGCGTGGCAATCACGAGGTCGTCCGGTCCCTCATCGGCCACCAGGGCCTTCGACCCGAGTTCCAATGCGCGGGCCAGCAGGGCATCCGCCTGCTCGCGCAGCTGCGCCGCCTCGGACTCGAGGGCACTCCGCACCTGCCGCAGGGTCCGGCCGACCACGCGCTCGCTGAGCAGCGTCGCGATCTGATCGAGTTCGCGCTGCTTCAGGTTGCCCGCCTCCTCGAAGACCCGGCGGTAGGTGGTGCCACCCGCGGCCACGAGCACGGCGAGCACGCGTTCGGCGCTGAGCCGCACCAGACTGACGTGCTGAAGAACGACCCGATCCAGGGCCGGCACCACCACGAATCCGAGCAGCCGCGTCTGCTCCGAAAGAAGCTGCGCCGCCGTGTAGTAGACGCCGCTCGCCTCGACTTCTTCGACCCGGAACGCGATCGTGCGGCGCTCGTACTCCGCGATGCGATTCGGCAAGAGCAGCTGATCGATGAACAGGCGCAGCCCCTCCTCCGTCGGAACGCGACCCGCGGACGTGTGAGGCTTCTCGACGAATCCGAGCTCGGCCAACTCGGAGAGCGTGGCGCGGATACTCGCCGACGAGAGCTGCGTGGGCAGCAGATGGGAGATCTTCACAGAACCCACCGGCGCCGCCTCGCCCACGTAGGCGCGCACCACCGCGCGCAAGACGTCTCGCTGGCGCTCGCTGAGCCCGCTGTGATGCGCTGAATCCCGCGGCACGGCCCCAATTTAACGCAGACCATCCGCTCAGACGAAATGCTCCGACACGCTGTCGGCCAGCAGCCGCCCCCGGGGCGTGAGGCGCAAGTTCCCATGCCGGCTCTCCGACAGCAGTGCGGCAGCGAGCAGTCGATCGATCGACTGGGCGAAGAACGCGCGCGGGGGTGCCCCGAACTCGCGCGCGAAGGGGGCGGCCTCCAGACCTCGCACGGTGCGCAGGGCGAGGAAGATCGCCTCGGCCCGCGCCGCGGCGGCGCTCAGGATCTCGACCTCGGCGGCCCGGCCACCCGCCACGCACGCGAGCCACGCGCTCGCATCCCTGGGGTTGCTGCGGCGCACGCCGAAGGGGTGCTGCAGCGTGGCGGGGTCGTTCGAGACCGCGGAGACGCCGATCCCGAGGACGGGGCGCCGCTCCCAATAGCGACGGTTGTGCACGGCTTCGCGCCCGGGGCGCGCGTAGTTCGAGATCTCGTAGCGGGTGTAGCCGGCCCGCGCGAGACGCGACTCGACCCGCGCGTGCATGCGGATGGCCTCCTCCTCCCCGGCGCGGCGCAGCTGACCACGGGCCTCCGCCAGCGCGAACGGCGTGCCGGCCTCGACCGTGAGCTCGTACACGGAGACGTGATCGGGTCCGAACTCGATCGCCGCGCCCAGGTCGCGCTCCACGCCGGCCTGCGTCTGGCGCGGCGCCGCGACGATCAGATCGATGGAGATTGCCTCGAAGCCCGCCTCTCGGCAGGCGGAAAGCGTGAGGCGAGCGTCCTTCGCGCGATGCGCCCGCCCGAGCCGGTGCAGCGTCTCATCGTCGAACGACTGCACGCCCACGGAGACGCGATTCACGCCGGCCTCGCGGAATCCGGGCAGCCGCGCGCGTTCGACGCTGCTCGGGTTGATCTCGAGCGTGATCTCCCCGCTGCCCGGAAAGGCGTCGCGACCAGCACGCACGATGCGCCCGATCGACTCCGGTCGCAGCAGAGACGGCGTACCCCCGCCGAGGTAGAGGCTCGCCAGGCGCCGATCCGCGAAGGCCCCGCGACGCCCGGCCAGCTCGCGCAGCAGCGCATCCACGTACTGCGCCTCGACGCGCTCCTCGAGTGCGCGCGCCGCGACCACGGCGAAGTCGCAGTACGGGCAGATCCGCTCGCAGAACGGAACGTGGACGTAGATCCCCACGTCGGAATCGGACACGGAGGGCAGAATACCGCGCAGGCGAGCTTGCCGCGGGTGGGGCCTCCGGTACTCTCGTCGCGCCTTGCGCCGCGCCGAGATCCACTTCGAGGTTCTTCCCGCCGGTCTGCCCGTGCTGCTCCGGGCGACCCGCCTCGCACCCGTCGTGGAGCTGCAGTTCTGGACGCGGGTCGGCTCCGCGGACGAGGGAGATCTGGAGCGGGGTCTCGCCCACTTCCACGAGCACATGCTGTTCAAGGGAACCGCTCGCCGCGGCGTCGGGGAGCTGGCGGGCGAGATCGAGGGCGCGGGCGGCCGCATCAACGCGTACACGACCTTCGACACCACCGTGTATCACGCCACGCTGCCCTCGGATCGGCTCGATGTGGGCATCGACGTGCTCTCCGACGCCGTGCTCCACTCGGTGTTCGATCCCGCCGAGATCAAGCGCGAGATCGAAGTCGTGCTCGAGGAGATCCGGCGCGGCGAAGACGCGCCTGGCAACGTGCTCGGGGATGCGGTCTTCGCCGAGGCCTACCGCGTGCACCCCTATCGCGCGCCCATCCTGGGCAACATGGAGAGCGTTGCGAGCTTCGACCACGAGCGCGTGCGCAGCTTCTACGAACGCTGGTACACGCCCGAGAATCTCTTCGTCGTCGCGGCGGGCGATTTCGACACGGCGGCACTGATCGGCGCGCTGAACCAGGCCTTCGCCGGCGCGCGGGTGGGTCGCGCCGTGCGCAGGCGGCCCGTCGAGCCCGAGCAGACGGCGCTGCGCACGCGCGTGCTGGCGAGACCCTTCGAGCGCACGAGCATTTCGCTGTTGCATCCGACCGTGGCCTTCGGCCACCCGGACGCGCCCTACCTCGACCTGCTGGCCTTCGTGCTCGGCAACTGTGAGAGCAGCCGACTGGTGCGTCGCGTGAAGGAGCGCGACGCACTGGTGGATCGGATCGACGCCTATTCGTACACCCCGCTCGATGCGGGCGTCTCGAGCGTGGACATCGATACGGACGCGGCCCGGGCAACGGCGGCGATCGAGGCGAGCGTGCGCGAAATCGAGCGCATGCGCGCCGAGCTCGTCTCGCGCGAGGAGATCGAGAAGGCACGCGTGAACTTTCTCGCGTCGGAACACTTCGAGCGCGAGAGCGTGGCGGGGATGGCGGCGAAGATCGGCGGTTTCCACGCCATCGGCGGGGGCTGGCAGAACGAGCAGCGTTACTTCGAAGCGGTGCGCAGCGCCTCGCCGCGCGATCTGCAGCGCGTGGCGCGCCAGTACCTCGCGCCGGAACGCCTCACCGTCGGCGTGCTGCTGCCCGAGCAGGAGGCGCACGCGGTCGACGACGCGGCGATCGTCTCCGCAGTGGCGCGAGGCGTCGAGCGGAGCGCCCGCGCCTTCTCCGCGCCGCTCGCGGTCGACTCGCGCACGCCGGACCTCCTGAGCTACGAGCTGTGCGGCGGCGCCCAGCTGCACGTGCTGCCGCGGCGCGACGTACCGGTGGTCGCCGCGCGGGCGGCCCTGCTGGGCGGCCTGCTCGCCGAAGATGCGCAGAGCTCCGGCCATACCGCCTTCCTCACCTCGATGTGGCTGCGCGGTACGCGCAGCCATGCGTCCGCCGGATTCGCCACGGCCGTCGAGAGCCTGGCGGCCGAGATCAACACCTTTTCCGGTCGCAGCAGCTTCGGGCTGACCCTCGAAGCGCCGAGCGAGCAGCTCGACGCGGCGCTGGATCTCTTCACCGAGGTGCTCCTCGAGCCGGCCTTCGACCGTCAGGAGCTGGAGCGCGAGCGCGCGGAGACGCTGGCGGCGATCGAGCGCCGCGAGGATCGACTGGCGCAGCGCGCCTTCCTGCTGTTCGCCGAGCACCACTATCGCCACCACCCCTATCGCATGCCCACGCTCGGCTCCGCCGCTGCGATCCGCGCGCTG
>JAOUNA010000156.1 GCA_029881215.1 Myxococcales bacterium | reverse complement strand
GATTTCCGCCGTTCGACCCGCGTCGGGTAGGATGAGGCGCCCAGCACCGGGAGCGAGGACCCATGGCTGCGACCGATTTCGACCTCTTCACCATCGGCGCCGGCTCGGGCGGCGTGCGCGCGAGTCGGGTCTCGGCGGGCCTGGGCGCGCGCGTGGCGGTGGCGGAGGAGCGCGATCTGGGCGGCACCTGCGTCAACCTGGGCTGCATTCCGAAGAAGCTCCTGATGTACGCGTCCGAGTTCCGCGAGGCGTTCGAGGATGCGGAGGGCTTCGGCTGGCGTGTCGGAGCGCGCAGCGCCAACTGGCGCACGCTGATCGAACGCAAGGATCGGGAGATCGCGCGGCTCACCGGCGTGTACGCGCGCCTGCTCGATGAGGCGGGCGTGCAGCGCATCGAGGGGCACGCGCGGCTGCTCGACGCGCATCGCGTCGCCGTGGGCGAGCGGACCTTCACGGCCGAGAACATCCTGATCGCCAGCGGCAGCTGGCCGATTCTGCCCGAGGTCCCCGGCATCGAGCACGTCCTGACCTCCAACGAGATGTTTCACCTGGACGCGTTGCCGGCGCGCGTGGCGGTGGTCGGCGGGGGCTACATCGCCGTGGAGTTCGCGGGCATCCTGAACGGGCTGGGGGCGCAGGTCACGCAGCTGTACCGCGGCCCGCTCTTCCTGCGCGGCTTCGACGAGGATGTGCGCACGGCGCTGGCCGAGCAGATGCGCGCCGCCGGGATCGACCTGCGCTTCGACGCGCGCGTGGTGCGGATCGAGCGGGCGCGGGGCGGCGCGCTGCACGCCGTGCTCGACAGCGGGGAGGTGGTCGCGGCGGACGCCCTGCTGTGCGCGATCGGGCGCCGCCCCCTGACCGAGGATCTGGGCCTCGAGAACGCGGGCATCGCACGCGACGCGCACGGCGCCGTCATCGTGGACGCGTACTCGCGGACCTCGGCGCCCAATGTCTGGGCGATCGGGGACGTCACCAACCGCGTCAACCTGACCCCCGTGGCCATCCACGAGGGCATGTGCGTGGCCGCGACGCTCTTCGGAGACGGCCCCCTGGCGCCGAATTACGAGAACGTGCCGTCGGCCGTCTTCAGTCAGCCGCCGATCGGAGTGGTGGGGCTCACCGAGGCGGAGGCGCGCGAGCGGTACGGCGGGATCGACGTGTATCGGAGTCGCTTCCGCGAGCTCAAGCACACGCTGTCCGGGCGCGACCAGCAGGCGGTGGTGAAGCTCGTCGTGGATCGCGCATCGCAGCGGGTCGTGGGCGCGCACATGCTCGGCGCCCACGCCGCGGAGATCATCCAGGGCATCGCGATCGCGCTCCAATGCGGCGCGACGAAGGCGCAGTTCGACGCGACGATCGGCGTCCATCCGACGTCCGCCGAGGAGTTCGTCACGCTGCGCCAGAAGCGCGAAGCCTGAAGCGCGCGGGCGCTGCGTCGGGCGTTCAGGCGCCCGGCTGCTTGAGCGCGCTGTGGCGCTTCAGCGTGTCGAGCGCGACGCGGGCTTCTGCGGACTCCCAGTCCAGGAAGCGCGCCACGGCGCGCGCCAGCCCCGGATGGGCCAGGTGGTGCAGGCTGTAGGTTGGCCGGGCGTCGAAGCCCCGCAAGAACTTGTAGTCGCCGCCCGCGCCGGGCTCGAAGCGCTGGAGACCCGCTTCGATGCAGTGTGCGATGGCGGCGTAGTAGCAGGTCTCGAAGTGCAGGTAGCGGGCGGGCGCGAGCGCGCCCCAATAGCGCCCGTACAGCGCATCGCCCTTGACCACGTTGAGGGTGGCTCCGATCCAATCGCTTGCGCGCCGCGCGACGGCGAAGCACAGGCGGTGGCGGAAGCGCTCGCGCAGCAGCTCGAAGAAGCGCAGATTCAGATAGGGTCGCCCGTAGAAGTGGGCGTCGACCGTGGCTCGGTAGCAGCGGTACATGGACTCGAAGCTCGCGTCCTCGATCGCGTCGCCGCGCACGATCTCGGTGACGATGTCCTGCGCCGCAATCCCGCGCCGCTCGCGGCGGATCTGGTTGCGCCGCTTGCTGCGCAACCGCGCCAGGTAGTCGTCGAAGCTGGCGTAGCCCTCGTTGTGCCAGTGATACTGGAAGCCCACGCGGCGCAGGTAGCCGTCGCGCTCGAGCAGCGCCGCCTCGTCGCCGAGGCAGAAGTTGACGTGGACGCTCGAGAGCGACGCAGCGCCGCAGATCTCGCGCAGCGCAGCGCCCAGCGCCCGGATCCAGTCCGCGCGCAGCGCGGGCGGCGCGCTGCCGGTCAGGAAGCGCGCGCCGCTGACCGGCGTGAACGGCACGCCCACGAGGAGCTTCGGGTAGTACGAGATGCCGGCGCGCTCCGCGGCGTTGGCCCAGCCCCAATCGAAGACGAACTCGCCCTCGCTGTGGCTCTTGACGTAGACCGGACACACGGCCTGGAGCTCGCCGTGCGCGCGCAGCGCGAGCGGCTTCGGCTGCCAGCCCGTGCCCGGTCCGACGCAGCCGGCCTGCTCCAGCGAGGCCAGCCACTCCCATTCGAGAAAGGGCGACGCGTCCCCCACCAGGGCGTTCCAGGCCTCACGGGGAACGCACGCGACGCCGTCCAGCAGCTCGATCTCGGGGCGCACGCATCCGAGTCTAGCCGTCGGGTGTGCGGGCGCCGATTGCTATCCTGTCGCCATGCGCATCGATGCGGAGATTCCCCGCGGAGCCGGGCCGACAGGGCCCCGATCCGCCGATCCGGATCGGGACGCAGGCGTTGCGACCCGCACGCGCCAGAAGGTCTCCCGGCCGCCTCGCTTCAAGGTGCTGCTGCACAATGACGACTACACCCCCATGGAGTTCGTGGTGTCCATCCTCGAGCAGGTCTTCGGCAAGGGGCCCTCGGAGGCCACACAGATCATGCTGGCGATTCACAACACGGGGTTGGGCGTCGCGGGTGTCTACGTGCTGGACGTGGCCGAGACGAAGGTCGCGCAGGTGCACCGCGCCGCGGAGCAGCGCGGCTATCCTCTGCGCGCGGGGGTCGAGAAGGAGTGAGTCAGCTGGGTCGCGAGTTGCATCTGATGCTGCACGCAGCGCTGCGCGAGGCGTCGGTGCGCCGCCATGCATTCGTGACGGTGGAGCACCTGCTCTACGCGATGCTCCACGACCCGCGAGGCGACGAGATCCTGCGCCACGCGGGAGCCGACGTCGCGGCGCTCAAGGCCTCGCTCGACCGGTATTTCCGCGAAGACCTGGAGCGCGTCCCCGGCGAGGAGCCCTTCGAGAGCCAGCAGACCCTCGCGTTCCACCGCGTCCTGCGCAGCGCGTTGATGCACTGCGAGAGCGCCGAGAAGGACGAGGTGGACGTCGGGGACATCCTGGCGGCGATCTTCCAGGAGCCCGACGCCTACGCGGTGACGCTGCTGCGCGCGCAGGGCGTCAGCCGGCTCGACGTGCTCCACTACATCTCGCACGGCATCTCCAGGCAGGCCGGCGACACGGGGGGCGCGATGCCCGCGCCGGAGGGCGCCTCGCCCGCTGCGGGAGAAACGGGCGAGCTGCCCGCGGATCCGCTGCAGGCGTTCGCGACGAATCTCGCACGGCGCGCGGCGGACGGGAAGCTCGATCCGCTCGTCGGGCGCGGCCGCGAGCTCGATCGCATCGTTCACATCCTGGCGCGCCGGCGCAAGAACAACCCGATCCTGGTGGGCGAGACGGGCGTGGGCAAGACCGCGCTCGCCGAGGGGCTCGCGCTGCGCATCCACGAGGGTCGCGTGCCCGAGGACCTGCGCGGCGCCGAGATCTACGCGCTGGACATCGGCGCGCTGCTGGCCGGCACGCGTTTCCGCGGCGACTTCGAGGCGCGCTTCAAGGCGCTGGTGGCGGCCCTCCAGCAGCGCGACAACCCGATCCTCTTCATCGACGAGATCCACACCGTGCTCGGCGCCGGCTCGGCCCAGGGCAGCACGGTGGATGCGTCGAACATGTTGAAGCCCCTGCTGCAGAACGGCGAGCTGCGCTGCATGGGCTCGACCACCTACCAGGAATACCGCCATTTCGAGCGCGATCGCGCGCTCTCGCGCCGCTTCCAGCGGGTGGATGTGAAGGAGCCCGAAGCCGAGGAGGCCGTGCGCATCCTGCAGGGGCTCGCGCCGCGCTACGAGGAGCATCACGGCGTGCGCTTCACCGCGAGCGCGCTGCGCGCCTGCGTGGATCTCTCGGTGCGCCACGTGACCGATCGATTCCTGCCGGACAAGGCCATCGACCTGCTCGACGAGGTGGGCGCCGCCGTTCGCCTGCGGCCCAGCTCCCGGCGCCGCAAGAGCGTGGGCGTGCGCGACGTCGAGGAGGTCGTGGCGCGCGTGGCGAACATCCCGTCCGTGCGCGCCTCCGGCTCCGATCGAACGCGCCTCGAGCACCTCGAGCACGAGATTCGCAGCGCGGTCTTCGGTCAGGACGCAGCCATCGCCACGGTGGTGCGGGCCGTCAAGCGGGGCCGAGCCGGACTCGCCGGACGCGATCGCCCGATCGGCTGCTTCCTCTTCACGGGACCGACGGGCGTGGGCAAGACCGAGCTCTCCAAGCAGCTGGCCAAGGCGATGGGGGTGCCCTTCGCGCGCTTCGACATGAGCGAATACATGGAGAAGCACGCGGTCTCGCGCCTGATCGGCGCGCCGCCGGGCTACGTGGGCTACGACCAGGGCGGTCTGCTCGTCGAACGCATCCGCAAGCAGCCCTACACGGTGCTGCTGCTCGACGAGATCGAGAAGGCGCACCCCGACCTCTTCGACATCCTGCTCCAGGTGATGGATCACGCGACACTCACCGACAACCAGGGCCGCGAGGCCGACTTCCGTCACGTGACGCTCATCATGACCTCGAACGCCGGGGCGCGGGCGCTCCAGGCCCAGGGCATCGGATTCGGCGCGGGCCGGGCCGGGGACGGCAAGAAGGAGATCGAGCGCCTGTTCAGCCCCGAGTTCCGCAACCGGCTCGACGAGATCGTGACATTCGGCGACCTGGCGCCGGACGTGATGGGCAAGGTGGTGGACAAGTTCGTGAGCGAGCTGGAGGCGCAGCTCGGAGAGCGCCGGGTGAAGATCGCGCTGAGCGAGGACGCGCGCGACTGGCTGGCGCGCAAGGGCTACGACCCGTTGTTCGGCGCGCGCCCCATGCAGCGCGTGATCCAGACGGAGCTCAAGGATCGCATCGTGGACGATCTGCTATTCGGCAGCCTGGCGAAGGGAGGTCGCATCCGCGTCGGCGTGCGGGATGACCGGCTCCACTTCGAGAGCGAAGCGCGCGGCTGAGCCGATCGCGCGCCCGGCGCGCCGCTCAGCGCAGCGAGGCGGGCAGCTGGAACACCATGCCCTCGTCCACCTCGGGCAGCGCGCTCACCTCGACGGAGTCCACGGCGAGATGCTGGAGCCGTTCGACCACCTGCGCGACCAGGATCTCCGGCGCAGACGCGCCCGCCGTGACGCCCACGCAGTCCGCGCCTTCGATCCAGCTGGGGTCGACCTTGCTGGCGTCCTGCACCAGGTAGGCGCGAACCCCGGACTTCGACGCCAGCTCGACCAGGCGATTGCTGTTGGACGATTCGGGTGCGCCCACCACCAGCACCACGTCGCAGCGCTGGGTGAGCTGCTTCACCGCGTTCTGTCGATTCTGGGTCGCGTAGCAGATGTCGTCCTTGCGCGGCAGCGCGATGTCCGGGAAGCGCCGCTTCAGGGCGTCGAGGATCTCGCGCGTGTCGTCCACGGAGAGCGTGGTCTGGGTCACGCACGAGAGCCGTTTCGGATCGCGCACCTCGAGCGTCGCGACGTCGTCGAGCGATTGCACCAGGTGCATCCGGCCCGGCGCGTGGCCCAGGGTGCCCTCCACCTCGACGTGGCCGGCGTGGCCGACGAGCACGATCTCGCGCTCCTGGCGGGCCATGCGCAGCGTCTCGAGGTGGACCTTCGTGACCAGCGGGCAGGTCGCGTCGATGATGGTCTGCCCGCGGGCCTCGGCCGCCTCGCGCACGCTCGGCGCCACGCCGTGGGCGCTGAAGATCAGCACCGCGCCGCGCGGCGCATCCGCCGGGTCCTCGACGAAGACGGCGCCCTTGGCGCGCAGCTCCTCCACCACGTGGCGATTGTGGACGATCTCGTGACGCACGTAGACGGGGCTTCCGAAGCGCTCCAGCGCGATCTCGACGATTTCGATGGCGCGGTCCACGCCGGCGCAGAAGCCCCGGGGATTTGCGAGCAGTACTTCCATGGCAGAGCAGCGTAGCGCGCCGGGCGCGCGCGGGGGCTCCCGGCTATCCTACGAGCTTCTACGTGGATTCCGCGCGCTGCCCGTCGCGATGTCGCTCCGCGCGAGCCGCCGGGGGGCGCCGAGGCGCGGTGTCCCCCGATCCCGCTCGTCACGCGGTCCGCACGGTGCGGCGCGCCGAGCAATGAGGCGCTGCGCATCCGAGCCGTGACCCACGAACTGACGCCCCTCGATCGCTTCCTCCGCTCCTGCCGCGGCGAGCCGGTGGATCGCCCGCCCGTCTGGCTGATGCGCCAGGCGGGCCGCTATCTGCCCGAGTACCGCCGCGTGCGCGGAGACGGCGACTTCCTCGCGATGTGCCAGGACGTCGAGCGCGCCGTGGAGGTCACGCTGCAGCCCCTCGATCTGGTCGGGGCGGAGGCCGCGATCCTCTTCTCCGACATCTTCGTGCCGATTCCGGGCATGGGTGTCGACGTGAAATTCCAGCCCGGCCCCAAGATCGCGGATCCCATCCGATCCCTCGAGCAGGTGCAGGGTCTGCGGGCTCCCGATCCGCGGGAGTCGGTTCCCTATGTCTTCGAGATCCTGCGCGTGCTGCGCCGCGAGCTCGCCAGTCGTCAGATTCCGCTGCTCGGCTTCTCGGGCGCGCCGTTTACGCTCGCGGCCTATCTGGTCGAGGGCCAGGGCTCGGCGCACTTCGGCACGCTCAAGCGCATGATGTACCGGGCGCCGGAGGTGCTGCGCGCGCTGCAGGCGCGGCTCACCGATCTGGTGGTGAGCTACCTCGGGGCGCAGATCGAGGCGGGCGCGCAGGCGGTGCAGCTCTTCGACACCTGGGCCGGCTTGCTGGGACCGGCCGAGTATCGCGAGTGGGTACTCCCCGCGCACCGGGAAATCGCCGCAAAATTGGACCGTAAGCGCGCACCTCTCATTCTCTACGTGAAGGGTGGGGCGCACGTCGTGGACGCCATGCTCGAG
>JAOUNA010000155.1 GCA_029881215.1 Myxococcales bacterium | reverse complement strand
GTCCACGACGCGCACCAGCACGATCACGCCCACGTACGGATCGAACCACGAGTCGAACACCAGCGCCCGTGCGGGAGCGTGCGGATCGCCGGAGGGCGCAGGCACCATCTCGACGATGCGCTCGAGCAGCTCGCCGATCCCCTTGCCCTCCTTGGCGGAGACCGGCAGCACATCGGCCGCGTCGGTGCCGAGCATCTCCTCGATCTCCTCCGCCACGCGTTCGGGCTGCGCCGCGGGCAGATCGATCTTGTTCACGACCGGAATGATCTCGAGGCCGGCGTCCACGGCCAGATAGGCGTTGGCGAGCGTCTGCGCCTCGATTCCCTGCGCCGCATCCACCACCAGGACCGCGCCCTCGCAGGCCTGCAAAGCCCTCGAGACCTCGTAGGAGAAATCCACGTGCCCGGGCGTGTCGATCAGATTGAGGATGTATTCGCGGCCGTCCTTGGCCGTGTACCGCATGCGCACGGTCTGCGCCTTGATCGTGATGCCGCGTTCGCGCTCGAGGTCCATCTTGTCGAGAAACTGGTCGCGCTTCTCGCGCGCAGAGAGCGATCCGGTGGCGTCCAGCAGGCGATCGGCCAGCGTGCTCTTGCCGTGATCGATGTGCGCCACGATGCAAAAGTTCCGGATGCGCTCGCGCGTGGTCACGCCCTCGCCGACCTCCTGTTGCCGAGCACCTGCGTGAAGTAATCGCGCGTTCGCTCGAGACCGACTCGCACCGGCACCCGCGGCTCCCAGCCGTCGAGCACTTCGCGGGCGAGCGAGATGTCGGGGCGCCGCACCTTGGGATCGTCGGGGGGCAGCGGGCGGCTCACGATCGGGCTGCTGCTTCCAGTGATCTCGAGGATCAGCTCGGCCATCTCGCGCAGTGACATCTCGTTCGGGTTGCCCAGATTCACGGGCCCCACATGATCGGAATTGAGCAGGCGCCAGATCCCCTCGATCAGATCGTCCACGTAGCAGAACGATCGCGTCTGGCAGCCGTCGCCGAACAGCGTGATCTCCGCTCCGCCCAGGGCCTGCCGGAAGAAGTTGGGGATCGCGCGCCCGTCTTCCAGCTGCATCCGGGGCCCGAACGTGTTGAAGATGCGGGCGATGCGCACGTCCACGCCGTGGTGTCTGTGATAGGCCATGGTCATGGCCTCGGCGAAGCGCTTCGCCTCGTCGTAGACGCCGCGGATCCCGATGGGATTCACGTGCCCCCAATAGCTCTCGGGCTGGGGATTCACCTCCGGATCGCCGTAGCACTCGGACGTGCTGGCGAGCAGGAAGCGCGCGCCCTTCGCCTTGGCGAGGCCCAGGGTCTTGTGGGTTCCCAGCGAGCCCACCTTGAGGATCTGGATCGGGAGCCTCTCGAAGTCTGCCGGACTCGCGGGCGATGCGAAGTGCAGAATCGCGTCGAGCTCGCCGTCCACGTGCAGATAGTGGGTGACGTCGTAGTGCTCGAAGGTGAAGCGCTCGTGGCCGAGCAGGGGTTGGATGTTCTCGACCCGGCCCGTGAGGAGGTTGTCGAAGGCGATGACTTCGCAGCCTTCGGAGACGAGCCGGTGACACAGGTGGGATCCGATGAATCCGGCGCCGCCCGTCACGAGGACGCGCCTCGCTCGCCCGGCGGACTCCCCCGCGTGTGCTCGATCGGTCTTCACGATTCTCTCTCGCCTCCCTGTTCCGAAGTCGCGCGCTGCGGCCGCGGCCCCGACGCGCGCTCTGTCACTTCCCGGCTCGACGCCGCGTGCGCGGCCGGCCCATCCGACGCGTGCAGATGCGCCCGCACCGCCTCTTTCCAGCCGCGCATGCGCACCCCGAGCGCCTCGGCCCGCGAACAATCCAGAACCGACCAGCGCGGGCGCCGCGCCGGCAGCCCGAGCGCCTCGGTTCGAATGCGCTCGATGCTGAGCTCAGCGTAGCCGGTCTCGTCCAGGCAGAAGCGGGCGAGGTCCCACCAGGTGGCGATCCCGGCATTCGCCACATGGTACAGGCCCCGCGCGTCCGCTTCGAGGAGCGCGAGGAGCGCCTGGGCCAGGTCGCGGGCGTAGGTGGGGCGCCCGGTCTGGTCGTCGACGACCCGCAGCGGCCCGCTCGCCTGCCCACTGCGTCGGCGCTCGGCCTGGTCGAGAATCGCCGCGATGAAGTTGCGGCCCGCCCCGAAGATCCAGCTGCTGCGCACCACCAGAAAATCCGGAGAGGCGCCGAGCACCCGCCGCTCGCCTTCCAGCTTGGTGCGGCCGTAGACATTGCACGGACCCGTGCCGGCGTCTTCGCGATAGGGCTCGCGCGCCTCGCCCGAGAAGACGTAGTCGGTGGAGAGGTGAACGAGCCGCGTGCCGGTCGCCCGACACGCGTGCGCCAGGATCTCCGGCGCGATCGCGTTGCAGCGCTCGGCCATCTCCGGCTCCCGCTCGCAGCGATCGACGTGGGTGAACGCCGCCGCGTTCAGCATCGTGCCGCCTCCGGACACGCGCTCGGCGAAGAAGGCCCCGACCGCCCCGGCGTCCGCGATGTCCAGCTCCGCGTGGCTCACGGCGAGCGGCGCGATGCCGCGGCTCTCGAGCAGAGACGTCAGCGCGCGCCCGAGCTGCCCGCGGCATCCGGTGACGATCCATTGCGCGGTCACGACGCTAGCCGCCGTGTTCGTCCAGGACCCAGGTCGGTAACTGTTCCTCGCGCTTGAGCCGCGCGGCGAGGCGCTCCGCCGCGTCGCGGTCGGCGAGCGGGCCGACGCGCACCCGCCAGCGGGGGGTGTCCTGGCTCGCCCCGGGCGTCACGTAGACCGGGTAGCCGGCACTGCGCAGCTGCGACGCCAGGCGCTCCGCCCCGACGCTGTCCGCGAAGGCGCCGACCTGAACCGCGACGCTCCCGAGAGGCGGCGCGGCAAGCGGAGGCGCGCTGACCGGAGGTGCTGCCGCGACCGGAGGCGACTGCCCGCGATCCGCTGCGCGGGGCGTCGCCGGCACCGGCGCCTCGGTCCGGGGCGGGGCCGCGACGGACGGCACATCGCGCGTCCACGCGATCTCCGTCGTGCGACCGGTCAGATGGGCGAGCACCAGGCGCGGCTCCTCCCACAGGATGCCCGCCACGATGCCGATCGAGAAACCGATCACGATGAGCAGCGCGAGGGAGACGAGCGTCCCGACGCCGCCCCCGCCGCCTTCCCTGGCACGCCGCCGCGCCACTACATCTGCTCCGGGGCGCTGATGCCCAGCAGCGCCAGCGCGTTCGCCAACACGGTGCGCACGCCGAGGGCCAGGCCCAGTCGCGCGTTCGTGAGCGCCTCATCCTCGGAGAGAACGCGATGCCGCGCGCCATCCTGAACGTATGGATTCCAGAGACCGGCCATGTCCCGAGCATAGTACGCCACGTGGTGCGGCTCTCGCGTCGCTCCCGCGCGCTCCACCAGCTCCGGGAATTCGGAGATCTTGCGCAGAATCTCGATTTCCTCCGGGAGTACGAGGGGGCTCGGATCGACCGTCGCCGCGTCGGGCATCGCCACGCCGAGCTCTCGCGCCTTGCGTTCGATGCCGTGGGTCCGCGCGCAGGCGTACTGCACATAATAGGCGGGGTTCTTCTTCCAATCCCGCTCCCGCGCCAGATCCAGATCGAAGTCGAGATGGCTCTCCGCGCGTCGCTGCACCATGAAGAAGCGGAAGACGTCGACACCGACATCGGCGAGCAGTTCATCCACCGTCACGTAGTTGGCGCGCCGCGTCGACTGCTTCAGCTGCTCCCCACCCGAGGTGAGGGTGACGAACTGGTGCATGACCAGCTCGAGGTGGTCGTGCGGGTACCCCAGCGCGCGGATCGCCTCGCGGACGAAGGGAAACTGCTCGATGTGATCGGCGCCCAGCACGTCGATCACGCGGTCGAAGCCGCGCCGGAGCTTCTCGCGGTGATAGGCGATGTCGGGCAACAGATAGGTGGGCTCGCCCGTTCGCTTCACCAACACGCGGTCCCGATCCAGGCCGAGGGCGCTTGCGCGCAGCCAGGTGGCACCCTCCTCCTCGTAGACCAGATTCTCCTCTCGCAGTGCATCGAGCACCTCGTCGAGCCTGCCCTTCGCGTAGAGATCCTTCTCGTTCGAATAGACGTCGAAGACGATTCCCATGCCTTCGAGTGTCCGGTGAATCTCTTCGAAGATGCGGGCCTGCGCGGCTTCTCGGAATTTGCCGTCACCGGGCTCTTCGACGAGTGCTTCGCCGTGCTTCTCGCGCAGCTCCTGCGCGATCTCCACGATGTAATCCCCCTGGTAGCCGTCTCTCGGGAAGACGACCGGCAGGCCGCCGATCTCGTCGCGCCAGCACTGCTCGGGATCGCTCAGCGCATCCTGCGGAGGCGGGGCCGCGCGACCCAGCGCCTCCAGGTAGCGGGCGCGCACGGAATCGCCGAGCACGCGCATCTGCCTGCCGGCATCGTTGAAGTAGTACTCCCGAGTCACCTCGAAGCCGAGCGCCTCGAGCAGACGTGCGATCGAATCGCCGAGCACGGCGTTGCGTCCGTGCCCCAGCGTCAGTGGGCCGGTCGGGTTCGCCGAGACGAATTCCACCTGGACGCGCTGGTCCTTGCCGACGTCCGCATGCCCGTAGCGCGGGCCCGCTTCGAGCACGCGGCGCAGCAGCGCGTGCCAACGGCTTCCGGCCAGCCAGAAGTTGACGAAGCCGGGGCCGGCGACCTCGACGCGCTCCACCCAATCGGTCGTCTCGAGCAGGCGATTCGCGATGCGCTCGGCGATGGTGCGCGGAGGCTGGCGCAGAAGCTTGGCGAGCAGCATCGCGGCGTTGCACGCGAAGTCGCCGTGCGCGTCGCTGCGCGGCGCCTCCAGGACGAACTCGGGAACCTCGCCGCCGCTGCCCGCCTCATCGAGGAGCGCTTGCACGATGTCGCGCAGCTGCTGGTGGAGGCGTTCCCGCATGGTGGCTGAGCATCGCCCTTCCAGATGATTTCGTCAAGGAAACCGAGGGTTTGCGTGATGCTCTCGGGGCAGGCGCACGACCGTCTCGCCGCGCCGCGCGTACTCCAGCCGCTCGCGAATCGCCCGCTCGATCGCGAACTCGTCGCTCTCCAGCGCCGCCGCCGCACGCTGCAGAGCGTCGACCTCGGCACCCATCGCCTCGATCCGCCCGCGCGCCGCACCGAATTCCGCGCGCAACCGCATCCAGCTGCGGATTCCCGAGTCGCCGTCGAGCGCTGCGACCACGAACGCCACACCGAGCAGCGCCGGGATCCACAGCCAACCCCTCACGAAGAGGAACTTACCCCCTTCCGGGTGCGGCGGCGACCCCCGCGGCGCGGGTGCCCGCTTCACGGAGCAGGCGCCGCAGCCGACTCAGGTACGCCGATGCGTTCCAGTCGCGCGGTCCGACGTAGCGCTCGACCACGCGTCCGTCGCGGTCCACGAGGAACGACTCCGGAAACCGATACGTCTGATACTCCTGCGAGACGCTCCGGTCCTCATCGAGAAGGATGGGAAAGCTCAGCGAGAGGCGATCCCGAAATTGGGCGACGATCTCCGGCTGCTCGTCGACGGAGATGGCGAGAAGCTCGAATCCCTCGCCGCGCAGCGTCTGATACAGGCGCTCCATCGCGGGCATCTCGTCCTCACAGGGCTTGCACCAGGTCGCCCAGAAATTGATCAGCACGACCTGCCCGCGCAGCTCGCTGAGCGAGACGCTCGCGCCTCCTCCCAGGCGTTCCAGCGCGAAATCCGGAGCGCTACTCCCCCGACCGAGAGGCGGGGGCGTGCGCGGAGAGGACAGCAGCGCAAACAGCGCCGCCCCGGCTACGACACCCGCCACGAGCCATGATCCGACCGAGTTGCGCATGCCGGATCAACCCGACCTCTTGCCGGATTTCTTCGACCTCGCCGCCTTCTTCTTTCCGGCCTTGGGCGACGTCTGCGCGCTCGCCTTCTTCGTCGCCGTCTTCTTCTTGGCACCCGCCTTCTTGGCAGCGGTCTTCTTGCCCGCGCTCTTCGCCGTCGCCTTCTTCTTCGCGGCAGCCTTCTTCGGCTTGCTCTTCGCGGCGGCCTCCTTCACCGCGGGCACCTTCGCCGTGGCCTTCTTGCGCCCCGCGGCCTTCTTCGCCGGCTTGTCGGGCTTCAGTGCCTCGATCGGCTCCACCAGCTCCACGATCGACATGGCCGCCGCATCGCCCACGCGACGCCGCGTCTTCAGCACGCGGGTGTAGCCGCCGGCTCGGCTCCGATAGCGATCCGCCAGCTCGCCGAACACCTTGGCGGCAACCTCCCGCTTTCGAATCACCCGCATGGCTCTGCGGCGTGCGTGAAGGTCTCCGCGCTTGCCGAGCGTGATCATCCGATCGGCGAGCCGGCGCACTTCCTTGGCCTTGGCGTCCGTCGTCTCGACTCGCTCTCGGTCGAGCAGCGACGTCACCAGATTGCGGTACATCGCCTTCCGGTGAGCCGACGTTCTCCCGAGCTTGCGCGCTTTCATGCGATGTCGCATGGATCAGACCTCGCGGTCCCGCAGTCGATCGATCTCGCTCCGATCCGGGAAGCTCTCGAGCTTGGTGCCCAGCTCGAGGCCCATGCTCGCGAGAACCTCCTTGATCTCGTTCAGCGACTTGCGTCCAAAGTTCTTGGTCTTGAGCATCTCCGCCTCGCTGCGCTGCACCAGCTCTCCGATCAGCCGGATATTGGCATTCTGCAGGCAGTTCGCCGAGCGCACCGAGAGCTCCAGCTCGTCGACCGACTTGAAGAGGTTCGGATTCAGCGGCGCCGGCTCCTCTGCGAGGGGCGCGATCATCTCGACCGGCTCTTCGAAGTTGATGAAGATCGCGAGCTGCTCCTTCAGGATCTTCGCCGCGTAGGCCACCGCGTCCATCGGCGCGATCGTGCCGTTCGTCCAGACCTCGAGGTTGAGCCGGTCGAAGTCCGTCTCACGCCCCACGCGCGCAGGCGTCACGGTGTAGTTGACCCGGAGCACCGGAGAAAAGATCGAGTCGATCGGGATCATGCCGATCGGCATGTCTTCGCTCTTGTTCTTCTCGGCCGGTCGATAGCCCTTGCCGAATCCGACGTAGGCCTCCATCGAGACATCCGCCTCCGCGGCGAGCGTCGCGATCTTGTGATCGGCATTGACGATTTCGACGGTCTGGTCGTCGGACACCAGATCTCCCGCCCGCAGCACCCCCTCGCCGCTGCGCCGCACGCGCAGCACCTTCGGCCCTTCCGCGTGCATGCGC
>JAOUNA010000023.1 GCA_029881215.1 Myxococcales bacterium | reverse complement strand
CCCGCGAGCTCGCGCTGGCGGCCGGATCGCGCGGCCTGGTGGGCGGCCAGGTCGACGATCTGCGTTTCGATCCCGCGGACCGCAGCGTCGCGCACATCGAATCCGTGCACGCGCGCAAGTCGGGTGCGCTGATCGCTGCGTCGATCCTGGGCGGTGCGCACCTGGGCGGTGCCGACGCCGCATCCCTGGAGCGGCTGCGGCGCTGCGGACGCTGCGTGGGCGTCGCCTTCCAGATCGCGGACGACGTGCTCGACGCGGGCGAAGACGATCCCTGCTCCCTGGTGCGCGCGCTCGGCGTGGAGGCGGCGCGGGAGCGGTCCGAGCGGCTGCTGAAGGACGCCCTCGATGCGCTCGGCGAGTTCGGCGAGCGCGCCGAGCCGCTGCGCGCGCTGGTGCGCTTCGCGGTGCGGAGACGCGAATGAGTGTGCGCGAAGAGAAGCTGCTGGATCGCATCAGCGCGCCCGAAGATCTGCGCGCGCTCGGCGCCGAAGAGGTTGCGCAGGTGGTGAGCGAGCTGCGCGCCGAGATCGTCGCGAACATCTCCCGCACGGGTGGGCACCTGGCGTCGAGTCTGGGCTGCGTCGAGCTGATCACCGCGATCCACCGCATCTTCGACACGCCGCGCGACCGGCTCGTGCTCGATGTCGGTCACCAGGGCTACGCGCACAAGATGCTGACCGGCCGCCGCGATCGCTTCGCGAGCATGGGGAAGGAGGGCGGCATCGCGAAGTTCCTGCGCCGCAGCGAGTCGCCCCACGACCACTTCGGCGCGGGCCACGCCGGCACGTCGATTTCCGCCGCCCTGGGCATGGCGCGGGCCTTCGAGCACCAGAAGCGCGCGGGCTGCGCGATCGCGCTGATCGGCGACGGCGGCATGACCGCCGGGATGGCGTTCGAAGCGCTCAACCACGCGGGGCACCTGCGCCAGAAGAATCTGGTCGTCGTGCTCAACGACAACGAGATGTCGATCTCACCCAACGTCGGTGCCCTGTCGTCCTATCTCTCGCGCAAGCTCTCGCATCCGATGGTGCGCCGCGTGAAGGGCTGGGCGCGGGAGTTCCTGCGCACGCTCCCCGCGGATGCGCTGCACTGGGCGCAGAAGGCGGAAGACTCGCTCAAGGTGTTCTTCTCGCCCGGCCTGGTGTTCGAGGCGCTGGGCTTCCGCTACGTGGGACCGGTGCAGGGCAACCGCATGGACGCCCTGCTCGAGACATTCGCTCACGTGCGTCAGATGATCGAGAACGGCGAAGGTCCGGTCCTGGTGCACGCCGTCACCAGCAAGGGTCATGGCTACCAGCCCGCCGAGCAGGATCCATTCCGCTATCACGGCGTCGGTGCATTCGAGGTGGAGACCGGGAAATTCGTCCCGTCGAAGCCCGGGCCGCCCCGCTACCAGGATGTATTCGGCGACAGCCTCGCGCGGCTGGCGCAGGAGGACGAGCGCATCGTCGGCATCACGGCGGCGATGGCCGACGGCACCGGCCTGGATCGCTTCCAGAAGGCCTTCCCGGATCGCTTCTACGACGTGGGAATCGCCGAGCAGCACGCCGTGACGTTTGCCGCCGGGCTCGCGGCCGAGGGCATGAAGCCCGTTCCCGCGATCTACTCCACCTTCCTGCAACGCGCGTACGACCAGATCGTTCACGACGTGTGTCTGCAGAATCTGGACGTCACCTTCGCGCTGGATCGCGCCGGCATCGTCGGGGCGGACGGCGCCACCCACCAGGGACTGTTCGACTTCGCGTATCTGCGCACGCTGCCCAACATCGTGGTGATGGCGCCGAAGGACGAGAACGAGCTGCAGCACATGCTGCGCACCGCGATCGAGTACGCCGGGCCGGCGGCGCTGCGCTTTCCGCGCGGCAACGGCTTCGGCGTGCCGATGGATCCTGAGATCAAGGCGCTGCCGCTCGGCGTGGCCGAGCTGCTGCGCGACGGAGACGACGCGGCGCTGCTGGCCATCGGCCCACTCGCGCACGAGGCGTTGGAGGCTGCGGCCGCGCTCGCTTCCGAAGGGCTCTCGGTGGCCGTGCTCAACGCGCGCTTCGTGAAGCCGCTCGACACCGAGCGCATCCTCGCGCTCGCGACGCGCTGCAAGGCCGTCGTCACCGTCGAGGAGCACAGCGGCATGGGGGGCTTCGGCGGGGCGGTGCTGGAAGCGCTCGCGGAGGCGGGCGTCCGCGTGCCCACGCGCTGCCTGGCGGTGTCGGACCGCATCGTGGAGCACGGGGACCCCAAGGCGCAGCGGGCTGCGCTGGGTCTCGACGCGGCGGGCATCGAGAGCGCGGTGCGCGCGCTGCTGCACGGCGCGCCCTCCTGAAACGCGAGCGCCTCGACGAGCGGCTGGTGCGCGAGGGGCTCGCCCCCACGCGCACGCGTGCGCAGGCGCTGATTCGCAGCGGACAGGTGCTCGTCGACGACGTTCCCGTCGACAAGCCGGGAACGCCGATTCGCGCGGCGTCCGTGCTGCGCGTGCGCCAGGCGGCGCGCCGCTTCGTCTCGCGGGGCGGCGAGAAGCTCGCCGGCGCGCTCGCCGATCTCGGCATCGATGCCCGCGGACGCCGCTGCCTCGACATCGGCGCCTCGACCGGGGGCTTCAGCGACTGCCTGTTGCAGGCGGGCGCAGCCTCGGTCGTGGCGCTCGACGTGGGCTACGGCCAGCTCGACCCGCGCCTGCGCGAGGACCCGCGCGTCACGGTGCTCGAACGCACCAACGCGCGCAGCCTGCAGCCCGCGGCGCTGTTCGAAGGCGTGGATCTCGTGAGCGTGGACGTTTCGTTCATCTCGGTCCGCCTGCTCCTGCCGGCGATCGCGCGGGTGGCGCCGCGCGCAGAGCTGCTGGTGCTGGTCAAGCCGCAGTTCGAGCTCGGCCGGGAGCGGGTGGGCAAGGGAGGCGTGGTGCGCGACGACGCGGCGCGCGCCGAGGCGGCGGACGGCATCGTCGCTGCGGCCCGCGCCCTGGGCTACGCCCTGCTCGGGCGCGCGGACAGCCGCCTTGCGGGCCCCAAGGGGAATCGCGAGATCTTCCTATGGCTGCGACCCGCGTCGGCCGATCCCGCGTCGGGGCCCGGTTGACGGATGCGCCGGGGCTCTTATCCTCACCTTTGAATTCGGACTCGAGAGTATACGATGCATCTGATCGAGGTGACCGAGCCCGCGGCGCAGCGCATCCGCGAGCTCCTGGAGAAGGATGGCAAGGCCGCCACGCACGGCCTGCGCATGAAGGTGGTGGGCGGAGGCTGCTCCGGCCTGCGCTACGAGCTCGCCTTCGACGATCGGGTCAGCGAGACGGACACGGAGATCGAGTCCCACGGCGTGCGCGTCATCGTCGATGAGAAGAGCGCGCTCTACCTCGTCGGGACGAAGCTCGACTTCGTCGATACCCTGCAGGAGTCGGGGTTCAAGATGGTGAACCCCAACGCCAGCACCACCTGCGGCTGCGGCGAATCGTTCAACGCCTAGTCGAGGGCGCGCGAGGCTCCGCGGGGCGGGCTGGTCGCGCGAGGCGGGTGCGACATCGCGATGAGCCCCTCGATCTATCTCGATCACCACGCCACCACCCCGGTGGACCCGCGCGTGCTCGAGGCCATGCTGCCGTACTTCACGGAGGAGTTCGGCAACGCCTCGAGTCGCACCCACGCCTACGGCCTGCGCGCGGCCGCCGCGCTGGAGGACGCCCGCGAGCGCATCGCGGCCGCGATCGGCGCCGCCGATCCGGGCGAGATCGTCTTCACGAGCGGAACCACCGAGAGTGACAACCTCGCGCTGCAGGGCGTGGCCCGGGCCGGGCGCGCCCGGCGCAGCCATCTGGTGACGACCCGGATCGAGCATCACGCGGTGCTGGATCCGTGTCGCGCGCTGGAGGCCGAGGGCTTCTCCGTCTCCTACCTGTCCGTCGACGCACAGGGCACGCTCGATCCGGCCGATGTCGCCGCGGCGCTCAGCGAGCGCACGGCGCTGGTCTCGGTGGCGGCGGCCAACGGCGAGGTGGGGGGGGTGCAGCCGCTGACGGAGATCGCCGCGCTGTGTCGAGAACGCGGCGTGCTGCTGCACAGCGACGCCGCCCAGGCGATCGGCCGCATCGACTTCGACGTGCGTGCCGCGGGCGTGGATCTGTGTGCCTTCTGCGCACACAAGATCTACGGCCCGAAGGGCGTCGGCGCCCTCTACGTTCGCTCGGGTCGCCCCCGCGTGCGCATCGCGCCGCTGTTGCACGGCGGCGGGCAGGAGCGCGGCCTGCGCTCCGGCACGCTGCCGGTGCCGCTGATCGTGGGATTCGCCCGGGCGCTGGAGATCTGCCGGGACGAGCTGGCCTCGGAATCCGCGCGGCTGCGCGAGCTCCGCGAGCGCCTCTGGACGCAGCTGCAGGCGGTCGGGGGCGCCCATCGCAACGGCCCCGCGGCGCCGCGTCTGCCCGGCAACCTCAACGTGAGCTTCGAGGGCATCGACGCCGTGGCGGTGCTCACGGAGCTCGAAGGCATCGCGCTCTCCACCGGCTCGGCGTGCGCATCGGGCCGCTCCGAGCCGAGTCACGTGCTGGCGGCGCTGGGCGTTCCGCCCGCGCTGGCCCGCGGCGCGATTCGCTTCGGCATCGGACGCGGCAATACCCCCGAGGAAATCGACACCGCGGCGCAGCGCATCGCGGAGGCCGTGCGCGCGCATCGCCGGCAGCGCCGCGGCGGCGCGCAGGCCGGGGTCGGCGGGGCGATCTGAGCGGGACGCTGGTGAGGCGGCCGCGCTACCCTGTTCCATTCGCGCGACGCTCGCGATCCGTGGGCTCGTGTCCCGAGAGCGCGAGCCCTCCGGGAGCGCGCCGGCAGACGAGATCTTCGAGGCTCGAGGAAGGACCCCCCGTTTGACGAAACAGAAGGCAACCCACATCACCTGGCACGCCAGTCACGTCGAGCGCGCGGATCGCGAGAATCTCCTCGCGCAGCGCGGCGCCACGGTCTGGCTCACCGGGCTCTCGGGCTCCGGCAAATCGACGATCGCCGTCGCAGCCGAGCGCGCGCTCATCGAGCGCGGCCGCCTGGCCTACGTGCTGGACGGCGACAACATCCGCCACGGACTCAACAAGAATCTCGGCTTCTCGCCCGAGGACCGCACCGAGAACATCCGCCGCATCGGCGAGGTCGCGAAGCTCTTCACGGACGCGGGCGTGATCGTGTTCAGCTCGTTCATCTCGCCCTACCGGGCGGATCGGGACAACGTGCGCGTGCTGATGGGCCCCGGCGATTTCATCGAGGTCTACGTGGACGCGCCCGTGGAGACGTGCGAATCGCGAGACGTCAAGGGCCTGTACAAGAAGGCCCGCGCCGGCGAAATCCCCGAGTTCACCGGAATCTCGGCCCCCTACGAGGCGCCCGAGCGGCCCGAGATCGTGCTCGACACCCAGCGACAGAGCGTCGAGGAAAGCGTCGAGCAGGTCGTGCGCTATCTGGAAGACAAGGGCTATCTGAACACGCCCACTGGGGATTGAGGGGCGCGGGAGGCTCAGTTCCGCTCCGTGACGGGTCGATGCTGAGGGATGCCGGCCGGCTGCCGGCGGGAGTGCAAGCGTGACGCGTTGGGTTCGAACCACTCGGGCTCTGCTGCTGGCCGGCGCGCTGGCGCTGCCCAGCTGCGCGATGCTGCAGCGATCGCGCGGGCCCGAGCCGAACGGCGCGGCGATCGGCCCGGAGATCCGGCCCGATGCACCCGCGGAGTACGACGTGCTGGTGGCCCAGCAGCACGCCAGCGAAGGGCGCATTCCCGAGGCCCTCGCCGCGTATCAACGCGCGGTCGCCAAGGACGACGACTCGGCCTACCTGCACCGCATCCTCGCCGATGCGCTGGCGCGCTCCAACCGGCTCGACGAGGCGCTGCAGCACGCGCGGCGGGCGCACGATCTCGACCCGAGCGACGCCTCGACGCGCGATCTGTTGGCGCAGCTCTACCGCATCCTGGGCAACCTCGATGCCGCCGAGGGGGTGCTGCGAGACGCCTCCGGAAGCCCGATCGATTTCGAGTCCGCCTTCCTCCTGTACCAGATCTGCCTGGAGGCCGAGCGCCCCGCCGCCGCCCTCGAGCTCGCCGAGTGGATGGTCGCACAAGATCCCGAGGATCTGCGCGCACACGTGGCGCTGGCGAACGCGTATCAGAAGCTCGGCCGTCCCGACGACGCGGAGCGCGCGCTGCGCGAGGCGCTGGAGGCGGATCCGGACAATCTGCGCCTCTACACCGCGTTGGCGCGGGCCCGGCGCGAGCGCGGCGATCCCGCCGGTGAGGCCGAGATCTACCGCGAGATCCTCGCGCGGCAACCGGACAACCACGGAGCGTTGCTGGCCCTGGCCGAGGCGCAGCTGGCGGAGAACGACCTCGACGGCGCCATCGCCACCTACGAGGAGCTCGACCGGCGCTTCCCGGAGGACCTGCGCGCCACGGTTCGCCTCGCCTTCCTGCTCTACGAGGCGGGTCGCTTCGAGATGGCCACCGCGCGCTTCGCGCAGGTCCTGGCCGAGGATCCCAGTGAATACGAGATCGCCTTCTTCCTGGGGATCGCCGAGCGCCGCCTCGGTCGCGAGGAGCGCGCGGCGGCGGCCTTCGCCGCGATTCCGCCCTCGCACAAGTACTACGCCGAGGCGCGCACGCAGCTCGCGGTGATCCACGAGCGTCGCGGCGAGTACGCGCTGGCGCTCGAGGAGCTCGACCGGGCGCTCGTCGTGGAGCCCTCCCGCGAGCTCGATCTGTACCGGGCGACGCTGCGCTCGAAGGCGGGCGACTTCGAGGGCGCCGTCGCGCACCTGGAGGCGCTGCTCGAGGAGGAGCCGGACAACGACGAGCTGCTCTACAACCTGGGCGTCGTGTACGGCGAGGCAGATCAGCACGAGCGCGCGCTCACCTACATGCGGCGTGCGCTCGAGCTCAACCCGGACAACGCGAGCGCGCTCAACTACATCGCGTACAGCTGGGCGGACCAGGGCCTGAATCTGGACGAGGCGGAGCGGATGATCCTGCGCGCCATCGAGCTGCGTCCCGACGACGGCTACATCGTCGACAGCCTCGGCTGGGTGTACTACATGCGCGCGCGGCCGCTCATGGCGCAGGGCAACGAGAAGGACGCGCGTGCCCTGCTGGACCGCGCGCTCTCCGAGCTCGAGCGCGCCGTCGAGCTCACGGGGGGCGACCCCGTGATCTCGGAGCACATGGGCGACGCCTATCTCCTGCTCGACGACCGGCGGCGCGCGCTCGACAAGTTCGAAGAGGCGCTGAATCTCGGACCGCGAGAGGACGAGCAGCCCAACCTGCACGAGAAGCTCGAGATCCTCCGGCGCGAGCTCGAGTGACGCGCGCGAGGATCGGGGCTGCGCTCGCCGTTCTGCTCGCGCTCGCCGGCTGCCGCACGGCGCCGACGCTGCAGCGCCTGCCGAGCGGCGATCCGCGGCCGGATCGGCTGCTCGCGGACTGGGCGCAGGCAGTGGACGGGCGCACCGCGCTGCGCGGTACCGCGCGTCTGGCGGTCGACGCGGACGCGTCGGGCCGCGCGGGTCGCGACGTGCGCTGGCGCAGTCGCCAGGCCCTGGTGATCGCGCGACCCGCGCGCCTGCGCGTCGAGCTGCGCGGCATGCTCGGCGACACCCTCGCCGTCTTCGCCACGGACGGCGCGCGCTACGAGCTCTTCCAGGCGGCGGATCGCTCGTACGAATCGGGACCGGCGCACGACTCGCTGCTCTGGGAGGTGGCGCGCATCGCGCTGACGCCCGCCGATGCGGTCGAGGTGATCCTCGGCGTGCCGCAGCTGAGCGATGCGCTCTCGCCCAGCGCCGCATTCGATGCCGGCGATGGCCGCGTGCGCATCGCGCTCTCCGATGCCGCGAGCCGGCTGCGACGTCAGGTCGAGTTCGACGCCGAGGGCCGCCTGCGCTGGCTGCAGGAGCGGCGCGCCGGGGCGATCGTCTGGGAGGTCCACTTCGACGACTACGCGCCGGTCGCCAACGCGCCGCTCGCGCATCGCCTCTCGATCGAAACCGATCGCGGCGGCGCGCGCGCATTGCTCACCCTGTCCGACGTCGAGCTGAACCCGGAGCTGTCGCCGTCTATATTCCGGCTCGAAGCGCTCGCCACGGGCGCGCCGCACGCCGCGGGGGGGGATTGAGATGCGGCGGCGTGCCCTGCGCGGTGGCAGCGAACCGCCGCGCGGATTCAATCGGTCTTCACGCTGTCGGAGGTGCATCTTGTCGGTCAAGCTGAGGAGTTTCGCCGCGCTCGGGCTCGTTTCGCTCGTCCTCCTCGTCGTCGGCATCGTTGCACGGCCCGGCCTCGCGCAGCCCGTGCACGGGCTCGCCATGCACGGCGATCTGAAGTATGCCGCCGACTTCCAGCACTTCGACTTCGCGGATCCGGACGCGCCCCAGGGCGGCACGATGCGCATGGCCACGATCGGCAGCTTCGACAGCTTCAACCCGTTCATCATCAAGGGCACCAGCGCGAGCGGCCTCACGTTCCTGGGTCAGAGCCTGCTGTACGACAGCCTGCTGAAGAACGCCGAGGACGAGCCCTTCAGCGAGTACGGGCTGCTCGCGGAATCCGTGGAGACGCCGCGCGATCGAAGCTGGGTGGCGTTCACGCTGCGTCCCGAGGCGCGCTGGCACGACGGGCAGCCCATCACGGCCGCGGACGTGATCTGGACCTTCGAGACGCTGATGGCCAAGGGGATGCCCTTCTACCGCGCGTATTTCGGCAGCGTTGCGAAGGTCGAGCAGACGGGCCCGCGCAGCGTCAAGTTCAGCTTCGTGCCGGGGGACAATCGCGAGCTCCCGCTGATCCTCGGCCAGATGCCGATCCTGCCCGCGCACTACTGGGCGACGCGGGAATTCGACGCCACCACGCTCGAGCCCCCCCTCGGCAGCGGGCCCTACGCCATCGCCGAATTCGAGGCCGGGCGCTTCGTCAGCTGGAAGCGCCGCCCGGATTATTGGGGGCGCGCGCTCCCCGTGAATCGCGGTCGCTACAACTTCGACGTCTGGCGTTTCGACTACTTCCGGGACGACGACGTCGCGATCGAGGCCCTCAAGGGAGGCGCTTACGACTACCGCGCAGAGAACAACTCCAAGAAGTGGGCGACCGCCTACGACGTCCCGGACGTCCGCGCGGGGCGCCTGCGCAAGGAGCTGATCCCGAATCGCCGCACTCAGGGCGGTCAGGGCTTCCTCTACAACCTGCGCCGCGAGATCTTCGCGGATCGGAAGGTGCGTCGCGCGCTCGGCTACGCCTTCGATTTCGAGTGGTCGAACAAGACGCTCTTCTACGGGCAGTACCAGCGCACGCGGAGCCACTTCGAGAACTCCGAGCTCGCCGCGCGCGGTCTGCCGAGCGCCGAGGAGCTCGCGATCCTCGCGCCGTATCGCGGGCGCATTCCGGAGGAGGTCTTCACCCAGGCATACGCGCCCCCGGTGACCGATGGCTCGGGCAACATCCGGGAGAACCTGAAGACCGCGGTCGCGCTGCTCGCGGAGGCCGGCTGGTCGATTCGCGACGGCGTGATGACCCACGGCGCATCCGGCGCCCGGCTCGAGTTCGAGATCCTGCTGGTGTCGCCGGCCTTCGAACGCGTCGTGCTTCCGTTCAAGAAGAATCTCGAGCGCATCGGCGTGCTGGCGAGCGTGCGCACCGTGGATGTCTCCCAGTACCGGCGGCGCCTCGACACCTTCGACTTCGACATGATCGTGGGAGGCTACGCCCAATCCGAATCGCCCGGAAACGAGCAGCGCGACTTCTGGTCCAGCGCGTCGGCGGAGATCGAGGGGGGGCGCAATCTGAACGGCATCCGAGACCCCGTCGTCGACGAGCTGGTCGCGCTCGTGATCTCCGCGCCCGACCGCAAGGCCCTGGTGGCGCGCACCCGGGCGCTGGATCGCGTGCTGCTGTGGAGCTATTGCATGATTCCGCACTGGTACATCTCCGCGGATCGCATTCTCTACTGGGATCGCTTCGGCCGGCCCGCGCTGGCACCGGATCGGGGCGTGTCGATCGAGACCTGGTGGATCGACGCGGCGAAGGACGCTGCGCTGGAGCGGCGTCGGGGGCAGGGCGGATCCTGAGCGCGGCATCCGGGATGTGTGCCCGCCGCGCCGTCCGGCGGCGGCGCGCGACAGCGCGGGCTGGGACGGAGATCGGAGGGGTCTGACGTGGGCGCCTACATCATCCGGCGACTCCTGCTGATCGTGCCGACGCTCTTCGTCATCATGCTCGTCAATTTCCTCGTGGTGCAGATGGTGCCCGGGGGCCCCATCGAGCAGATCCTGGCGCGACTCGACCACACGGATGTGTCGGCCACGGCCCGCGTCTCGGGGTTGGGCGGCGACGTGGCCGGGGCGGGCGGAAGCTCCGCGGGTGGCAAGACCTACCGCGGCGCCCAGGGGCTCCCGCCCGAATTCATCGCGTCGCTCGAGGTGCAATTCGGCTTCGACAAGCCGCTGCCGGTGCGCTTCCTGCACATGATGCGGGACTTCCTGGTCTTCGACTTCGGCCGCAGCTACTTCCGGGACCGCGAAGTCACCGAGCTGGTGATCGACAAGCTGCCCGTCTCGATCTCCCTCGGTCTCTGGACCACGCTCTTCGTCTACCTGATCTCGATTCCGCTCGGCATCGCGAAGGCGGTGCGCCACGGCTCGCGCTTCGATGTCTGGACCAGCGCCGTGGTCGTGGTGGGCAATGCGGTGCCGAGCTTCCTGTTCGCCATCCTCCTCGTCGTGCTCTTCGCCGGCGGCCAGTACCTCGACTGGTTCCCGCTGCGCGGCCTCCACTCCGACGGCTGGCGCGCGCTGTCGTGGCCGGCCATCGTGATCGACTATCTCTGGCACATCGCGCTGCCGGTCTTCGCGCTGGTGATCGGAGGCTTCGCCTCGCTCACGATCCTCACCAAGAACTCGTTCCTCGAGGAGATCGGCAAGCAATATGTCACGACGGCGCGGGCCAAGGGTCTCGCGGAGCGGCGCGTGCTCTACGGACACGTGTTTCGCAACGCCATGCTGATCGTGATCTCCGGCTTTCCGGCCGCATTCATGAGCATCCTGTTCACGGGGTCGCTGCTGATCGAAGTGATCTTCTCGCTGGACGGTCTGGGGCTGCTCGGATTCGAGGCGGCGCTCAACCGCGATTATCCCGTGATGTTCGCGACCCTGTACTTCTTCACCCTGCTCGGCCTCGTGATGGGCCTCGTCGCCGATCTGACCTACGTCCTGGTCGATCCGCGCATCGACTTCGAGAGTCAGGAGATCTAGACGTGCCGCTCTCCGCGATCGGGCGTCGCAGGCTCGCGGCATTCGTCGCCAACCGGCGCGGTTTCTGGTCGCTGTGGATCTTCGCGGTCCTCTTCGTCGTCACGCTGTTTGCGGAGCTGACTGCCAACGACAGGCCGCTCCTGCTGCGCTACGACGGCGGCTTCTACTTCCCGGTGTTCCGGGAGTATGCCGAGACCACTTTCGGAGGCTTCTTCGAGACCGAGGCGGATTACACGGATCCCGAGGTGCAGCAGCTGATCGAGGCGAAGGGCTGGATGCTCTGGCCCGTCGTCCCGTACAGCTACGACACCATCGCGCACGATCTCCCGACGCCCGCGCCGTCGCCGCCCACGGCGCAGAACTGGCTCGGCACCGACGACCAGGCGCGCGACGTGCTGGCGCGCCTGATCTACGGCTTCCGCATCTCCGTGCTCTTCGGCCTCGCGCTGACGCTGGTGAGCTCGGTCATCGGGGTTGCGGCGGGCGCGCTGCAGGGCTACTTCGGCGGCCGGCTCGATCTCTTCGCGCAGCGCTTCATCGAGATCTGGACCAGCCTGCCCCGGCTCTACCTGCTCATCATCCTGGCGAGCATCGTGACGCCGAACTTCTGGTGGCTGCTCGGCCTGCTCATGCTCTTCAGCTGGACGGCGCTCGTGGGCGTGGTGCGGGCCGAGTTCCTGCGCACCCGCAATCTCGATTACGTGCGCGCGGCCCGCGCGCTGGGAGCGGGCGACCTCGTCATCATGGCCAAGCACATTCTCCCCAACGCCATGGTGGCCACGCTCAGCTATCTGCCGTTCATCCTGAGCGGCGCCATCACCTCGCTCACCGCGCTCGATTTCCTCGGCTTCGGCCTGCCCCCCGGCGAGCCGTCGCTCGGCGAGCTGCTCAATCAGGGCAAGAACAACCTGAACGCGCCGTGGCTCGGGTTGTCCGGCTTCAGCGTGCTCGCCGTGATGCTGAGCCTGCTCATCTTCATCGGAGAAGCGGTGCGCGACGCGTTCGACCCGCGCAAGACTCTGGGCGCGCGCGCGCTTCCGGCGGAGCGCACGCTGCACGACGGGGCTCTCGACCCCGGAGCGCCGGCGTGAGCGCGCTGCTCGAAGTGGAGAATCTCGCGGTTCACTTTGCCGCGCCGGGCGGCGCGCTGGAGGCCGTGCGCGGCGTCTCCTTCGCGGTGCGGCGGGGCGAAACCGTGGCGCTGGTGGGCGAGAGCGGCTCGGGAAAGTCCGTGACGGCTCTCTCCGTTCTGCAGCTGCTGCCGTATCCGGCGGCGCGGCACCCATCCGGGAGCATTCGCTTCGCGGGAACGGAGCTCATGGGGGCCCCCGAGAGCACCCTGCAGGCGATTCGGGGCGACCGCATCTCGATGATCTTCCAGGAGCCCATGACCTCTCTCAACCCGCTGCATCGCGTGGAGAAGCAGATCGCGGAGACCCTGATGCTCCACAAGAAGCTCGAGCGCGACGCGGCGCGCGCGCGCGCGCTCGAGCTGCTCGACCTGGTGGGCATCGCCGACCCCGCAGCGCGGCTCTCGAGCTATCCGCACGAGCTCTCGGGCGGGCAGCGACAACGCGTGATGATCGCCATGGCGCTGGCCAACGACCCCGAGCTGCTGATCGCCGACGAGCCCACCACCGCGCTCGACGTCACCATCCAGGCGCAGGTGCTCGAGCTGCTGCGCGAGCTCAAGGAAGCGACCGGCATGGGGCTGCTGCTCATCACGCACGATCTCGGAATCGTGAGGAAGGTCGCGGACCGCGTCTGCGTGATGACCGATGGAAGGATCGTCGAGCAGGGCGAGACCGAGCAGATCTTCAGCGCGCCCCAGCATGCGTACACGCGGCACCTGCTCGCCGCCGAGCCCAAGGGCGATCCGCCCACGCCGCGCTCCGATGCGCGGACCCTCTTCGCGGGAACCGACGTGCGCGTGTGGTTTCCCGTCAAGCGGGGCGTATTGCGGCGCACCGTTTCGCACCTCAAGGCCGTAGACGGGGTCTCGATCGAGGCGCGCGAGGGCGAGACCGTGGGCGTCGTGGGCGAGAGTGGCAGCGGAAAGACGACGCTGGCCATGGCCCTGCTGCGCCTCCAGTCGAGCACGGGTCGCATCCGCTTCCAGGATCGCGACATCCAGCACCTGCGCTGGAAGCAGATCCGGCCGCTGCGCCGCGAGATGCAGATCGTCTTCCAGGACCCCTTCGGCAGCCTGAGCCCGCGCTTGCCCGTCGGTGACATCGTCGGAGAAGGTCTCGCGATCCACCGCATCGGCGACGCCGCGGAGCGCGAGCGCCGGGTGATCCGCGTGCTCGAAGAGGTGGGGCTCGACCCCGAGAGCCGCCAGCGCTACCCGCACGAGTTCTCGGGAGGACAGCGCCAGCGCATCGCGATCGCGCGCGCCATGGTGCTCGAGCCCCGCTTCGTGGTGCTCGACGAGCCCACCTCGGCGCTCGACCGATCCGTGCAGGCGCAGATCGTGGATCTGCTGCGCGACCTGCAGCGGCGACACAACCTGAGCTACCTGTTCATCAGTCACGATCTGCGGGTCGTGCGCGCGCTGTGCCATCACGTCATCGTGATGCGGGAGGGTGTCGTCGTCGAGCACGGTCCGGCGCGGCGCGTCTTCGAGCATCCCGAGCATCCCTACACGCGGACCCTCATGGCGGCGGCCTTCGATCTCGCCGTGAGCGAGATCGCCTCCGCCGCGCGTTAGAGCGGCGATCGCGCGGCGCCGCCGACACAGGACCGATCGGCGGCGCCCGCGGCTACCAGCCGCAGCGGCGCCCCTGGTTTTGTGCATCGAGCCACGTCTTGAGCGGCGCGAAGTAGTCCAGGATCGCGCTGGCATCGATCTCGCGCGAGCCGGTCAGCGCCTGCAAGGCGACCGGCCACGGTTGGCTCAGTCCCATCTCGAGCATTTCGTTGAGCTTGCGTCCGGCCGCAGCGCTGCCGTAGATGGTGCAGCGGTTGAGCGGGCCCGCGTAGCCGGCGAGCGCGCACAGGGCCCGGTGGAACTGGAATTGCAGGATGTGGGCGAGGAAGTAGCGGCTGTAGGGGGTGTTGCCGGGAACGTGATACTTGGCACCCGCGTCGAAGAGCGTCTCGGGGCGGGGCACGGGCGGGCGAATGCCCTGGATCTTCTCGCGCAGCGCCCACCAGCCCGCGTTGTAGTCCTTCGGGCTGATCTCGCCGGAGAACACGCCCCAGCGCCACTGGTCGACGAGCAGGCCGAAGGGCAGGAAAGCCACCTTGTCGAGGGCTGCGCGCAGCAACAGGCCGATGTCCTGCGAGGCGGGCGGCTCGCGCTCGAGCAGGCCGAGCTTCACCAGGTAGGCCGGGGTCACGGACAGCGCGATGGCGTCGCCGATGGCCTCGTGGAAGCCGTCGTTGGCGCTGCCCCGGAACACGAACGGCTGTCGGTTGTAGGCCCGCTGGTAGTAGTTGTGCCCGAGCTCGTGGTGGATCGTCTGGAAATCCTCCGCGCCCACCTCGATGCACATCTTGATGCGCAGGTCGTCCACCTCGTCCACGTCCCAGGCGCTCGCGTGACACACCACCTCGCGGTCGCGGGGCTTGACGAACAGCGAGCGCTCCCAGAAAGTGTCGGGCAGCGGTGCGAAGCCGAGGGAGCTGAAGAAGTTCTCACCGGAGCGCACCATGTGCAGCTCGTCGTAGCCCGCCCGCGCCAGCAGGGAGGTGAGGTCGTAGCCGGGATCCGCATCGGCCGGGGCCACCAGATCGAAGATGTTCCCCCACTGCTGCGCCCACATGTTGCCGAGCAGGTGGGCGGGGATCGGCGCGTCGAGCGGCACGACGTCCGGACCGTAGAACGCGGAGAGCCTGGATCGGACGTAGCAGTGCAGCGCTTCGTAGAGCGGCAGCACCTGCTGCCAGAGCCGATCCATCTCCTCGGCAAAGGCCGCGGGTGGCATGTCGTAGTTGGAGCGCCACAGCGCACCGGTGTCCGCGTAGCCGAGCTCCCGCGCCCCCTGGTTCGCCAGCTCGACGAAGCGCCGGTAGTCATCGCGGATCGCGGCGGACGTGGTCCGCCAGCCCTGCCACACGTCCAGCAGCGCGTCGGGGTCGCGGCTCTTCTCGTGGATTTCGCGGATCTCGATGATGTCGAGGCAGTCGTCTCCCTGGGCCGCGCCGGGGCAGTAGCGCGCCGTGCCGTAGTGGCTGTCCATGCGCGTGGCGATCTGCGTGAGCTCCCGGGCGAGCGCGCGATCCTCGGGTGCGGGCATCGTGATGGCGCGCTTGAGCAGCTCGAGCTGGCGCCGCGTGCTCGCGTCCAGCGCCACCCCGTCGAAGCGCGCCGCGCGCTTGGCGAGGGCGACGCTGGCCGTCACGTAGTTCTCGCTCGCCTCGGCGGCGATCGCCTCGGTATCCTGGGTGATGAAGTTGGCCTTCACCCATTCCGCGCGCGCGGCCTTGACCGAGAGCTCGTAGAGCTGCGCGTTGGCCGACTGCACGAACGCGCGCGCCTCGGCGGCGCTCGGCGCCCTGCGCCCGCCCCGCGCGGCGCAAGCCGCCGCGATCATCGCGATGCCGATCAGCCCCAGCAGGATCCACCCCGTGCTTCGGGAGCGAGTGCGCATCGATCTCCTCCGGCCTCCGCAGGATGTGCGCGTGCCGGATTCGCAGCGAACCGGCAGCGCGCCGCCCAGTTCAGCGCAGATCCCGATCCGCTAGCAAGGGCGCGGCGTCCGGTTGCGCCGCTGTGGCCGCGACGACTGCGGGGTCTCCAGCGCAGCAGCGGTTGGCTACGCTGTCTCCCCGGGGCTGGCAGAGGCGCGAGAAGCGCATCCAAGGCGGTACATTGAGCGGCGAGCTGCGGACCGCACCGGGGTGGATCCGCACCATCGCGTTCTCGATCGACGGGCCGTGCGGCGCAGACTGGATTGCTCCGAAGCGATCCAGCGCGGGGCGCGCGCGTCTGGGAGGCAGCGGGGGCACCGAGCGGCCCCTCCACGAGCGATGAAGTCGATCGATCCGCGCTGCATCCAGACGGCGTCGCTCAGCGACGTGGGGCGCCGGCGCGCCTCCAATCAGGATGCCTGCGCCAGTGCGCTGATCGATTCGGGCGCGCGCCTGCTGGTCGTGGCCGACGGCATGGGCGGGCACGCCGGCGGCGCCACCGCGAGCCGCCTGGCGGTGGACACGCTGGTCGAGGTCTTCGAGCAGTCGCCGGACACGCCCGACGCGACGCTGCGCCGCGCCATGGAGATGGCGAACCGGCGCATCTACGCAGAGGCGCGGCGCGATGCCAGCCTGTCCGGCATGGGGACCACCGGCGTGGCGCTCGTCTTCCAGCCGGACGGCAGTGCCTGGGTGGCGCACGTGGGCGACAGCCGCGCCTACCGCCTGCGCGACGGGCAGCTCGAGCAGCTCACGCCCGATCATTCGCTGGTCGGAGAGCTGCAGCGGCGCGGTCTGATCACGGCCGAGGAGGCCGAGATCCACCCCCGACGCCATGAAGTGTTGCGCTCCATCGGGGTGGAGTCGGACGTCGAAGTGGATGTGGTGGCGCTCGAGGTCCGGCCCGGCGATCAATATCTGCTCTGCTCCGACGGGCTGTGCGGCGTGCTGCGCGACGCGGAGATTGCGGCGGTCCTGCTGCGCGAGCCTCCCGAGGCGGCGGCGCGGCAGCTGGTGGATGCCGCGAACGCGCGCGGCGGACCGGACAATGTCACCGTGCAGATCGCCCGCGTCCCCGCTGCCGGCGGACCCGTGTGCCGCGGACGGGCGGCGGTGGACGCGCTCGGAGCGCTGCAGCGCATGCAGCGCTGGCATCTGATCCTCGCGGTGCTCCTGGCCGCCCTGCTTGTCTTGGCCCTGCTCTGGGGTCTGCTGCGGACGGACGGCGCGGCCGGCGCTGCGGCGGGGTCCGATGGCGCTGCAGCCCGCGCGGACTTCGCCGCGGGCCAGACACCCATCACCCCGTGGGGCGCGGCGCTGCCTTGCGCCGATGCGCTCCGGCGGCGATTGCCGCAAGCTTGACACGTTCGGGCCTGAGGGCCACTCTGCGGCGCCCCCGCGGCGCGCCGAGCGCGTGCTCGATGGGGCCCTCAGCAGCTGCCGAGGAGGAGCGTGGATGCGGCTCGAGTACGGATTCCACCTGTCGGAAGTCGACGTTCCCTGCTTTGCCGTCGAGGCCATCGAAGGCATCGGCAAGCTCTTCACGCTCGCCACGCTGCTGGTGAATGTGCTCGAGACGAAGTCGAAGGTCGAAATCGTGTTCCACGGTCTCAACCCCGAAGATCCGGAGTCCAAGATCTCGGCCTTCAAGGAGATTGCGAGCGGCTCCGAGAGCAGCGCCGCGTTTCGCTACGAGCTGGGCAAGGGCGGGCACATTCACGGATCGTCCAGCTACTACCGCTGGCTCACCGTGACGCGCGCCTGAGCGCGCGACCGGCTCGATGGAACCCGCGCGTCCTCGCGGGTGTCTCACCCCCGCCTGCGCGCAGGGGTCAGGTCAGGGGTGGGGTTCGGAGCGGCGCCGCGCCAGCCAGGCCATGGTGAGCAGCGTCGCAGCAAACGCGGCCGCGTTCCAGGGCGCAGCGGTGCGAGAGGAGGCTGGGGTGCAGAACACACCGCGCCAGGCCCGCGCGTCGGAGGGCGGGGCCGACAGCGCTTGCGCGGGCAGCGTCGACTGCGCCGCGGATGCGCTGGCGCTGCTCGCGAGCAGCAGCGCCACGCCGAGAGCGAGCGCGACGCGCGCGCCTGTGCCGCGCGTCGCAACGCGCGAGACGCAGCCGCTGCGGCGTGCCGTCCAGCGCTCTCGCGATGCGCGCAGTCGGTCCATGGGTTCAAAATATCCCGCCTGCGCTGCCGCGCCAGCGCGCAACGCCGCGCGGCGTTGCCAGGGGCGCCCGACGCCTCGTATATTCCGGCTCCGCCGCCGGTCGCTTGATCGGGGCGGAGCTGCGGCCGGCTGCAGACTCGCACGCTGCTGCACAGCGCTGAACAGCACCTTCTTCGGCGGCCCGGGACGCTGGCTCGATCGACGGTCGTCCGATCCGGGAGACACGCGGCAGGGGGTGTCGCCGCGGGACAGCGCACCGCGCAGCCACACGCGACGCGGTGATTTCGACAGGGGAACGAGGAGCGGAGGCGGACCATGATCGAGGCCAGGGAGCTCTCGAAGCGCTACGGCGACATCGTCGCCGTCGATCGCGTTTCCTTCTCCATCGAGCGGGGCGAGGTGGTCGGCTTCCTGGGACCGAACGGCGCCGGGAAGACGACGATGATGCGCATGCTCACGGGCTTCCTGCCGCCCACGGACGGGGAGGCGATCATCGCGGGCCACGACATCTTCGAGGATCCCCTCGCCGCGCGCCGCGCCATCGGCTACCTGCCGGAGACGCCGCCGCTCTATCCCGAGATGACGGTGGCCGGGTACGTGGAATACGCGGCGCGCATCAAGGACGTGCCGCGGCGTGAGCGCCGGGCTGCGGTCGACCGCGCGCTCGAGCGCTGCGCGCTGCGCGACGTGGCGCTGCGGGTGATCGGCACGCTCTCCAAGGGCTATCGGCAGCGCGTGGGGATCGCCCAGGCGATCGTGCACGATCCGCCCGTGCTGATCCTCGACGAGCCCACGGTGGGCCTCGATCCGCTCCAGATCCGCGAGATCCGCGACCTGATCGGCGAGCTGGCCTCGGGCCAGGGCGAGCACCAGCACACCGTGATCCTCTCGACGCACATCCTCGCCGAGGTGAGCGCCATCTGCCGGCGCGTGATTCTGATCGTCGAAGGGCGCAAGGCGGTGGACGCGCCGATCGACGAGCTCACCCGCGACGGGCACGGTCTCGAGGAGCTCTTCGCGCGCGAGGCCACGCGCGACCTCGCCGCCGATGCGGCCGCCGCGGCCGCGGAGGGCGCGCGATGAGACACGTGACCACCGTCTCCAGCCGGGAGCTGCGCTCGCTGTTCGTCTCCCCCGTGGCGTACGTCGTCTTGAGTCTCTTCGCCGCGCTCTCGGGGCTGTTCTTCATCCTGAATATCGCCGCCTTCAATCTCCGCGTGTTGCAGGCCCAGCAGTTCCAGGCCTTCGAGGAGCTGCAGCAGCTCAACCTCAACGACCACCTGCTCGCCTACTTCTTCGACTCGATGGGCGTGATCCTGCTCTTCGTGATCCCCGGCATCACGATGGGTCTGTTCGCTGCCGAGAAGACGAACGGCACGCAAGAGCTGCTGATGACGAGCCCGCTCACGATCTGGGACATCGTGCTGGGCAAGTTCACGGCGGCGGCTGCCTTCGTGACGATTCTGGTCGCCATGGTGGCGGCGTTCCCGGGATTGCTGTTCGTGTACGGGGATCCGGAGTTCGGCAAGACCGCCTCGGGGATCCTGGGCCTGCTGCTCGTGGGCTGGACCTACGCCGCGATCGGTGCGTTCGCGTCCTCGGTCACGCGCAGCCAGGTGGTGAGCTTCCTGATCGCCTTCGCGCTGCTGCTCGGCATGCTGCTGCTGCCCGCCATCACGCATCTCGGTGTGGCCGGCGATGTGGCCGGCGCGGTATTCCGCTGGATTTCGACCGGGGAGCACTTCCAGGCGCTGATCGGGGGGCTGGTGAATACCGCGGACCTCGCCTACTTCGCCGTCGCGATCGGCGTATTCCTCATGCTGACCAAGGCGGCGGTGGAGTCGGTCCGATGGCGCTGAGGGGAGGGGCAACGCAGTGAAGAGTATGGCTTCCTTGCTCGCGGCGCTCGGTCTGGTCGGCTTGGTCTTCGCGTTGCTGAGCCTGCTGGTCATGCTTCTCGGCGGTGGGGGGCTCACGTCCGATCTGTCCTGGATCGTCGGGAACCTGTCCATCGGCGTGCTGCTGCTGATCGGGGCGGCGGCCATCAACTTCGACGCGATCCGCGCGCGCATGGCGTCCGGCGAGGCGCGGCGCGCCGGCAAGTACGGCAGCAGCGCGATCGCGACGACCGTCCTCGGCATCGCCATTCTCGGCATGCTCGGCTACCTCGCCGCGCGCCATCCCCATCGCTTCGACTGGAGCGAGCAGAAGATCCACAGCCTCTCGGATCAGACGCGCAAGGTGCTGGCCGGGCTCGAGAGCGACGTCAGCGTGCTGGCGCTGGTGCCCAAGGTCGACACGCCGCCGGTGCGCGAGTTCCTGGACCGCTATGCCTACGAGAGCGACCGCTTCGTGGTCGAGTACGCCGATCCGAACGAGCGACCCGGCCTGCTCGAGCGCTACGGCATCCGCCCCGAGCAGCTCGAGACGGGGCTGGTGCGCGTCGCCATCGGCAGCGACGCCGTCGAGGTCACGGATCTCACCGAGCAGAACATCACCAACGCGATCGTGAAGCTCACGCGCACGGGCGAGAAGGTGGTGTACTTCCTGGAGGGACACGGCGAGCGCGCCATCGAGAAGGAGGCGGGTGAGGAGCGCAACGGCTACGCGCGCGCCGCGCTGTCGCTGCGCAACGAGAATTACCGCGTGGAGCCGCTGCTGCTCGCCGCCGCGGGCGAGGTGCCCAAGGACGCGGACGTGGTGGTGATCGCGGGACCCACCCGATCGCTGCTCGAGGTGGAGCACGCGGCGCTCGATCGCTACCTGGCGCGCGGCGGCGCGGTGCTCGCGCTGGTCGACCCGCGCAGCCGCAGCGATCTGGTCGCGCAGCTGAGCCGCTGGGGCGTGGAGCTCGGCGACGACGTGGTGGTGGATCGCTCGCTGGCGCTGTTCGGACGCGCCATGTCGCCCTTCGCGGCGCGCTACGACCCGAGCCACGAGATCACCCGGGATCTGCACGAGCCTGCGCTGTTTCACGAGGTGCGCAGCGTGACGCCGCGCCCCGAAACGGGGGGCGTGTTCACCGAACTCGTGTTCACGGGCGACGCGTCCTGGGCCGAGCGCGATCTGGCGCGCCTGGATGCGGAGGGCGCCGTGGCCATGGGCGACGGCGACCTGCCCGGGCCGGTGTCCGTGGCCGTCGCGGGGACGCCCGAAGTGGCGGGGCGCGCGGCCGAGGCCGCGACCGATGCCATCGATGACGCCGGGGCCGAGCCCGCCAGCCCCGAGCCGCGCCTCGCCGTCTTCGGCGACGCCGACTTTGTGTCCAACGAGCTGATCGAGGCCTATCGCAACCGCGATCTCTTCGTGAACACCGTGAACTGGCTGATTGGCGACATCGAAGCGATTGCCGTCCGCCCGAACCTGTCCCGCGCGTCGCGCTTCCAGCTCAGCGCCGAGCAGTTCCGCACGATCCGCTCGCTCTCGCTGTTCGTGCTGCCCGAGGCGATCGCCGTGCTGGGCGTGTTCATGTGGTGGTTCCGACGCCATCCGGAGCACTAGGACGCCATGAAGCCGCGCACGACCGGAATCCTGCTCGCGATCGCGCTGCTCCTCGCCGGCTTCGTCTACCTCTACGAGATCCGCGGCGCGGATGCGCGGCGCGAGGCAGAGGAACGCGCGAAACGCCTGTTTCCCGATGTGGAGGCGGAGCAGATCGAGTGGATCGCCCTCACCACGAGCGATCGCCGCGAGGCGCGCCTCGTGCGCGACGCCGAGGGCTGGGCGCTGAGCGAGCCCGTCGTGTTTCCCGCCGACCGCTTCGCCGTCGATGGCCTCGCCTCGAATCTGGCGTCGCTCGGGCGCGAGGCGGAGATCGAGGATCCGCAGCCCCCGGCGGAGTACGGCCTGGATGCCGAGGCTCGGCGGGTGCGCTTCTCGGAGCGCGGGACGCAGCACGAGCTGCGGCTCGGCTACCAGACCCCGGTCGGCTCGAATACCTACGCCGCGGTCGGCGGATCGGACGCCGTCTTCACCGTGGAGACCTACAAGGCGCGGAGCTTCGACAAGAAGCTCGACGATCTGCGCGACAAGCACATCCTGGATTTCGACACGGCGTCCATCGAGCGCGTCGAGGTGCGCTGGCCCGGCGGGCGCGTCATCCTCGCGCGAGAGGCCGCCGCGCCGGCGGCCGAGGAAGACGCGCCGCCGCACTGGCACCTCACGGCACCGATCGACGCGCGCGCGGACGACGAGACCGTCGAGGACCTGCTCGCGGACCTCTCCTTTCTGCGCGCCAAGGGATTCGTCGACGACCCCCCGAGCGACGCCGAGGCCGGCTTGGCGCCGGCCGCCTTCGAGGTGATCCTCACGCCGCAGGGCGGGGAGGGCGCGGAGCCGGCGCCGCTGCGCCTGGCGGTCGGGGGCCTGCGGGACGGCGACCGCCTGGTGCGCGCCGCACAGGCCTCGCTCTACACGATCCCAGCGGATCGCCTCGAGGACTTCCCGCGCGAGCTGGTGGCCTACCGCTACAAGCAGCTGGCGCGCTTCCCGATCACCGACGCGAAGCGCATCGAGCTCACCTTCCAGGCGGAAGGGGCCGAGCCGGTGACGATCCTCGCGAGCCGCGATGCGACGGGCTGGACCTCGAGCCCCGAGTCGGTTCCCGCGGACAAGATCGCGCAGATGCTCTCCGAGCTGTCGCGCCTGCGCGCCGACGACATCCTGGCGGACGCGGCGGGCGCGGCCGAGCTGCACGGCCTGGGTCTCTCGCCGCCCGCCGCGCGCATCGCGGTGTTCGGCGCAGCGCCCGAAGGTGCGGCCGAGGATGCGGCCGCGCCGCGGCTCGCGGAGGTCCACATCGGCAACTTCCGGGGACCGGACGGCATCATCGCGCGCGCGGCGGGCGACCCCGTCGTGTATCGCCTCGACTACAAGCTGGCGGACTCCCTCCCGGTCAGCCTGGAGGCATTCCGCAACCGCTTCGTCGGCGAGGCGGCGCCCGCGCCGGTGCCGCTCGGGAGCGAAGAGGCTGAGGGAGAGGGGTTCCTGACCCCGACCCAGGAGTCGCCGTAGGCGCCGGAGTGCACCCCGGGCCGGGGGGTTCAGCGCGCGGCGCGGGCTCCCGATGGCTGGGCAGGAGGTGGAGACCGTGAAACGCGCGCCGCGCTGGGGCTGCCTGTGGCTCGTCGCCGCCGCGCTCGGCTGCACGACCCCGCCCAGTCACGAGCAGCTCGAGGCGACACTGCGACGCGTCGCGTCCGCCGAGCCCGAGCTCGCGCGCGGCGCGCGCGTGGTGGTGGTGCACGCGGACAGCGAGATGGCCGCCTGGGCGCAGCTGGCCGCGGCCAGCGCGGAGGGCCCGTCCGCCATGTCGCGCGGACTCGCCCAGTCCTTCGAGGGCGCCGCGCGCACGCGCCTCGACTTCGCGGTGGGCGGCCCGTACGATTCGCTCAACGATCGCACCCTGCTCGACGCCTTCGCCCTGGTGCGCGCCCCGCGCCTGTCGGGGCTGCGCGTGCTCCTCGTCAGCCCGAAGCCGCCCAGCGAGAAGCTGCGCGAGGCCGCTCGCGCCCGCGGCGCACGCCTGATGCACCGCGCGTTTCCTCCCTGATCCGGTCGGGCCCGCGCCACGTCTTCAGCCGCGCAGCACCTCGAGCATCGCGCCGTGCAGTCGCCCGTTGCTGGCGACGATCTCGCGCGGCAGCGCGGCGAGCGCGTCCGAGAAATCGCTCACCCGCCCGCCCGCTTCGCACACGATCAGCGCCCCGGCCGCGGCGTCCCAGGGCTGCAGCTTGAGCTCCCAGTACGCGTCGAAGCGGCCGGCTGCCACATAGCAGAGATCGAGTGCCGCGCTGCCGTCGCGCCGGATGCCGCGCGCGCGCTTCACGAAGCGCGCGAAGTGATCGAGATTGTCGTCGCGGCTGTGGTGCACGTCGTACGCGAAGCCGGTGGCGAGCAGGGCGCGGCCGAGCGTGTCCTCGTTCGACACGCGCAGCGGCCGCCCGTTCAGGCTGGCGCCCTCGCCGCGCGTCGCGGCGAACATCTCGTCGAGCAGCGGATCGTAGACGACGCCGAGGGTCGCGATGCCGTCGTGCTCCACGCCGATGGAGACGCAGAAACGCGGATAGCCGTGGGCGTAGTTCATGGTGCCGTCGAGGGGGTCGATCACCCAGCGCCAGGCCGCGTCCGCGCGATCGTCTCCGCCGCCTTCCTCGGCGAGCACCGCGTCCGTGGGGCACTGCGCGCGCAGCGCCTCGAGGATCAGCGTCTCGCAGGCCTGATCCACCTCGGTGACGAGGTCGATCGAGGCGGACTTGGTGCGCACCTCGTGCACGTGCTCGTAGCGCTCGCGCTGGAGGCTCCCGGCCGCGCGCGCCAGCGCCTCGGCCAGCTGTCGTCGCCGCGCGGCGGCGCTCACGCCGGGTCGCCGATCCCAAAGAGCGAGCGCGCGTTGTGCGTCGTGGCGCGCGCGACCGCCTCGATCTCCAGGCCCCGGATCGCCGCCAGCGCCTCGCCGACGCGCGCCACGTGCGCGGGCTCGTTGCGCTTGCCGCGGAATCCCTCCGGCGCGAGCAGGGGCGCGTCGGTCTCGACCATCAGGCGCTCGAGCGGGAGCGCGGCCGCCACGCCGCGCAGGCCGTGGTCCCGCTTGAAGGTGAGGATCCCCGAGAACGACACGTAGAAGTTCGCGTCGAGCGCCCGCCGCGCGAACTCGAGCGTGCCGGTGTAGCAGTGCAGCACCCCCCACACTTCCCCGCGCCCCTCGCTGCGCCAGATGTCGAGCATCTCGGCGAAGGCGTCCGGCTCGTCTCCGCGCACGTGGACGGAGACGGGGAGGCTGCGCGCGCGCGCGGTCGCCACCTGCTCGGCGAATACGTCGCGCTGCACGCCGCGCGGCGAATTCATGTAGTGGTAGTCGAGGCCGGATTCGCCGACGGCGACGACGCGCGGCTGCGCGAGCAGCGCGTCGAGCGCGGCGCGGCCTCGGTCGTCGAGCTCGCTCGCCTCGTGGGGGTGCACGCCGACGGCGGCGAACACGCGCGGGTCGCGTGCGGCGAGCGCCACCGACTCTGCGTTGCGCGCGATGCCGTAGCCCGAGCCGACCGCGAGCAGTCCCTCGACCCCTGCGCCGGCCGCGCGCTCGATCACCGCGTCGCGATCGCCCGCGAATTCGTCCGCGCCCACGTGGCAGTGGCTGTCGAACCACATCAGGGTCCGACCACATCGCGCAGCGCGAAGAGCGCGCGCTCCGCCACCATCTGGGGATTGGCGTTGCGCTGCACGAGGTTGCGCCGGCAGCTCGCCAGCACGCGCAGGCCGTCGAGCTCGCGCAGGTCGTCGGCCGCGCCGCGTTCCACGGCCTGCGCCACGCGCTGCCGCAGCCAGTGGGATGCGCCCTCGAGCAGCGCCGCCACACCCTCGGCCACCTGCGCGCGCGCTCCCCGGTATTCTTCGGCCCAGTCGAGCAGATCCGGCAGCGCCGCCTGGCCGATGCTGTCGAGCCGCGCGGCCAGCGCCGCGAGATCCGGATCGTCGAGGGCGCTGGCTCGCGGCGGTCGGAACGCGACGCGCTGGCAGCGCGAGCGCACGGTGGCGAGCAGGCCAGCCGAGGTCGCGGTGGCCAGCACCAGTGTCGTCTGCGGCGGGGGCTCCTCGAGCAGGCGCAGCAGCGCGTTCTGCGCCTCCTGATTCATGCGCTCGGCGTCGGCCACCACGACTGCGCGGCGCCCGCCCTCGCTGCTGCGCAGGCGCAGCGCCTGCTGCAGCGCGCGGATCTGTCCGATGCGGACGCGGGTGTCCTGCTCGCCGCGCTCCACCCAGAAGAGGTCGGCGTGATCGCCCACGTGCCGCAGCAGCGGGCCCTTCTTGCCGGTGCCATCGAGGGCAATCTCTGCGCGTCCAGTCGAGCGCCGGCACGAGGGACAGGCCTCACAGGGGCGCGGGCTTCCCTGGCAGACGATGCCGCGCACGAAGCGCAGCGCCGCATCCCGGGGCGCCGCGCCCGGGCCCGAGAGCAGATAGGCGGAGTGGATGCGCCCGCTCTCGAGGCAACGATCGAGCAGCGCGCTGGGCTCGCTGGGGGAGGCCGACATCGGGCGCGCAGTCTACCCCGCCTGGCGCGCGGCGAGTAGCAGCCGTTCCGTCCCGGGCGCTCGCCCCGCGACGGCCTGCCGTCTCGGCGCATCCTGCCCGCCTGCGCGGATCCCGTGCGCCCGGCCCGGGGGCGAAAGCCGACGCCCTCACGCCTGTGCAGGTGCTGCGCCCAAGCCGGGCAGCCCAAAGCCTTCTCAAGTTCCGAAAGGGCTGCGCCGATGCGTGCAACACATGCGCAATTCGGCGCGCGGAGCGCAGGCTTCGCGGCGCAAGGAGGACCCATCGATGGCGCGTACTCCGTTCGGCGGCAAGAGCCGCGACACCGGCTCCCAACCTGTCTTCACTCCCCCGACGACCTCGTCGGGCTCCAGCACCACCGCGGGCGGTCTGACCGCATTCATCGACCAGGGTTCCGAGTTCGAGGGCAAGCTCTCCTTCAAGGACACGGTGCGCATCGACGGGCGCTTCCGCGGCGAGATCTCGAGTGAGAACACGCTGATCGTGGGCGAGAGTGGCGAGATCGATGCGGCGATCCACTCGCGCAACGTCGTGGTGAGCGGCAGCGTCGTGGGCAACATCGCGGCCTCCGCCAAGGTGGTGCTGCACAAGACGGCGCGCGTGGACGGCGACGTCGAGACCGCCTGCCTGGTGGTGGAGGAAGGCGCGGTCCTGAACGGTCAGATCAAGATGGGCAAGGGCGGCGGCGGTGCCCTCAAG
>JAOUNA010000154.1 GCA_029881215.1 Myxococcales bacterium | reverse complement strand
GGTTCCTTGGGCGCCTCATCCGGCGGGCTTGCGCGCCCGATAATAGCCCTGGCAAACGTCGCCCTTGACACAAACGACTTTCATCGCACGCCAGTTTTCCACGAAGTGATCGGCCTCTTCCTTGCCGAGGCGCTCCACCATGCGCGGATAGAGTTCCGTTCTGATCTCTTCGTATTCGTCCTGCACTTTCCTGCGATACCAGTCGGAGCGGTCCGTCAATTGGATCTCCGTGAAGCCCGCATCCCGAAGCATCGACTCATATTCCGCAAACGTCTTCATCGCGTAGGTCAGGCGCTCCATCTTGAACCAATATCGCATGTCGTCACTATATTCGCCCTCGGGCTTCATCCAGTCATAGCAGGTCAACACCCCGCCGGGTCTCAGCACGCGCAGCGCCTCCTCGAAAACATCCCGTTTGTTTTCGATCTGCATGATGACACCCGTGCTCAGAACCACGTCGAATGACTCGTCAGGGAACGGCATCGGACCTGGCTCGACCAGCAGGAATTCGCAACGGGAATCGAGTCTCAATTGCTTCGCGCGCAGGCGAGCCCGTTCTATCAGTTGAGACTCGATGTCGGTGCCCACAACCAATGCACCGTACTTCCCAGCAAGGACGAACGCGGGTCCACCAATGCCGCACCCAATGTCGAGAACCCGCTGATTGCGAATCTCCAACCCCTCGACGAGGTTCGCGATGTTGCCCTCTCCGCCAGGCGCCATGAATCCAGTGCCCCAAATGAGCTCCAGCATGGCGATCATCGCGTCGTGATATTCGATTTCGTGCGTCATTTCGAGAGAATATCTTGAACCGGCGCCGCGCAGCAAGTCGTTGCAGCGGGTCGGCCCATGCCTTTGAATTCCATTCTCGCGAGCGCTCGTGGTAAGCTGTTCGGCTCGTCCACAGGAGAGGCCGGCAGCTGAACGGCCGGTTCGGCGGGCTTCAGGAGACGTGACGGAGATAGACATGATCGGATATGTCATGCTTGGCACGAACGATCTCGAACGCGCGGCGCAATTCTACGACCAACTTCTTGGAGAGATCGGCGCCAAACGCTTCATGGAGACGGAAACATTCGTCGCTTGGGTCGCCTCCCCTCGCGGGCCGGCCCTATCAGTGACCAAGCCCTTCGATGGAAATCCAGCCACGGTCGGCAACGGCGTCATGGTCGCGCTCGCGATGGACAGTCGCGACAAGGTGGACTCGCTCCACAGGAAGGCGATCGAGCTCGGCGCGAAGGACGAAGGCGCTCCTGGTCCGCGCGGCGACAACTTCTATGCCGGGTACTTCCGCGATCCAGACGGCAATAAGCTCAACGCCTTCTTCATGGGTGAGTAGGAAAGGGGCTCACCGTCCTTGTGGTGGCGCGGCTACCGCCCAACACGCCGCCAGATCGAGCTGTGCTCCACCCAGCATGACCCGAGGGCGATGCCATGCGATTGGATGGTTCCCGTCACTGCGGCGCAGTGCGGTTCACCCTGAAGTCGCCGCATCCCTACCCCTTCAACCTCTGCTACTGCTCGATCTGTCCAAACACTTCGGGAGGTGGCCCCCTTCCGGTTCCGTCCGAGCGCACACACAATTCACTCGATTCAAAGGCTTCATGGTTGGAAGTTCGCGCGGATCCCCAGGACAAGCTGTTCCAGGGCTTCGCCGACGAGTCGATCGCCGATTGGCACGAGCGGCTCGGATTGGTCGACGGGAACCAGGGTTGCGCTGGCCGGCGCCGAACAAGCCCTTGTGGCTGATGCCCCGCCCCCTCTTCCAATTGACTGTGTTAGGCTCTTGGCCAGCGATCCTGGCTGCTTCAGCCGGCTCCACCAGCAGCGCTGAGGCGCGGCTGAACGGCCAATTTATTGGATTGTATTCATCGGTGGCGCTCTCATTGCTTGGTTCAGCGCGAATTCTTGCACTGGTCCTGATTGCCATTGCAGCCTGCTCTCCACGAATCGACCAGCCCGAAGCCTCTGCATTCCGAGTCGGCGCCGCGCGCAGCGAAATTCTCACCACCTTTGGCAAGCCTGCCCGGGAGGCGTCCTACCTCAAGTCGGACGATTCGATCTGGGGGGCCATCGAAGAATTCTGGTCTCGTGTCCCGTTGGGCAGCACAGTCGAGGTCTGGTCCTATCCCGTTCGGGGCGGCACGATCGAGCTCTACTTCATCGATGGCTCCAACGAGATCCAGGGCATCGGCTTTGCTCCCACCGGGGCGATCTACGAGCCGAGCAGCTAGCTCGATCACAGTGCGAATCCTGACTCCCGCCTTGCTGCTGCTCGCGGGAGCGATCGAGCTCGGCTGCCGCGAGCCCCTTGTCCTTCCTGTGTAGCGCGCTACTCCGGAGCACCGCCTAACAAGCTATTCAGTCGACTTGCCACCGCGCTGGCTGATTCACCTGGCTCGCGAGGCGGGGGAGACATGCAAGCTGGCCACATGCCGCTCAAGCGCTCGCGAGCGAGTGTCGATCTTGAGGGAGTGTCTGATCAGCCTCCCATCGATCGCGCTTTCTTCCGCGAAGGCGAGGGTGGTACGACCGTCTTCTTTCCTTGGGGGCTCACGCATCGCGGCTACCAGCTCAGCGACCCGGGCGCGAGGAAGCAGGCGTCTTGTGCGGCCTCGATCCTGGTCGGCTCGACGATTGCGATCGGCACCTGGACCGCCTACGCACTGCAGCCACTCTTGAAATCCGCAGAGAGCGAGCCCACGGAGATCTTCAGGGCCCTGATTGCGCCTGGAGCAGCTCTGCTCCTGGTCGTATTCTCGTACTGGCTGTGGGTTTCGCGATTCGTCGAGCGATTCCCAGAGAGCGACCTCAGGGTCTCCCGCGAGGAGCGCCTGCGCGAGGCCGCCCAACTCACAAGCCCACGGAAGATCGCGATGATCGGAGTCATCACGTGCGGCCTCAGCGCCTTCCTGATCTGGCTGCAACCCCATGCGTGGTGGCTCGGCTTGCTCGGGATCGCGCTGGGGATCGGCGCGCTGTATTGGAGCTTGCTTCTGAAACGAGCAGCGGCGGATCGGTCGGTTTAGCGGCTGCCCAGCGAGACTCTGGATCGGATGTGGCACAGCGCGTCTCGATCGAGTCGTGATACCGTCGGGCATTGCATCTTGGGCCTCAGCGGCCGTTGCCGGATCGGACCACGCCGTTGAGCTGCCGTGTTCGCTGGCCGCGAGGAAGATACGGGTTCAGAGGTGGACCGATCGGACGAGGTCGAGCAGTTCAAGCGCATCGACGCTGCCTTTCGGGCGGGCGACCTCGCCGCCCTACGTGCCTGTGTCGATGATCCGGACACGTTTCCCAATGGGCCGATGCCGCTCACGATCGGGCTTTGCCTCGAGTACGCGATCTATCACAGTCCACTGCCCTTCATCCGTGCGCTGCTCGAGATCGGCGCCGATCCCAACCCTGAACACCACGACGGCTTTCCGCCTCTGATCGCAGCGCTGTCGTGCAGCCGATCTCAGCCCGGCTCTCCGGCACGGGCGGATGTCCTCGAAATCGTCGAGCTCCTGCTCTCGTTTGGAGCGGATCCCAATCAGCGTGGCATCAACGACTATACGCCTCTCCACATGACCGTTGCCGAGCGCAACCCGGATGCACTAGAACTCCTGCTTGCAGCGGGCGCCGATCCTCGCCTGCGAACTCGCGTCGACGACTTCGAAACGCCGCGCGAGCTCGCGGAAGAGGCAGGCCTGCCGGAGGTTGCCGAGCTGCTGGCTGCGTGGGAGGCCAGATTGGAGGCATAACGCGGAGTGGAGTGTGAGCCACGGTGACAGTGATTGCCAGAGCAGACCTGTGCCCAACAAGCCGGGCCAGCTACCGCCCCGCCGCTCATTACATCTTATTGTGCTGGTTTCTTGACATTCATTCTGGCTGATCCAGCCCGCCCCCCAGCGGCGGGCCGCGAGCCGAACGGCCGATCTCTCAGACGGCGTGCACTTGTGATGAAATCGTGACGCAAGAGTGGGAGCAAGCTGCCAAGCGTGGCGACGCGTCGTCGCTGACCTCACAGATCGCCGCTGGCGTCGATGTCAACGCACTCGATCGGTTTGGCCAATCCGCGCTCATGCTCGCCTCGCAACGCGGTCATCTCGAGGCAGTTCGCATCCTCATTGATGCAGGTGCTGATCTCGACACGACCGCCAAGTTTGGCTTGTCCGCAACAATGCTTGCGGTGATCAACCATCACGAGTCGGTGGCACGGGAGCTGGCAGCTGCTGGCGCCAATCTTCGAATTGTGGGCTCAGGTGCGCCAGGCTTCGCGGGCAAGTCTGCGGCAGAGCTCGCGCGCGATCGCGGCCTCGATGCGCTGGCCAACGCGCTGACGCCGCCTGCGCGCGTCTAGCCATGCTCCTCGCCGGCAGCAGACCGTGAGGTTGGATGCAGCGCGCGAGGTAACAACATGTTGAGCAGCGTTGTCATCAGAACCGCGCACGAAGAAGATGCAGCCGCACTCATCGATTGCGTGAGCGCACTCTTGGTCGGAACGGCTATCCTCGATATTTCGCCATGACACGATACCCACGCTCGGGCGCACCACCACCCGATCCGACGCCTGGAGCTCGAGATTCGGTCCAACAATCCCGGGGCGCTACGCCTTTACGAGCGCAAAGGATTCATCGCCGAAGGTTGCCGACAGGGAGCCGTGGCGGTCGATGGCACGTTCTTCGATTTCTTCCTCATGGCTCGACATCTCGAGAGAAGCGCCTGACGAGTCGTTGGGCGGCGTGAGCGAAGTCTAGCTGGATTGAGCTTCGCGCAGGCCCTTCTGAACGAGCTCGTCGAGCTTCGAGAGAAAGCGAGAGCGGTCCTTCGGAGACATGCTGGACGCGCCGCCCGACATGACGCCTGCCTCGCGCAGGCGTGCGTTCAGATCCCGCGTGGCAAGGAGATTGCCGATCGAGCCCTCGCTGAAGATGCGCCCATGCGTACTCAGGACGTGGGCACCCGCCTCCAGACAGCGCGCCGCCAGTGGAAGATCGGCGGTCACGACCACATCCCCCGGTCGCACATGTTCCACGATCCAGTCATCCGCCGCATCCGGCCCCTGATCGACCACGACCATCTCGACACCGAAGCCCTCGGGCACACCCATGCGGGAGTTCGCTACGAGCGCCACCGGCACCCCGTAGCGTGTCGCGACCCGGTAGGTTTCGTCCTTTACAGGACAGCCATCCCCGTCCACGAGGATCTCGATCAACTCCGCCCCCTGTCCCTGGTGATGGCACGATAACGCACGCCGCCCAGCACGCGGCGGGGCAGCCAGAGAGAGCGGATTGTCTCCGCTCAGGCGAGACCTGCGTTCGTCCGATGCCCGGTGTGGGTTGGGAATCTTGCTCCATCTGGAGTGGTGGGCGCATGTCACTGCGAAGAGAGCGATGGAGGCCTCGCGGGATCCGGTTCTGGGCCCCGCTAGCCATGGTTCTCCTGACGGCAAGTGAAGCGCACGCCCAGAGAATTCCCGAAATCCTCGTCTGGTCGGCCGGTGTCAGCGTCTTCGCACCGTTCGTCGCCGTCCCCGTCAAGATCGGCATCCTGCGTCTGCTGAGGCTGGAGGCCCGAGCGTCTCGATTGTGGTTGATCAGTGCGATCGAATGGGTGCTCTGGTTCCCGGTCGCGTTTCTCCTGCTTCGCTCCGGAAGCGCCTACGCCCTGCCACTGAACGTGGTTCTGTTGTTTGCTTTGGCCGTGTGGCTCCACAAGGAACGCGTCCCCAACACCTCATGGCGCTCCGCGCTGTGCCTCGCTCTGCCAACACCGAGCCTGGCACTGCTGCTGCCGTTCCTCACCCTGTGCTCAGTCGCTTTCCTCGAAACGCTCTCCGCTTGACAGATCGCTGCAGCTGACAGCCACCGCTTGTTCCAATCTCTTGTGTTAGCCTCTTGATGTTCTTCTTCTCCGGTCCCGCCTTCTCCATCAGCGGCGGCCGGGGCCCCCTGAAGGAGCTGTCCGTGAGAGCGCCGGAGTTCGCGTGCGCACGTTGTCGACTCGCGCTGATCCCGATCGGAGCGATGCTCGCACTTCTTCTCGCGGCTCCCTCCCACGCGAACCTCACCATCCAGATCCAGTCGTCGACTCCGAGCTATGACGATCCGTCTGCATTCGAATTGTCCGTAATCGTTCACAATCAAGGGAGTGTTCCCCTCGTGGTTCTTCCGCAGGGCCTTCGCCGCGCGTACTCGGCACTTGGCTCGGGCTCTGCCCAGTATTCGCCCTACCCCGGACCGCCGATTGCACCCTGGAAGGACGCATTTGCGCTTCAGCCCAATGAGATTCGAACCCTCGGCTTCGCTGGCATGCGCGATGGAGACGGTTCCTGGAGGCTCGAGCCGGGGCGTTACGAGCTGCGCGTGAGCTTGCGCGTTTCGAAAGAGCGCGCCCAATCGGCAGAGCAGCACGTCGCGCACCTGGGAGCCGCTGTCTGGCAAGGCACTCTCCTCTCGCCGCCCATTCCAGTGACCTACAGACCGACCCCAGAAGACTAGCCAGCCGTCGCAGCTGCACGGCCAACGCGCCGGCCTCACGGGCTCCCGTGGTATGCTGACGCGTATACGCCCGAGTGGGGCGGAGAGCGCAACAGGCGACTCGCTCGGGGCCCCGAAGTCATCGCGCCGCGCGCTCACGTGCGGATGTCTCAAATGCTTGAGAAGTCATTCAATCGCCCCAGCCGCGCCGAGCGCGTATTCAATCACCTCTTTGGCATTCTGATCGGCCTCGGCCTCGGCCTATCTCACAATTACTTGCTTCAAGTGCGCGGGCGAAAGACCGGGCGTCTTCATTCGACACCTGTCAATGTTCTCGTGTACAACGGAAAGAGATACCTGGTTGCTGGACGAGGCTTGACGCAATGGGTCCGAAATGCGCACGCTTCGGGTGAGATCACGCTCAAGAAGGGTGCTCGATCCAGGCTGTTTCGCGTTCGCGCCCTCCCGGATTCGGAAAAGCACGCGGTCCTCAAAGCGTATCTCGACCGGTTCAGGCGCACGGTTCAGCGTTATTTCCCGGTCACCGCTGGATCGCCACTCGAAGATTTCGAGCCATACGTCGCGCGGTATCCCGTGTTCGAGATCGTCGAGGCGGATTAGAGATGGCTGCATCGGAGCGCTTCGAACGACTGTGTTAGCCTTCGCACAGCCACCAGGGCGTCTCAGCCGGCTCCATCGGCAGCGGAGCGGCGCTGACCTGCCCGCACGTTGGGCGGCCACCCGTATATGGCAGAGCGAAACATTGCATCCGT
>JAOUNA010000153.1 GCA_029881215.1 Myxococcales bacterium | reverse complement strand
CATCGGTCTGATCATCCTGACGGGAACGCTGCTGTCCGACGTCGGCGCTGGGAGTGTGCTCGGTGGGGCCGAGGTTCTGGTTCGGAAGTCGAATCACGAGCACCTGGTCTTCGTCCCGATGGATCGCCTGGAGGAGTTCGTCGGCTGGATGAATCTCTTCGTGGTTGGCGCCATTGGCAACCTCTACAGCCAGGACCTCATCCAGCGCATCTTCGCGTCGCGCTCGGCGCGGGTCGCGGTGACGGCCTGTGTCAGCGCCGGTGTGCTCTACATCGTGCTGGGGATGATGCCTGTCGTGCTCGGCCTCGCGGGGAGCGTCGTGCTGGGCGACGACGTGACGGGCTCCGTGATCCCCGCCCTCGCGGCGAAGTTCCTGTCGCCCACCATGTCGGTGGTCTTCGTGCTCACACTCATGTCCGCGGTGATGTCCTCGGTGGACAGCGGTCTGCTCGCCCCAGCCAGCGTGATGGCGCAGAATCTGCTCAAACCGATGCTCGGCGAGCGTGTCGGAGCACTCAACCTCGTGCGCTGGTGCGTCGCCTTCGTGACGCTATGCAGCGTCGGCTTTGCGGTATCCGGACAGGGGGCGTTCGAGCTGCTCCAGCGCTCGTATTCGGTGGGCATCCCGCCGTTGGTGGTGATGTGCTTCGCCGTCTACGGGGACGACGACCATCCGCTCCCGGCGCTGCTCACGCTCGGCCTGGGGCTGTTTCTCTGGCTCGGTGAGATCGTCCTGGCCGTGGTCGCGAGCGACACCGCCGCGCTGCTCAGCGATCTGCCCATTCCGATCCCCCTGGTGCTGCTGATGGCCAGTGTCACGGTCTACACCGGAACCCTGATCCTCGTGCGGCGCGAGCGCGCCCACGCGCAGATCCGCGCCCAGGCGGTCGCCGAGACCGGCTGAGCCGGGCGCGGCCACGCGCGCTCAGTCGCGCCAGAGTCCTTCCCTGCGCACGTCGGCCGTGGCCCGCTCGATGCCCTGGCGCAGGATTCGCACCGTCTCGTCGATTTGCTCGCGCGTGATCGTGAGCGGCGGGGAAAGGATGCACATGTTGATGCTCGGTCGAATGATCAGGCCGAGCTCCTGGCAGTGTCGGTCGATCCGGTCGCCGAGCGCGTAATCGCGCGTGAGCGCACCCGGATCGCTGTGCTCACCGATCACGCACTCCACGCAGGCCATCAGGCCCATGCCGCGCACATCGCCCACGATGGGCAGATCGCGCAGCTCCTGCAGCTTCTGCTGGAAATAGGGGCCCACGTCGCGAACGTGCTCGAGGATCCCCTCGCGTTCGATGATGTCCAGGCTCGCGAGGGCCGCAGCGCACGCGGCGGGGTGCGCGGAGTACGTGTACCCGTTGGCGAAGATCGCCTTGCGCGCGCCGTTGTCACTGGCTTCGGCGATCAGGCGGTCCGAGATGAACAGCGCGCCGAGCGGCACGTAGCCCGCCGTGAGGCCCTTCGCGCAGGTGAGGATGTCCGGAACCACCTCGAAGACGGGTTCGCTCGCGAAGATGTGCCCGAGCCGTCCGAATCCGGTTACGACTTCATCGGAGATGTACAGGACGTCGTGGCGCCGGCACACCTCGAGGCACCTCTTCTGGTAGCCGGGCGGGGGCACGATGACGCCGCCCGCGGCGAGGATGGGCTCCGCGATGAACGCCGCCACCTGGTCCGCGCCGAGCTCGAGGATCTTGCTCTCGAGATCGTTCACCGCGGCATCGCAGAAGGCCTCGACGCTCATGTCCCGCGCTCGCCGGAAGGGATTCGGCGAGGGCAGCAGGTGGATGAAGCTCTCCTCGAACACCTGATAGATCTTGTCCCGCTCCTTGCCGCAGCACGAGGCCGTGAGGTAGGTGCTGCCGTGGTAGGCGTCCTGGCGCGAGAGGATGTGGCGTTTCTCGGGGCGGCCTCGCACGCTGTTGTAGAAGAGCACGAAGCGCAGGGCCGAATCGGCAGCGGTCGACCCTCCGGTGGTGTAGAGGACGTGGTTGAGATCGCCCGGCGTGTACTCGATCAGCCGCTCCGTGAGCTCCGTCGAAGGCAGGTTCGCGAAGTACCAGGGGCTGTCGTACGGCATCTCGAGCAGCTGCCGCGAGACCGCGTCCACGATCTCCCGCCGCCCGTATCCCACGTTCATGCACCACATGCCGGCCGGCGCGTCGATGTAACGCTTCCCGCGCAGGTCGTAGATGTAGATGCCCTCGGCGCGCGCGATCGTGTTGCGCGCGTTCTTGCCGAGCTGCTGCAGATTTTCCCACGGATGGACGATGCGGTTGTCCAGGGCCCGGACCGCGGCGATCTCCGGCGGAAGGGTCGTGTCCGGGGTGGGGATGGCTTTCGCGGAGCTCATAGATCCTCCTGAAATTGGGCGGCGAGAATATCGGTTTGTCGTGATTTCGGCCCGAGGCCCCGATCGGCACGCCTCTGCGGCCCGCAGCGCCGCTCCGTTGGGCAAGACTGCCCCGCGGGGTCCTGTCTCTGCCTCGATGGCGGGCCCGGGGAGCCGCGGATGTCGGCCCCGGCGCCCGGCATGGTGGCGGTCGATTGCTGCGCGCGACGCGCGGTCCGCGGGTTGGCGACAAGCCGATCGCTGTGGGGTACCCGTTCTGCCGCCGCGCGAAATGCCGAGGCGCGCGATCCAGGCGGGTGGGTAGGGCTCGGGTGATCGAGATCAACGCGCACATGTCGTGGATCGACTTCGCCATCGTCGGCGTCTACATGCTGGGCATGCTCGCCGTCGGGTTCTTCGTGTATCGGAAGGTGCCGAGCTTCGAGGAATTCTTCGTGGCCGGGCGTTCCATGACCACGCCGATCCTGATCTGTACGCTGGTCTCCACCTATTACGGGGTCGACGTTCTCTTCGGCACCTCGGAGCTTGCGTACAACGACGGCGTCGTCGCGTTCTTCGGCTATTCGCAGCTGTCGCTCGCCGCCTACGTGTTCGCGGCCTTTGCGCTCACGAAACGCCTGCGCAAGGCAAACTTCAAGTCTCTCCCCGAGATCCTGGAGCGAAACTACGGACGCGGTGCCGGCTTGCTCGGCGCGCTGGCATCGCTGACCTACTCGATTCCCGCCCTCGGGCTCTTCGGGCTGGGGCGCGTCTGCGAGGTGATCCTGGGATTCGATGCGCGGATGGGCGCGCTGCTGGTCGGCGGGGTGGCCCTGGCCTACACGCTCATGGGTGGACTCTGGGCGGTCGCGATCACGGACACGATCCAGTTCGTCCTCATGTGCCTCACGCTCGCGTTCGCGGTCCCCCTGGTGATGGGGAAGGTGGGCGGGTTCGACGCGGTGGCCGCGACCGCTCCCCCGAGCTTCTTCGAGCCGTTCGGCAGCATCCCCATCTGGCTCGTGTTGGCCTACGGCGCCACCGGCGTCAGCATCCTGGTGGATCCGGGCTTCTATCAGCGCGTCTTCGCGGCGCGAGACTTCCGCCAGGCGCGCAATGCGCTGCTCATCGGCCTGGTGGTCTGGGGGGCCTACGACTGGCTGGTCACCGCGGGCGGCATGTTTGCCGTGGCGGCGGTGAACTCGGGCTTGCTGCCGGTACACGTGCATCCAAACGATGTGTTGCTCAATCTGGTCACGCTGTCGCTTCCGGTGGGTCTTACGGGCATCTTCCTCGCCGGCGTGCTCGCGACGGAGATGTCGACCATCGATTCCTACACGCTCGTGGCTGGTGGAAACCTCGTGTACGACATCTACCGCCCGCTCGTGGAGCCCGATGCCTCCGATGCCACGCTCGTGCGATTGACGAAGTTCGGGATCTGCCTCTCCTGGGTGCTCGGCTACGGGCTTGCCTTCGCATTCGAGCGGCTGCTGGCGCTCTGGGTCTTCATGTCCTCTCTGCTGGTGTCCGTCGTGATGGTTCCCATCCTGATGAGCCTGTTCTGGAAGGGGCGCAAGAAGCCGCTTGCGGGGCTCCTGTCCGGCCTCTTCGGGTTGTCGGGCGTGCTCTTGTACTATGGCGCACTCCAGATGTTCGGAGCCGCCAACGCCCGCTACGGGACGTACATCCTGGATTTCACGGTAGGCGGCGTGGCGGTGAGCTTGTGGCAGGAATACGCGATCTTCTTCACCCTCCCGCTTTCGCTGCTCGGATTCTGCGTCGGAAATTGGCTCGGCCGCGCCACGCAGCCGCGTGGCGCGCGCGAGGAGGTCGAGGCGTGAACGGTTGGGATGCGTTCACGTGGCTCATGGCGGCTACGCTGGCGGTCAGCGTGGTCGCGATCTTCGTTTCCTTTCTCCGAGATGCGAGGAATATCTTCGACCGGGATGGAAGTCCCAAGGACGGCGAGTAGTTCGGACGCTGCCGGCGCGGCCGCTGTCTCCGCCCGCGGAGCCGTGCGCACCGGAGGCCGCGTCTCGATGAAACGGAAGTTCCGATGGCCACCGCGCAGCCGGGCAGAAGCCTCGATCTCAAGACGCTCTTCACGGTCTTCAAGTACAGCATCTACTTCCTGATCCTGGGCAACGTCTACGTCTTCTTCAGCCAGGAGGTGGTCGCTTCGGTGCACACCTTCGGGCACGGCATGAACTTGTCCGAGCTCGGCCAGGCCTTCGCGGCGACGATCGACACCGCATCGTGGCTGGTCCTCCTCATGCTCTTCGAGCTGGAGACGGCGGCCATCTCGCACGAGAAGGTCAGGGGGCCGCTGAAGTGGACGCTGCACGGCGTGCGCGGCGTCTGCTACGTGGGAATCGTCTATTCGTGCTGGGGCTACATCGCCAAGGTGTCGACGCTCTCGGGTTTCGAGCCCGCTGGCGTGCTCGATGCCTGCAGTCTGTTGGGAAGCGACGCGTTCCTCGCGGTGGGACTCGACCGCTATGTCCCCATCGATGCGAGCAATTGCCTGACGCTGGTGGGGAGCCACCTGCTGCAGCTGGAGGGCCACGCCATCTTCGCGGAGCGCGACGCGGTGCTCGCGGTGCTGCGCCTGGCCTGGGTCGACGCCATCAACGGCGTCACCTGGGTGCTGGTCTCCGTCCTGCTCGAGATCGATGTGTGGCTGCAGCTGCACGACATGATGCTCGAGCCGATCCTGCGCGTCAGCAAGATCCTCAAGGCGATCTTCTACGCCATTCTCTTCGCGGCGGCGGTCTACTGGGGATTCGAGGGGGACTTCGTCGACTTCTGGGACGCCTTCCTGTGGCTCGCGGCGTTCGTGTTCATCGAGATGAACTTCTTGGAGTGGCACGCCGAGGCCGAGGCCGAAACGGTCCGCGCCTAGTCTCGCCACGATGGCCGGCGCTGGCGCGGCGACTCGGGGAGAGAGGCAAGATGTCCGATTCCGATCTCTGTTATCTCTCAGCGACGGACGCGCTCGAGCAATTTCGCGAGCGCGAGCTGTCGCCGCTGGAGCTGATCGAGGCGCTCGTGTCGCGCGCGGCGCGCGTAGAGCCGGCGGTGAACGCGTTCGCGGACCGCTATTTCGACGAAGCCCTGGCGCAGGCGCGCGAGGCGGAGGCGCGCTACGCGGGCAGCGGCGCGGATCCCCGCCCTCTCGAGGGCATACCCGTGGCGGTCAAGGACGACACGGCGATCGAGGGCAGGCGCTCCACGATGGGGTCGCTCTTGTTCCAGCACCGCATCGACGACCATACCAATCCGTCCGTCGAGCGGCTCCTGGCCGCTGGCGCCATCGTCCACGCGCGTACGACGTGTCCCGAGTTCTGCTGGCCCTGGGTGTGCTACTCGCGGATCCACGGTGTCACGCGGAATCCGTGGAACCTCGACAATACGCCGGGAGGATCCTCGGGCGGCTCGGCCGCGGCGCTCGCTGCGGGAACGACGACGCTGGCCACCGGGACCGACAGCGGCGGATCCATCCGGATGCCCGCTGCGATGTGCGGCGTGGTGGGGTTCAAGCCTCCCTATGGCCGCAATCCCGAGAGCCCGGGCTTGAACTTCGACCCCTACAACCACGTCGGCCCGATGGCGCGGACGATCGCGGATTGCGCGTTGCTGCAGAATGCCATGTCGGGCCTGCACCCCGCAGATCATGCGACCGTGCGGGAGTGCGTGCGGATTCCGGCGGAGCTCGACGGCATCGAGGGGATGCGCATCGCGTACTCCTTCGATCTCGGGTTCCACGAGATCTGCCACGACGTGCTCGAGAACACCCGCGACGCGCTCGCGGCACTGGTCGAGGCGGGCGCAGCGGTCTCGGAGGTCGAGGTGGCGTGGGCGCGGGAGGCCACGCAGGCGGCGGGCCACTGGGGGGACCACCTCAACAGCGACGTGTTCGCGCGCGCCATCGAGAATCACGCGGACCTGGTGTGCGACTACACGCGGCACTTCGCCGAGGAGTGTGCGCGGGTTACGGCGCGGGACTTCCACGAGTCGATGCTCGTGGCGGGGCGGACCTGGCGGGATCACCTGTCCCCGCTCCTGGATCAGTATGACGCATTTGTATGTCCGACGGTTGCGGTGCCCGAAGTGCCCGCGGATCTGCCTCCGTGGAAGGACTTCGAATTCGCGGGTGCGCCGGTCCGCGCGGACGGCAGCTGGGTGATGACGATTCTGTTCAACATGTTCAGCCGCTGCCCGGTGCTCGCCGTGCCGTCCGGATTCACGCGGACCGGCATGCCCAGCGGCATCCAGATCGTGGGCCGCAGCTTCGATGATGTGCGCGTGTTCCGCATCGGGGCCGCGCTCGAACGGGCGCGCCCCTGGCTCGACTGGACGCGCCAACGCCCCAGGCTCGGCTGAGTCCGCTGGGCCGCTCCCGACCCGGGACGGCGCTTGCGGCGCCAGCCGTCGCGCCGCGGGCGTGCGGTCAGGCGCGTCGGCTCATCCAGGTGAGCGCGCACAGTTTGTGCAGGAGGCGGGCGCCCACGTTGAGGTCCCACTCGTCGTGCGGCCGCTCGAGATCCGGCGCCACCTCGACGAGATCGAAGCCGATGATGCGCCGCTTCGAAGCCACGACGCTCTCGAGCAGATGCACGGCCTCTTCGAAGGCCAGGCCTCCGGGCACGGGCGTGCCGGTGTGGGGGCAGAGCCTGGGATCGAGGCCGTCGATGTCGAACGAGACGTACACGCGCTCGGGCAGCGCCGCGACGATCTCGGCGCAGAGGTCGCGCCAGGGACGGCCCGCGAAGCGCGCCCGGGCGAGATCGCGCGCCAGGAACGGCGTGATCTCGGCGCGCTCGGCGGCGAGTGCGGCCTCTTCGCGCGAGTAGTCGCGAATGGCGACGGGCACGAGCGCTTCGACCTGGTCGCTGGCGGCCAGCAGGTTGTACATGATCGACGCGTGCGAGTG
>JAOUNA010000152.1 GCA_029881215.1 Myxococcales bacterium | reverse complement strand
CGAGAGCTGAGCGGATGACGCAGGCGGCGGTCGAGCGCGCGCCGGTGCCCGCGCAACCGCGCGTCGGAAGGCACGCGCTGGCCGCCTGCGCGATCGCGCTCGCGCTGGCGGATGCTTCGGCCCGCGCGGCGGAGCTCGAGCCGGCTCCGGAGGGCCTCAGCGGACGCGCCGTAGCGGAGCGCGCGGAAGATGCGGTGCGCAGCGCGCGTACCTATCTGCGCGGTGAGATGACCGTCGTGTCTCCACGCCTGGTGAGCCCGCGCGTGGTCGCATTCGAGAACTGGGACGACCGCCCCGGCAAGCGCACCTTCATCCACATCCTGTCGCCGCCCAAGGACGCGGACACCACGTTCTTGAAGCTCCATCCCAACCTCTGGATGTACATTCCGCGCGTCGAGCGCACCATGCGCATTCCCCCGTCGATGATGCTCCAATCGTGGATGGGGAGCGATTTCACCAACGACGATCTGGTGCGCGAGTCGAGCCAGCTCGATGACTACGACCACACACTGCTCGGGATCGATCCGGCGCCGGAGGGGCACGCCGGCCTGCGTGCCTACGTGGTGGATTATGTGCCCCGCGAAGAGGCCGCGATCGTGTGGGGCAAGATCGTCATGTGGATCGAGGTGGAGCACGGGACCCCGCTGCGCGAGGAGTTCTTCGATGAGGCCGGCGTCAAGCTGCGCGTGATGCGCTTCGGGGAGATCTCCCAGGTGGGCGGACGGCACTATCCGCATCTCTGGACGATGACGCCGCTCGACAAGCCGGGGCACGAGACGCGCATTCGCGTGGACGTCATCGAATTCGACGCGGAGTTTCCCGCGGAGACCTTCACCAAGCGGAATCTGACGAGACGGAGGTGACGTGCCTCTCGAGCTGCGCCTCGCCTGGCGCAATGTCTGGCGCAATCCCCGGCGCACCGGGCTGACGGTGGCGGCCACCGTCTTCGCGGTGGTGCTGGTGATGTTCTCGGTGGCGATGGGTGCCGGAACCCACGAAAAGATGATCGAGGACACGGTGCGCGTGAACTCCGGCCATCTGCAGATCACCGGGCCCGAGTACCTCGAGAAGCGCACCCTGGAGCAGTACGTCGTCTACGATGCGGAGCTCGCGGCCCGCGTCGAGCGCGCCGCCGAGGTGATCGGCCACGCGCCGCGCGTGGTGAGCTTCGGCCTGTTGTCGCGCGACAGCGCCACGCGCGGGGTTGCCGTGCTGGGTGTGGATCCGCTGCGCGAGCCCTCCGTGACCAGCTTGCCCGGGCGCGTGCGCCGGGGGCGATTTCTCGCAGCGGAAGGCACGGGCGAGATCGTGCTGGGCGAGCGCCTGGCCGGTGTGCTCGCGGCCGAGCTCGGCGACGAGCTGCTGCTCTACTCGGTGGCCTACTCGCTCGAGACGGCCTACGAGCTGTTCCGCGTGGTCGGCATCATGAAGCTTCCCGAGGCAAATCTCGACCGATCGCTCGCCGTGATCTCGCTGGCCGACGCCCAGCGCTTCTTCGTCTACGGCGACCGCGTGAGCGAGGTGGCGGTGCTGATCCGCGAGCCCGACGCCCTGGATTCCGCGGCGGTCGCCCTGCGCAATGCACTCGACGGTCGTGCCGCTGAGGTGCACACCTGGCGCGACAGCATGCCCGAGCTCGAGCAGGTCATCTTTCTCGATGACGCGAGCATGTACATCCTGCTCGCCATCCTGGTGATCGTCGTCGCCTTTGGCATCCTGAATACCATTCTGATGGCGGTGCTCGAGCGCACGCGTGAGTTCGGTGTGGTGCTCGCGCTGGGCCTGCGGCCGAGAGCGGTCTTTCGGATCGTCTATCTGGAGTCGCTGGTGCTGGCCTCGGTGGGGCTCGTCATCGGTCTGGCCATCGCGTTTCCCCTCGTCTTGTGGCTCGAGGGGCATCCGGTTCCCCTCACCGGGGAGAGCGCGCAGGCCATGGAGCTCTTCGGTGTCACACCGGAAATCATCTGGAAATTGAAGCCGAAGAACCCGATCGGCTCATCGATCACCGTGCTGGGAGTTGCGGTGCTCGCGGCGCTCTACCCGGCCGCGAAAGCGAGCCGAGGTCAGCCGGTGGACGCATTGAGGAGCCTGTGATGCTCGTGATTCGCATGGCCTGGCGCAACGCCTGGCGCCACAAGCGCCGCACCAGCATCGTGGCGATCGCGGTCGCGGTGGGGATCACCGGCACACTGCTCTCGATCGCGCTCAACTACGGCATGATCAACCAGATGATCGATACGGCGATCGCCACCGATCTCGGACATGTGCAGGTGCACGCGCGCGGCTACGAATCGGATCCGGAGCTGCACGTGCAGATCGAAGACGGCGCGCGCGCGCCACTCGCCGCGCTGGCCTCGCTGCCCGAGGTGCGCGGCTTCGCGCGCCGCGTGCGCGCCGAAGGCCTGATCTCGTCGCCGCGCGCCAGCGCGGGCGTGCGCGTGGTCGGCATCGAGCCCGAAGCGGAGGCGCGCGTCTCCCTGATCGCGGACTCCGTGCTTCGCGGCGCCTATCTGGACGAGCGCGGCGCCCGCGTGCTGCTCGGCGAAGCGCTGGCGCGGCGCCTCGAAGTCGATCTCGGCGACAAGGTGGTGCTTTCGGTGCAGGATCTCGCGGGCGACCTCACCGGCGACGCGCTGCGTGTCGAGGGCATCTTCCGCACGCCCTCGAGTGCGCTCGACCGCGGCAACGTCTTCGTGCGTCTCGATCGGGCGCAGGCGCTCTTCGGCCTCGGAGACGCGATCACCGAGGTGGTCGTCCGTGCCGATTCGCGCGCGGCCGCGGCGCGCGTCCGGGATGCGCTGGCCGCGCGCCTGCCGGATCTCGAGGTGCGCAGCTGGGATCAGCGGGAGCCGGCGCTGCTCTACCTGGTGGATCTCTCCGATCAATCCGCGCTGATCGTCTACGCGGCGATCTTCACGGCCATGGCCTTCGGCATCGCGAACGTGCTGCTGATGACCGTCTTCGAACGGCGCCAGGAGATCGGCGTGCTCACGGCCATCGGCTTCGGCCGTGCGCGCCTGGTGGCGACGATCGCCGCCGAGGCGCTGGTGGTGACGGGCCTCGGACTGCTGGCGGGCTTCGGGGGCGCCGCCGGCGTGGTGTGGGCGCTGCGCGACGGCATCGATCTGTCGGCGTTCGCGGAGGGGCTGACCGCTTATGGCATCGGCACGCGTGTCATCCCGTTGCTGCGCGGGCAGGATTTTGTGGCGCCGCTCGTCGTGGCGCTGGTGACGGCGGCGCTCGCCAGCGCCTGGCCCGCCTGGCGCGCGGTGCGGCTGCGGCCGGCCGAGGCGGTGCGGCAGCCATGAGCGGCGGCGTGCCGGTGCTCGAGGCGCGAGGCGTCACGAAGGTGTACGAGACGCGGGGCGTCGAGACACGCGCCCTGAACGGCGTGGATCTCGCCATTGCGGAGGGCGAGTTCACGGCGCTCTCCGGTCCGAGCGGCTCCGGCAAGACGACGCTGCTCAATCTCTTCGGCGCGCTCGACGCGCCCACCTCGGGCACGGTGCTGCTCGATGGCGAGGCCCTCGCCGCGCTGTCGCCGGCGGCGCTCGCGCAGCGGCGCCTGCACAAGCTCGGCTTCGTCTTCCAGGCCTACAACCTGATTCCGGTGCTCACGGCGCGCGAGAACGTGGAGTTCGTCATGGAGCTCCAGGGCGTCTCGGCCGGCGAGCGACGGGGCCGCGCGGAGGAGCTGCTGCGCGCGGTCGAGCTGGAGGGCCTCGGTGACAAACGCCCCTTCGAGATGAGCGGTGGGCAGCAGCAGCGCGTGGCGGTGGCGCGCGCCATCGCGAGCCACCCGCGCATCGTGCTCGCCGACGAGCCCACAGCCAATCTCGATTCGGGCACCGCGGGGCGACTGCTCGCGCTGATGGAGCGGCTCAACGCCGAGCGCGCTGTCACCTTCCTGTTCTCGACGCACGATCCGCTGGTCATGGACCGGGCGCGCCGCAACGTGCACCTGCACGACGGCCGCATCGCGGCCGACGAGACGAAGTCCGCGGCGTGAGTGGGCGCGCCAGCGCTGTGCTGTTGCTGGTGATGCTGAGCGCGCTTCCGGCTGGCGCCCGCGAGCTCTGGCGCCAGGGCGAGATGTCGCTCGACTTCAGCGGATCGCTGCGTGGGCTCGTCGTCGGCACGCGCGGAACCCGCGCCTCCGAATTCCAGGCCGGCCTGGACGCCAACCCGGTGTCGTGCAGCCTGGTTTCGATCTTTCCGGATTGTCCCGCCTGGGATGCGCTCGACGAGACGGCCGTGTGGACGTCGGCCACGCGGCTGCGCATGCGCTTCGACGCGCGGGCAACCCGGCATCTCTCGGGGACCGTCGTGTACGACAATGAGTGGCTGGTCGGAACGCTCGACACCTTCGAGCGCGGCTTCGGCGCCAGCCTCGGCGTTCCCCGCTTCGACGACCTCGCCTGGACCCTGGTCGATCGGCGCGACTTCGACTGGAGCCACGGCCTGTACCGCGCCTATCTGTTCTTCGAGTCGGAGCGCCTGGAGGTGACGCTGGGGCGCCAGCGCATTCCATGGGGCGTGGGACGCCTCTGGAACCCCATCGATCGCTTCAATGCCATCCCGCCGCTGGCCGTCGAGGCCGATCAATCGGCGGGGGTGGACGCCGTGAAGGCGCGCTGGCTCTTCTCCGGCTTCACCTACCTCGAGGCGATCTACGCGATCGGTCGGCACGCGGACGACCGGGCCGCCGCCGGGCGGCTGCACGGCGTGCTGCACAACGTGGACTACTCGCTGATGGCCGGCGTGTTCGAAGAGGCGCCGACGGCCGGCTTCGATCTCGCGGCAAATCTCTTCGATGCGGCGGGCCGGCTCGAGGTGGTGTGGACCGATCCGACGCGAAGCGTGCGCCCCTTCGATTCGCCCGCGGCCGACGACCTGCCCGCATACTGGCAGGTGGTCGCGTCCGTGGACAACAACTTCGACCTCGGCACGGGTCTCTACGTCCTGCTCGAACACCTCTACAACGGCAACGCCCTCGGCTTCGGGCGCGGCAAGGCGGACGGCCTGCTCGGCCTCTTCCAGGAGCGCGACGAGGGCCCGCTGCGCGTGGTGGCGGAAGGCTCGCCGGATCTCTTCGGCAGCAGCCGGATCGCGAGCAACGCGCCGCACCTGACCGGCCTGCAGCTCGGCTACGACGTCACGCCCGAGCTGCGCGCCACGCTGCTCACCCTCTACGATTGGCAGGGACGCAGCGCGAGCTTCTTCCCGTCTCTGCAGTACAGCCCCACCGGCTGGCTCGAGCTCACGCTCGGCGTGCAGGCCTTCGCGGGTCCGCACCTCTCGCAGTTCGGCAGCAGCGAGACGCTGGGCTTCCTGCTCGCCGACGTCTTCTTCTGAACCGGTGCGGTGTTGTCCGCGCATGATCCGCCGCGTCGGGTGCGGTGCCGGCGCGGAGCGGGAACTGCGCTAGCATCCGCGCGGGACGGTCCTGATGAAGACGCTGCTGCAGGTGCTGTCGCAAGAGGAGCGCGCTCAGGTGCACGAGCGCACGCTCCGCATCTTGGCCGGGACGGGCGTTCGCGTCGATTCGGCGCAGGGCCGCAAGATCCTCGGGGATGCCGGCGCGGAGCTGGACGAAGCTGCGCGGCGCGTGCGTCTTCCGCGCGATCTGGTCGAGGCGTCGCTGCGCTGCGCACCCCGGACGTTCACGCTCGGGGCGCGCCGGCCGGACTTCGACCTGCACATGAACGCCGGAGATTGCGTCCTGCTCGCGGATGGCGAGGCGACCTGCCTTCTGGACGGGGTGAGCGGGAAGCTGCGGCCCGCCGGCTTTGCAGACTGGCTCGAGGCCACGCGCCTGATCGACGCGCTCGACGAGGTCGGCGTGTATTGGAGCATGGTCGCGGGAGGCCTCGGGGACGGAAGCCAGGCCGATCTGGTGAAGTACTGGCGACACTTGTTCGCCAATTTCTCCAAGCACATCCAGGACAGCACGTCTCGCGCGGCGCAGGCGCCGTGGCTGCTGGAGGTGATGCAGGTCGTCTTCGGGGACCGCGAGGCGATCCGCCGCCGGCGCCCGCTGTCATTTGTGCTGTGCCCCCAATCGCCCCTGATCCTCGACGAGACCTACACCGATGCCTACCTGGCGCTGCTCGGCTGGGAGATTCCCGTGGCGGTGATGCCCATGCCGTTGATGGGGAGCACCGCGCCGGCGAACCTGATCGCCACGACGCTGCTCGGCAACTGCGAGGTGCTCGCGATGCTGTGTCTCGTGCAGGCCGCTGCGCCGGGGACGCCCTTCGTCTACGCACCCTGCCTGGCGCGGATGAATCCGCGCTCCGGCGGTTACGGGGGCGGCGCCATCGAGCAGGGGCTGCTGGCGGCGGCGGCCACCGAGATGGCGCGCTACTACGATCTGCCCGCGCAGGCCGCGGGGATCGTCACCGATCACTACGTTCCCGGCATCCAGGCCAGCTACGAGCGCGCCTTGAACGGCTTGCTGCCGACGCTGGCCTGGCCGGACATCCTGGTCGGCCCCGGTGTGTTGGGTGGAGCGACGGTGCTGTCGCTCGAGCAGCTGTTGCTGGATGTCGAGGTGTTCAGGAGCTGCAAGCGCGCGCGGCGCGGCATTGCGACCGACGCAGGCGCGTGGCTGGAGGATGTCATCCAGCGGGTGGGGCCCGGTGGTCACTTCCTGCTCGAGGACTCCACGCTGGAGGCAATCCGCGGGAATCCAGCGCAGCCGGGTGAGGAACCCGAGTGGTACATCAGCGAGCTGGGTGTACACACGACGCTCGAGCAGTGGCAGGCGGCGGGCGAGCCCTCGCTGCTCGATGAAGTGCACCGCCAGGTGGTGGAAACGCTGGCGACGCACGAGCCGTTGCCCCTGGCGCCGGAGGCCGAACGCGAGCTGGACCGCATCCAGAAGCGCTGCGCGGAGACAGCGCAGCGCTGAGCCGCCCTGGACCGGCAGTCTCCAGCCGGCAGCCCCGCGGCGGGCAGGCGGACGCCGCGCGCCAGGTTACGCGCTGGCGCCCCTGCACATCGCTCGCACGAGCTCCTCGAAGACGCCGAGGTAGTGCGCGATGTCGTGCTGCGTCGCCGCGAACGAGACCGCGGGCCCCGCGGTGCCGATGGCTTCCCACACACCGCGGTTGGCCAGGAAGACCCGGTGCAGGCGGTTGCGCGCGAAGTTCGCCGCCGCCGCGGCCTCGGCGGCATTGCGCGGCAGGCGCGGCGCGTAGCACACGCCGCTGCGGCACGACAAGCGGTGCGCCGTCCAGGGCAGAGCTGCGTCGCGCACGATGCCCTCGATCCCGTCGGAGAGCTGGG
>JAOUNA010000151.1 GCA_029881215.1 Myxococcales bacterium | reverse complement strand
ATTCGTCATCTGGGCGATGGTGTCGATCACCACCGAGAGCTCGACGTCGTCGAAGTCGAGCGTCACCAGATCGGCCTGGCTGGTGGGCGCAGCGCGGCGCTGGGCGAGCGCCGAGCCCGCCGTGCATGCGAGCAGGCCCACGAGCAGTGCGAAGCGCAGCCCGCGCAGGGACCCGCTGCGCCGCCGCGCGCGGCCGGAATCTCGCTGTTCCCCCGAGGCCAACTACTCGCCCCTCTCGAACTCGACGGTGACGCGTTGCCCGCCCCGTTCGACCGTGGCGCGGATCTGCTCCGCCTCCGAAAGCTCCTTCACGAACAGGGCGCTCTGCTCCGGACTGTCGACGCTCAGTCCGTTGATCTCGGTGATGAGGTCGCCGTCCACGAAGCCCACCTCCTCGAGCAGGCTTCCGCCCTTGATCCCGTTGAGCTCGATGCCGAGCATCTGCCCGTTCTCCCACTTCGGCAGGATGCGAGCCTGGGACAAGATGTTCGCGGGGTTGCGCAGCGCCTCCACGACGCCGGGTCGCGTGGGGGGAACGCGCTCACGGCTGCGCCGGCGCGCCGCGGCATCGCGGCGCTGTGCCCGGGTGCTGGCCGCGGCGCGGGCCCGCGGCGCGGGGGTCGGCCGTGCACCCGCTGTCTCCGAATCGGCATCGACGATCAGTTCCCGAGGGGATCCGTTCTCGAGCAGGATCACCCGGCGGCGCTCGATGCGCTGCACCCGGGCGCTGCTGCCGACGGAATCGCCCACGCTCACCACGAGCGTCTCGCGCTTGTCGCGATCTTCGATGGCCGCCCAGGCGAGCTGCGGGTTCTCGGCCGCAACCGTGCCGAGGAGCGTGAGCGGGAGCCGGGTGCGCTCCAGGTTCTCTACCGGGATCAGCGGCTCCAGCGGCGCCTCCGTCGAGGATTTGAAGAGATTGCGCGTGAGGATCACCTGGCGTTCTGCCCAGCTCCGCTTGGCCGGTGCCGGGGGGGCCACCGCTTCTCCCAGGCGCTCCGGAGGGGCGAGCAGCAGCGATACGAGGATCGCATTCACGATACCGGCAGCCAGGAAGCAGCCCAGGGCGAAGAGCACGACGTTCGCCCCACGGCCCATCATTGAAACCATGTGTCTCTGTCCTGCCCCCGCGCGCCTCTCGCCTGCGGCCGGCGCAAGATCGCGAAGTATACCGGTGCGCTCCCCCGGCTCAAAGGATCTTTCGGAATTTCAAGCGGTTACGAGGTCATTCCGCCGTATCGGCGAGCCGCACCCAGAGCTTTTGACCCCGTGGGCAGAGGGCCCGTTCCGGAGCCGGTCGGCGCCTGCGACGGCGGCCTCCAAGTGCCCGGCGCGCTTGACAACCCGGAGCCAGCGACGAGCCTTGCCGCCATTGCAGACCCGGGGACGCGGGCGACGGAGGTATGGAGTCCCATGGCAGATTCGGGCAAGGTGATCGGAATCGATCTCGGCACGACCAACTCGGTGGTCGCCGTGATGGAAGGCGGCCAGGCGGTGGTCATTCCCAACGAAGAGGGCGGCCGCACCACCCCGTCCGTCGTGGCGTTCAGCGACGAAGGCGAGCGCCTGGTCGGCGCCATCGCGAAGCGGCAGGCCGTCACCAATCCGAAAGGCACGGTGTATTCCATCAAGCGCTTCATGGGCCGGCGCCGCTCCGAGGTGCCCGAGGAGATCCGCCTGGTTCCCTTCGATGTGGTCGAGGGCAAGGAAGGCATGGCGGCGGTCCAGGTCGGGGACACGACCTACACGCCGCCCGAGATCTCCGCGATGATCCTCCAGAAGCTCAAGTCCGCCGCGGAGGCGCACCTCGGCGCCACGGTGAAGGCGGCGGTGATCACCGTTCCGGCCTACTTCAACGACGCGCAGCGCCAGGCGACCAAGGACGCGGGCGCCATCGCGGGCCTCGAGGTCAAGCGCATCATCAACGAGCCGACGGCGGCTGCGCTCGCGTACGGACTCGACAAGCAGAAGGACGAGAAGATCGCCGTCTACGACTTCGGCGGCGGCACCTTCGACATCTCGATTCTCGAGGTGGGTGAGAACGTCGTGGAAGTGAAGGCGACCAACGGCGACACGCACCTCGGCGGCGACAACCTCGACCACCGCATCATCGACTACCTGATCGCCGAGTTCAAGAAGGATCAGGGCGTGGATCTCGCCGCAGATCCCATGGCGGTTCAGCGCCTGCGCGAGGCCGCGGAGAAGGCGAAGATCGAGCTCTCCAGCGCGGCCAGCACCGACATCAATCTGCCGTACATCACCGCGGACAAGAGCGGCCCCAAGCATCTGACGATGAAGCTCTCGCGCGCGAAGTTCGAGCAGCTGGTGGAGGATCTCGTCGAGCGCACGCTCGGACCGTGCCGCCAGGCCCTGGCCGATGCGGGCTACACGTCGCGCGACATCGACGAGGTGGTGATGGTCGGGGGCTCGACGCGCATTCCGATGGTGCAGGCGAAGGTCAGCGAGCTGTTCGGCAAGGAGCCCAACAAGACGGTCAATCCCGACGAGGTGGTGGCCGTCGGCGCCGCGGTGCAGGGCGGTGTTCTGGCCGGCGACGTGAAGGACGTGCTGCTGCTCGACGTGACGCCGCTTTCGCTCGGCATCGAGACGCTGGGCGGCGTGATGACGAAGCTCATCGAGAAGAACACCACGATCCCCACGAAGCGCAGCCAGGTGTTCTCGACGGCGGCGGACAGCCAGCCCCAGGTGGAGATCAAGGTGCTCCAGGGCGAGAGGGAGATGGCGCACGACAACCGCACGATCGGCACCTTCGTCCTCGACGGAATTCCGCCGGCGCCGCGCGGCGTACCGCAGATCGAAGTGACCTTCGACATCGACGCGAACGGCATCCTTTCGGTGAACGCGAGGGACAAGGCGACGAGCCGCGAGCAGTCGATCCGGATCGAAGGCAGCGGAGGGCTCTCGAAGGAGGAGATCGAGCGCATGGTGCGCGAGGCGGAGGCGCACGCGGGCGAGGACAAGGAACGCCGCGAGCGGATCGAGAAGCACAACAGCCTCGATTCCCTGATCTACCAGGCGGAGAAGACGCTCTCGGAGAACAAGGAGAAGATTGCCGACGCGGAGCGCGCTGCGGCCGAGTCGGCGATCGAGGGCGCGAAGAAGGATCTCGAGAGCGACGATCCGGCGCGCATGGACGCCGCCCAGCAGCGGGTGGAGCAGGCGCTGCACAAGGTCGCGGAGACGCTGTACAAGGCAAAGGCCGCCGAGGGAGCGCCCTCCGGCGCGCAAGCTCCGGGCGCGGGGACGGGATCCGGCGCGAAGGACGACGACGTGGTCGACGCCGAGTACACTGAGGAGAAGGGGAACTCCTAGAGTCCACGATCTCCCAGGGGCGGACGACATTGAGTCAGGCGAAGCGAAGCGATCCCTTTGCGGAGCTCTATGGTGATTTCGCGGATCGCCTGCGAGGGGATCGCTGGCAGCCCGACGTCGACGTCGTCGAGACCGAGAGCGCGATCGTGGTCCGCGTCGAGCTGGCGGGCGTGCGCAGTGAGAATCTGCGCGTGACGATCGACAGCAACGTGTTGCGCGTCAGCGGCGTGCGACTTCCCGCGGATGCTTCCGGTGTGAAGCGGCTGCACCAGATGGAGATTGCTGCCGGTCCGTTCGAGCGGCGGGTGCGGGTTCCGGTGCCGATCGAGACGGACGGCGTATCCGCCCATCTCGCCGACGGCTTCCTCACGATCTCCCTGCGCAAGCGGATGCCGGTGCGCCGCAGCATCGAGGTGGAGCACGAGTGACGCGCAGGCGCCCGATGCGGGAACACAGAGCATGACCGAAGAAGAACGCGACGAGATCCGAGCGGACGCGCCCGAGACCCGGCGTCCGACCGAGGTGCTGGTCGGGAGCGGCAGCGACGAGGAGCCGTCGCGCATCGAGCTCCCGGAGTCGCTGCCGATCCTGCCGCTCCGGAACACGGTGCTCTTCCCGTTCCTGCTCTCTCCGCTGCTGGTGAACACGGACCGATCGCGCAAGCTGATCGATGCGGCCCTGCTCTCGCCGCAGCGTCTGCTCGTCTGCGTATCGGTGCGAAAGCCCGTGGAGGTGCCGGGGCCCGATGACCTGTATCGCGTGGGCACGGTGATGCGGATCGCGCGCATGCTCAAGTTCCCGGACGATTCCTTCCGGCTGCTCGTGCAGGGCGTGGCGCGCGTCCGCATCGAGGACTTCACCTCCGAAGAGCCCTTCCTCGTCGGGCGCGTTCGCAGGCTCGAGGAGTGGGGCGATCTCGAATCGGTGGAGACGACCGCGCTGGTTCGCAACGCCGTGCAGGAGTTCGGGGCGCTCGTGGCGGAGAGCCCCCGGCTGTCCGACGAACTGCAGGTCCTGGCCCAGAGCGTGGAGCATCCGTCCAAGCTCGCCGACCTCGTCGGCTCGAACCTGGAATTCGACGTCGCGGGCAAGCAGCAGCTCCTCGAAGAGCTGAACGTTCCGGCGCGGCTCAAGCTCGTGTTGAACGAGATCGCGCGCGAGCGCGATGCGATGAAGGTCGAGAGCGAGATTCGCGAGAAGGTCCAGAGCGACATCGGAAAGACGCAGCGCGACTACATGCTGCGGCAGCAGCTCGAGGCGATCCGGCAGGAGCTCGGCGAGGTCGAGGATACGGCGACCGAGACCGAGCGCCTCCGCGAGCGCATCGAAGCCGCGAAGATGCCCGAAGAGGCGCGCAACCAGGCGGTGCGAGAGCTGGAGCGCCTGGGGCAGATGCCGACGGCCGCCGCCGAGTACAGCGTAATCCGGAGCTATCTCGAGTGGATGGTGGAGCTTCCCTGGAGCGCGATCTCCGAGGATCGCCTCGACGTGGACGAAGCGCGCCGCATCCTGGACGAGGACCACTACGGGCTCGACAAGGTCAAGGACCGCATCGTCGAATACATCGCGGTGCTCTCGCTCAAGCGGGATCTGAAGGGCCCCATCCTCTGCTTCGCGGGCCCGCCGGGCACGGGCAAGACGTCGCTGGGTCGTTCGATCGCGCGCGCGCTGGGGCGCCAGTTCCAGCGCATCTCGCTCGGCGGCGTCCGCGATGAGGCGGAGATTCGCGGGCACCGGCGCACCTACGTGGGCGCGCTCCCGGGTCGCGTGATCCAGGGGATGCGGCGGGCGGGAACGCGCAATCCCGTGTTCCTGCTCGACGAAGTCGACAAGGTGGGCGCGGACTTCCGCGGCGATCCCTCCTCGGCGCTGTTGGAGGTGCTGGACCCCGAGCAGAACGCCACCTTCAGCGACCATTACCTCGAGGTCCCCTTCGACCTCTCCCAGGTGCTCTTCATCGCCACCGCCAACATCATGGATCCGGTACCTCCGGCGCTGCGCGATCGCATGGAGGTGATCGAGCTGCCGGGCTACACGGAAGAGGAGAAGCTCGAGATCGCCAAGCAGTTCCTCGTGCCGCGCCAGCTGGAGCAGAACGGCGTCGAGGGGTTCGCGTTGGAGATCCCCGAGGAGACGCTGCGCGCGCTGATTCGCAGCTACACGCGGGAGGCGGGCGTGCGCAATCTCGAACGCGAGATCGGCGCGATCGCGCGCAAGGTGGCGCGGCGCATCGCCGAGGGCGAGACCGCCGAATCCTTCAGGATCGCGGCCCAGGATCTCGGCGACCTGCTCGGTCCGGTGCGCTTCGAGCCCGAGATTGCCGAACGGACCGGAGAGCCGGGCGTGGCCGTGGGCCTGGCGTGGACGCCGGCCGGCGGTGACATCCTCTTCGTCGAATCGACGCGCATGCCCGGCAAGGGCGTGCTCAATCTGACCGGCTCCCTGGGAGACGTGATGCGCGAATCTGCGGAGGCGGCGCGCTCCTGGCTGCACAGCCACGCCGGCGCGATCGGCGTGGATCCTGCGCTCTTCAACGAATCGGACATCCACCTCCACGTGCCCGCTGGTGCGGTGCCGAAGGACGGTCCATCGGCGGGTGTCGCGATGGTATCGTCTCTCGCGTCTCTGATGACGGGCCGCGCGGGTCGTCCGAGGGTCGCGATGACGGGAGAGATCACGCTGCGCGGCGTCGTGCTCCCGGTCGGCGGCATCAAGGAGAAGGTTCTCGCGGCGAAGCGCGCCGGGATCGAGCGGGTGGTTCTTCCCGATCGGAATCGGAAGGACGTGGAGGAGGTGGAGCGGGGGCTCCTTGAGGGCTTGGAGATGATCTATGTGGGAACGATCGATGAAGCACTGCAACAGACGCTCGCGCCCCAGGCGTAGCGCGTCGCTCGCGTTCGCCGGCCTGCTGGTGCTGCTGGCGGCGGCCTGCGTGACGCGGGGTACGCACGAGGAGGTCGTCGGATCTCTCGAGGCGGAGAATGCGCGGCTCGAGCAGCGCATCGTCGATCTCGAGCGTTCGAATCGCGCGCTCGGCGATGAGCGCGTTCAATTGATCAGTGACATGGAGGATCTGCGGCAGACGCGGGAAGCGCTGGCGCGCGACGTGGAGAAGCTGGAGAAGTCGAAGACGCTGCTCACGGCACACCTGCGCGAGCGCGAGGAGCAGGTTTCCAAGCTGAGCCGCCTGCAGAGCACCTACGAGGGCCTGGTCGCCGATCTCGAGGCGGAGGTCGCCTCGGGCCAGATCCAGATCGAGCAGCTCCGCGAGGGACTTCGGCTCAATCTGCAGCAGGAGATCCTGTTTCCGTCCGGCGCGGTGACGCTCGACCCGCGCGGCGCGGCGGTGCTGAAGAAGGTGGCGGCGAAGCTGCGCGGAACCGATCACCGCGTGGAGGTGCAGGGGCACTCGGACAACGTGCCGCTCAGCCGCTCGCTGGCGGCGCGCTGGGGCACCAACTGGGAGCTCGCCGCCGCCCGCGCGTCGCAGGTGGTGCGTCTCTTCGAGGAGCAGCAGATCGATCCGCGCCGGCTCACCGCTGTCTCGTACGGCCCCTACGCGCCACTCGAGAGCAACGACACGGCGGAGGGTCGGGCGCGGAATCGGCGCATCGAAATCCGTCTCGTACCCGTGCGTGTGCCCGAGTCCGATGCAATGTCGGTCCCGGCCGTGGTTCCCGACGCCCCGGCCGAGACTCCGTGAACCGCGACCCGGCGATTCGCGACGTTCTCGAAGCGGTGTTCCGGGCGGCGCTGGCCGCCATCGAGCCGGCTGCGGCCGTGCGCCGCCACGTGGCCCGCGACGCGGACGGCGCGATCCGGGTGGCGGGCGAGCCCCTCGCCGCGGGGGCCCGCGTGTGGCTGCTGGCGGCGGGCAAGGCCGCGGCGCCGATGGCGCAGGCCGTCGAGGCGTGCCTGGCCGAGCGCCTGACCGGTGGCCTGGTCGTCGTCCCGGACGGCCACGGGCTCGCACTCTCGCGCGTGCAGACCTGCGAAGCCGCGCATCCCGTGCCCGACGCGCGC
>JAOUNA010000150.1 GCA_029881215.1 Myxococcales bacterium | reverse complement strand
ACCGGGCACCTGGGGGCAGGCTGCGATGCCCGCAGCGATGGCGTCGGCTCGAATCTGCAGGGCAACGGCGATGCCGCAGCTGACCAGCATGTTCTCGACGTTGAAATCTCCCACGAGAGGCAGCTGGACGGACAGCGCACCCGAGGGCAGCTGCACGCGCGCGCGGGTGTGCGCGAGACCCACCTCGGCGTCCAGCAGGCGCACCTCGGCGTCGGCGTCAGCGCGGCGCGTGACGCGCACGATGCACCCCGCCGTGGCTTTCGCGGCGGCGGCAAAGGACGCGCAGGCCGGGTCGTCCAGGTTCAATACGGCGGCGCCGCCCGCAGCGAGGTGGCGCGTGAACAGCTGCGTCTTCGACGCCCGATAGGCGTCCATGTCGCCGTGAAAATCGAGGTGATCCTGGGTGAGATTGGTGAAGGCCGCCAGCGCGAAGCGGCAGCCGTCGACGCGGCCGAGTTCGAGGCCGTGCGACGAGACCTCCATCACGACCGCGTCGGCGCCCGAGTCGCGCATCTCGCGCAGGGTGCGCTGCAGATCGAGGCTCTCCGGCGTGGTGTTCAGGGCGCGGCGCCGCACCGGATCATGGCGCACCTCGATCGTCCCGATCAAGCCGGCGCGCCGACCCGCCGCGCTGAGGATCGATTCCACCAGGTAGGTCGTGCTCGTCTTGCCGTTGGTTCCGGTGACGCCGATCAGCGTGAGCTCGCGACTCGGCGCGCCGAAGAAGTGCGCCGCGATGGGCGCCAGGCAGCGCCGCGTGTCCTTCACCACCACGCACGCCGCACCGCGCAGGTCGAGCTGCGCGGGAAGCTCTTCGACGAAGAGCGCCGCGGCGCCGCGTGCCACCGCCTGTGCGAGGTAGGCGTGACCGTCCGTGTGGGCGCCGCGCAGCGCGAAGAACGCGTCGCCGCTCGCGACGGCGCGCGAGTCGTAGGTGAGGTCTCGGATGCGGGGATCGTGCCCCGAGCCCGCCGGTGTCACGCGCAGCGGCGCGCGCTCCGGGGGCAGGGCCGAGACGAGAGCGGACAGACGCATTCAGCCTCGGCCTCCCAGTGTCATCGCGCGCGCCGCGTTGTGCTTCTCTCGCGGCCCGGCTTCCTCGAACTCGACGTGGATGTCGCCGTCCGCCGCGGTCACGACGGAGCCGGGCGGAGGCGTCTGGCGTACCGCGAGACCGCTGCCCGAGAGATTGACGTGAAGGCCGTGGGCGGCCGTGATTCCGATCACCTCGGCCGGTGTCAGGCCGCGGAAATCGGGCAGCAGGACGCGCCCGTTCAGGTTGGCGAGATCCGGCCGACGCTGCGCCACCGCGGCCACGCGCGGCGCCGGCGGCGCCGCTTGCGTGGCGGCGCGCGCCGGCGCGTCGCGGCGCGCGACCACCACCGGCGGAGCTTTCGGCGCGGCGTCCCGCGCGGCGCTGCGCGTGGGCGTCGGCGGCTGCGGCGCTTCCGTGCGGATGCCGAAGCGGGCGAGCTGGTGTGCCGCGACCCGCGCGAAGAGCGGCGCCGCCGCGCTGCCTCCGGTGTGGTGGGGCCGCTGCGGCTCGTCGAGCCCCGCGACGATCACGAGCCGCGGCGCGTCGGCCGGTACCACGCCGACGAACCAGGCGCGAAAGCGATCGTCGGAGTAGCGCCCCGTCTGCGCGTCGAACTTCTGCGCCGTACCCGTCTTGCCGGCCACGCGCACGCCCGGCAGCGCGGCGCGCGTGCCGGTTCCGTCCTCGCCCACCACGCCCTCGAGCATGGCGAGCACGGAGTTCGCGGTGCGCTGCGACAACACGCGCCGTACCACGTCGCGCGCGGTGGGCTGCCAGGTGCCCCCGGGTGCACGGCGTGCCGCCACCAGGCGCGGCCGCACCCACATGCCGCCGTTGGCGAGCACCGCGGTGGCCGCCGCGAGCTGGATGCTGGTCACGCTCACTCCCTGGCCGAACGCGATGGTCGCGTGGTCGACCGGTTGCCAGTCACGCCACGGGCGCAGCATCCCGGCGGCCTCGTCGGGAAATCCGCTGCGCGTCGACTCGCCGAATCCGAAGCGACGCAGCATTTCGAAGTGCCGGCTGCGCCCCAGTGCGGTCGCGACCTTGACCGCGCCGATGTTACTGGAGACGCGGAGAATTCCCGCGGCATCGAGCTCGCCGTAGTCGTGCGCGTCGCGGATCGTCTTGCCGGGAATGCGGAACTCGCCCCCGCCGCAGTCGATGCGCTGCTGCGGTGCGATGGCGCCGTTCTCGAGGGCGGCGGCGATCAGGAAGGCCTTGAGGGCGGAGCCGGCCTCCGTGGAGTCGAGGAATGCCGATGAGCGCGTCGCCGCGTAGTCCAGGTCCCGGAAGTTGTTCGGATCGAAGGTCGGCGACTCGGCCAGCGTGTAGATCTCGCCGGAATGCGGATCCATCGAGATGACGACCCCGCCGCGCGCCCCGCTCGCCGCGATCGCCTGCGCGAGGGCGCCCTCGGCGTCCGCCTGGAGCTCCGCGTCGAGGGTGAGCGCCACGTCGCCCCCCGCCGTGCCCCAGGTGACCTCGCCGTCCACCAGCATCAGGGCGCCGCTGCCGTCGCGCTCGACGGGCAGCCGCCGCGTGGTGCCGCGCAACCAGGCGTCCTCCTGCTGCTCGATGCCGCGCACGCCGCGGCCGTCGATGTTCGCGAAGCCGATCGCCCGGGCCGCGAGCGTGCCGTGGGGATAGATGCGGCGCGGCTCGCGAATCACGCCGACGCCCGGGAGCCCGAGCGCCTGGACGCGCTCGGCGCGCTCCGGCGTGATCCAGCGCGCCACGAAGCGGAAGCCGCCGCCCCGCTTCAGGCGCTCGCGAAGCTCGCGCGCGTCGAGGTCGAGGATCGCGGCCAGCTCGCGCGAGGCGCGCGCGGTGTCCGTCAGCTGCGACGGCACGGCGTAGACCGAGGGCGCCTCCACGGAGAGCGCGAGCTCGGTGCCGTCGCGGTCGATCACGTGGCCGCGCTCGGGCGGCAGCGTGAGAGTGCGCAGCGTCTGCGCGTCACCCCGCGTGGCGCCGCGCTGATCGAAGACGCTCAGCTGCGCCGCGCGCAGCCCGAGCGCCGCGAAGCCGAGCACGAGGACGGCGCGCACCAGCGCCACGCGCCTCGCACTGCAGCGCAGGTCCGCGCACCTCACGGCTTCGCCTCCATGGCCTGCGCCGCGGGCGCGAGATCCACCACCCGCGCCGCCCGCGCCAGGCCCCGCGCCTGCGCCAGCGACGCGAGGCGCGCCGGATCGCGCAGGCTCTCCAGGCGGGCGGTCGCGGCGCGGCGCTCTTCGAGCAGCGTCTTCTCCTGCTCGAGCGCCTCGGCCAGCGCGTAGCGCAGACGCAGGATGTCGACGCGCAGGGCCACGAGCGACAGCCCGGCGGCCAGCGCACCGATCAGCAGCGCCGCCGAGAGGCTGCGCCTCGGGCGTGCAGCGCTGCGCGCGCGGGCCAGGTCGCGCCCGATCAGATCTCGCGTGGAGGGCCCGCGGCGTCGGTTCTGCGCGCGCGCGCGTTTCACGCGGCCTCCGACACGCGTTCCGCCGCGCGCAGTCGCGCCGATCGCGCGCGCGGGTTGCGGCGGATCTCGTCGGGCTTCGGCGTGATCGGGCGCCGGGTGAGAACGCGCAGCGTCACCTCGCCCCCGCACACGCAGACGGGCACCACGGGCGGGCACACGCAGCCGCGCGCCGCGTCGCGAAAGCGGCACTTGACGATGCGATCTTCGGCGGAGTGGTAGGCGATCACGACCAGGCGGCCGCCGGGGCGAAGGGCGTCGATGCTGCTCGACAGACCCTCGTCGAGGGCGCGCAGCTCGTCGTTCACCGCGATGCGCAGGGCCTGGAAGACGCGGGTCGCTGGATTGTGGCGCCGCCCCAGACCGATCTTCTCGGTGTGGATCACCTCGAGCAGATCGCGCGCAGTCTCGAGCGGACGCTGCGCGCGCACCCGGACGATGGCGCGCGCCAGACGCCGTGCTCCGCGCAGGTCTCCGTAGGCGCGGAACCATCCCGCCAGCTCGCTCTCGCTGGCGCGGCTCAGCAGATCCGCCGCCGAGGCGTCCTCGGATTGGCGATCCATGCGCATGTCGAGGGGTGTGCCCTCGGCGCTCGCCTCGGCGAATCGGAAGCCGCGCTCGGGCACGTCGAGCTGGTGGGAGGACACGCCGAGATCCAGCAGCACACCGTCGACGCGAGCCACGCCCAGATCGCGGAGCAGCGCGCCCAGGTTGCGGAAGGAGCCGTGCACGAGCTGCACGCGCTCGCCGTAGGGGGCGAGGCGCTTGGCCGCCGCCTGGAGCGCCTCTGCGTCGATGTCCAGCGCGATCAGGCGCCCCGAAGGCGCGCTGCGCTCGAGCAGAGCCTCCGCGTGGCCGCCGCCCCCGACGGTGCCGTCCACGAAGAGGGAATCCCCGTCGGGCTGCAGCCAGGACAGAGACTCTTCGAGCAGCACGGGTTGGTGCGTGAAGTGGCTGGCCAATGAAGCGGGGCTCCCACCTTCGCCCCTTCGCGGTAAAGCGGCAGAAGGCCGCGTGGCGTGGAAACTGCTGGGGCGCCCCGGAGCACCGACTCCGCACGACCTGGCTGTCCCCCCCATTGACCACCCGATCGCATCGAAGCGGTGCTCCGGGGACACCCCAACCTCATATCCGAAGGAGAGTTCTCTCCTCCGTACCCCCCGCCTAGTAACTCCTCATGGACCCAGCTTCGCTGCCACCGACCGAGCCATCTCGGGGTAGCGAGCGTTCGTCTGGGTCAGATTCGCCTCGAATCGCGCCTTGTCCCACAGCTCGATCTTGGGTCCGACGCCGGCTACCGTCACTTCGCGGTCGAGGCCGGCGTGATCGCGCAGATGGGGCGGCACGAGAATGCGTCCCTGTTTGTCGATGGGGCAGGGCGTGGCTCCCGAGATCATCATCCGGGCGTAGGCCTGGGCCTCGGGATCGACGCTCGCGATGCCCACGATGCGCTCCTCGAATTCGAGCCAATCCTCGAAGGGGAAGAGGTCCAGGCACTCGTGAGCGTTGGTCAGGATCGGCGGCTGGTCGCTACGGCGCTGCAGCTCTTGCCGGAATCCCGCGGGCAGGCTCATGCGATTCTTGGTGTCGATGGTATGCACGAACCTGCCTCGAAACATCGGTGGGGACGCCCTCGCGATCCGTTACCGCCTGACGGGGTGATACCACTTGATACCACTGATCCCCACTGACGTGCCTTTGTATACCACTCGCATCGAAAGAAATTCAACCATTTTTCCTTTCTTTCCACGCGAACCTGCAGTTTCGCGATCGGCACAAGATCTCGGGGATAAGGCAGCGGGGGACTACAAGATCCCGTAGTCTCCGGGTGCGAAGAAATAATAACAGTGTTTTATTTTTTGGCTGCGCGCGAAAAATCCCGGCCGTGGACCTGGTGCACCCGCTCGAGCACGCGGGCGAGGACGCTGCCGGGCGTCGGGGCCGGCGCCGCGCTGCCCTGCGCGGGCTCGGCTTCGAGCAGGGCCTCGAGCACGGCGTGCGTGCCCTCGCGCAGACCGCTGGCCGCGTAGCCGCCTTCGAGCACGAAGGCCGCGCGCCCGTCGCAGAGCGCGTCCGCCAGACACCGGATGATGTCGGTCATGGCGCGGAAGCCCGCGCCGCTCACGCACATGCCACCGAGCGGGTCGTCGCGGTGCGCGTCGAAGCCGCAGGACACGATCAGCATCTCCGGTCGGAAGGCGCGCGCGACCGGCACGAGCACGTGCTCCAACACACCGATGTACTCGGTATCGGCGCAGCCCGCCGGCATCGGCACGTTCACGGTCGCGCCGACGCCTGGGCCCGTGCCGACCTCATCGAAGTCGCCACTGCCGGGATAGAACGGAAACTGGTGCGTCGAAACGTAGAGGACGGTCGGATCCGCTTCGAAGACGTGCTGGGTGCCATTGCCGTGGTGCACGTCGAAATCCAGCAAGAGGATCCGCCCCACACGCTCCTCGCACTGCACGGCGCGCGCGGCGATGGCGGCGTTGTTGAACACACAGAATCCCATGGCGCGATCGGGCTCGGCGTGGTGCCCGGGTGGACGCAGCGCCGCAAATCCGCAGCGCGCCTCGCCCCGCGCGACGCGGCGTGTCAGCTCGACGGCGCCGCCGGCGGCGAGCAGCGCCACGTCGAGGCTCTCGCGAGACACGTAGGTGTCGGCGTCGAGGTATTGCGGTGCCTGGCGCACCGCTTCGGTCACGCGCTCGAGGTGGGCGCGGTCGTGGATGCGCAGGATCTCCTCGGGCTGGGCCGGCCGGGGCGCGAGCGGAACCACGCGATCTCGGAACGCGTCGATCGCCTGCTCCACGGCGGCCAGGCGCTCGGGGCGCTCCGGATGCCCGGCGGGTCCGCGGTGGTCGCGGTAACGCCGGTCTTCGACGATCGCGACGTTGCCACTGACACGCATCGACGGGCATGGTATCTGACGACTCGAAGAGCAGCGAGGCGCGCGCCGCGCCCGCCGCTCGGCGAGGTTCCTTGAGCGCACCGGGCGTCATCGCAGTCAGCGGTCTTCACAGCTTCATCGGGCGGGGCGTGATCTCCCGCCTGCTGGCGCGCTCTCCCGCGCCGCGGGTGGTGGGTCTCGACTACCGCCGCCCCTTTCAGCTCGACGAGCGCGTCCAATTCCATCGCGTGGACCTCACCGAGCCCACCGCCGACTGCCGACTGGCGGAGATCTTCGAGCAGGAGCGGGTCGAGGCGGTGCTGCACGCGGCATTCCGAACCAACCCCACGCCGGATCTCGAGCTGGATCACGAGCTCGAGACGATCGGCAGCCTCCACGTGATGCACGCCTGCGCGGCCGCCAAGATCCGCCAGCTGGTGGTGGCTTCGAGCACGATGTTGTACGGGCCCCACCCCGACAATCCAAACTTCCTCACGGAATCGCATCCGCTGCGCGGGCATCCCGACGCCCACGCGGTGCGCGATCGCGTCCAGATGGAGAAGCTCCTGGCCGACTGGTCCGCGCGTCATCCCGATGCGGAGGTGACCGTGCTGCGCCCCTGTTGGATCATGGGACCCGCGTATTGGAATCACGTCGTGCGCTATTTCGCGCTGCCGATCGCACCCAAGCCGATGGGCTACGATCCCCTGCTCCAATTCGTCCATGAGGACGACGCGCTGGCCGCCTTCGAGCGCGCGCTGCTGCACCCCCAGCCCGGCATCTACAACGTCGTGGGGCGCGGCGTGCTGCCCCTCTCCATGCTGCTGCGGTTGGGGGGCCGGCGCGTGCTGCCGCTGCCCTCGGCGTTGCTCTACCAGATCGCCTACTACCCGTCGCGGGGGCAGTCCGGCGATCCGCCGGCGGCGTTCTACGACTACCTCCGCTACCTGTGGGTGGCGGACGGCCAGCGCGGCTGGGATGC
>JAOUNA010000022.1 GCA_029881215.1 Myxococcales bacterium | reverse complement strand
CGGCATCGAGATCCGGGAGGCCTACCACGGCACGACGGATGCGGTCTACGCGCTCTCTCCCTACGAGATCGGCGATCCTGCGCGCATCGCCCCCCACGTCGTGACCGTGCCCGCGCCGGATGACTACCGCGGTCCGCACCGCCGCGGGTCGCCGCGCCTGGCCGAGTGTTATGCCGCGTATCTCGACGAGGCCATCGCAATGCTGCGGCAGCGCGGCCACGAGCCCGCCGCCTTCTACATCGACCTCGGTTTGAGCAGCAGCGGCATCGTCGTGCCGCCCGAGGGCTACCTGAGCGCCGCCTTCGAAAAGGTCCGCGCGGCCGGCGGCCTGTGCGTGGCGGACGAAGTGCAGTCGGGCTTCGGGCGCTCCGGGACGCACATGTGGGGCTTCGAGGCGCACGGCGGATTGCCCGACATCGTCACGCTGGGAAAGCCGATCGGCAACGGCCACCCCCTCGCGGCGGTGCTGACCCGCCCGGAGATTCTGCGCTCGCTGACGGATCACTATGACTTCTTCAGCACCTTCGGCGGCAACCCGGTCGCGTGCGCGGTGGGGCTCGCCGTGCTCGACGTGCTCGAGCGCGAGGGTTTGCGCGAGAACGCGCGGCGCGTCGGCGCCTACCTCCGCGCCGGGCTCGAGGAATTGGCCGCGCGATCCGCGTGCATCGGAGACGTGCGCGGCGTCGGGCTGTTCATCGGCGTGGATATCGTGCGCGATCGCGAGACGCGCGAGCCGGATGGCAAGACCGCGCACGAGTTGATCAACCGCATGCGCGAGGATGGGGTCCTGGTGGGCATCGACGGGCCGCACCACAACGTGCTCAAGATTCGCCCGCCGCTCGTGTTCCGCGAGGCGGATGCGGACCGCCTGGTCGAATCGCTGGGCCGCGCACTCACCGCGTGAGCGTTGCGGCCGCGACAGCCGCGCACCGGCTCAGCGCCGACGGGCGGCCCATCGCGCCAGCGCGCTCGGGATGAGCGGATCGCATTCGGATGCGATGCCGTTGCGCGGCGCGCGGCCGAGATCGAGCGTTACGCCGCGCAGCGTGAGCAGCAGATTCGCCTCGCGCTGCAGGCGCCAGTCGGGCAGCACGAGAGCCGTCTGCGCGCGCGCGGCGGCTTCGCTGTCCTCGAACGCCCAGATCTCGAGCGTGCACACCTGGGCCACCCGGCCGTGTCCCCGCGTGTAGTGACGCGCCGCCGTCGTTCGCACGCCCTGCTTCCGGAGATCCGGATCGGTCAGGGGGTCGGAGGCCGCTTCTTCCACGATCTCCCAGCCGGCGCCCAGGCTCGCGGCGACCGGAAAGAGTCCGAGCAGATCGGTGTGCGACCCGCGCCACGGCGCGGCGGGCTCCGCAGCGCCTGCGCTCGCATCCGCTTGGGCGGCCGGCGCTGCGCGCTGCAGCGCGCGTTCGAGCACATGCCGCTCGGCATTCGAACACGCGCTGGGATCGCCCGTGAAGCGCACGCTGCCGTCCGGCTGCACGCAGCGATAGATCTCCGCGCGGAGCGGCTGCGCGAGGAGCAGCACCCACGCTGCCAGACAGACTGCCCGCCGCATGGCCACGGATCGTCCGATCGGCCGCGCTGCTTGACGACCCGCGTGGCGCGGGCCGCTGCGCTCAGCCCTCCAGACCGTTCTCCTTCGCGAGCTTGGCCACAACCGGGCGGCGCATGATCTCCCGCTTGAGGCGCTGGATGCGCGGATATTTCTCGATGACCTCGGCGGGGAACCAGGAGGCGAGCATCCAGAGGTAGATGTCCGCGGCGCTGTAGCGATCGCCGAGCAGGAACGGGCCGGGCGCCAGGCCCGACTCGAGGATGGAGAGCGCGCGCTCCGCATCGGCGACAGCCGAGGCCCGCACACCCTCGACGCCCCCGGGCTCGCTCGTGAAGCGATCCGAGTAGAACATGCGCAGCTCCGCCACGTAGAGATTCACGGCCATGAACAGCAGCCAGCGCAGCACCACCGCGCGCTCCGCGCTGCCCACCCCGGGGATCAGGCCCGACTCGGGGTGGCGGTCGCCGATCTCCAGCACCATCGCAGCCGATTCGGTCATGATCGTGCCGTCGGGCAAGGCCAGCACCGGCACCTGGCCCAGCGGATTCAGGGCCAGAAACTCCGCCCGCCGATTCTCCTCCTTGTCGAGGTCCACCACGATCTTCTCGTAGGGGACGCCGCTCTCTTCGAGCATCACCTGCGGCGCGACCGCGCCGCTTCCCTTCGACCAATAGAGCTTGTACATCGGTTTCTCTCCCTTGCACCACGTGTCTTGCCCTGGTGGATCGTCCCGGGCCCATCCGCCGCATGCACGCGGCACGGCGAATGGTCCCTCGAAGCGGCACCGAGGGCAAGCGCGCGCTCAGAACTCGATGCCGAGCCCGACCGACAGGCGGAAGTCGTCGCTCTCCGGGGTCACGCCGCTCGAATCGGTGACGGGCCGCTCGACCCGATCCCAGGTGAAGGACACATCGAGGTCGATCGGGCCCCAGATGTCGACGGAGAGCGTCGAGAGCAGGTGCTGCGTCGTGAGCCCCGGATTCGTCGCCACGACCTGGATGCGATACTCGGTGTCGAAATCCACGTCGCTGCTGACCTCCAGCTCGAACGCGCTCGAGGCGAGCACGGCGGCGTCCTGTCGGGTGCGCGGACCCTCGGAGACCGAGATGAACTCCGTGTACTGATACGCAGCGCCCAGGACGATCTGCCAGTCGAGTCGTTTGGTCTTGATGAGGTCGTAGCCGAGTCCCGCGCCCGGCGTGATCTGCTGGTCGATGTTCTGGAACTTGTCCTGGTAGAAGGCGACGCTCGGAAGCGTGAGAAACAGGCGGCGCGACACGTAGAAATCGAGCGCCAGGTTGGCGCGGTGGTTGTTGGTGGTTTCCTCTCCGCCCTGCATGCTGATCGCCCCGTTGTATGCGAGGCCGAGGCGCGCCACAGGCGCCTCTCGCGTGACGTTGAATTGCGAGACGAAGTCCGTCGTGTCCGTATTGCCGGCGCGGGCGATCAGGCCCATGCTCATCTTGCCGCTCCACCAATTGCGCTCCGACTGGTCTCCCGGGACGATCGCCACGAGCCCCGAACGCTCGAACTCGCGCGGACCGTCTGCGGTCGCGACGACGATGCGGCCGTCGCGCAGCGTGGCGGTGCCCGTGTAGATCCGGCGACCCTCGAACACGTAGGTGTGAAGGCGCGGCGAGAAGAAAGCCGTGACGTCGCCCCAGTCGTAGTCGATCTCGTCCAGCTCATCGCTGTCGAACTTGATCTCGTCGTCGCGCATGCGCACGATCTCGCCCTTCAACCACTCGCCGGACTTGAGCCGGATCCAGTCGAATGCGACGGCCGAGGGGTCGGGCGGCTGCCAGGCGCCGGATTCCGCGGCGGAACTCGGCGCCGCCGCTCCGGGCGGCTCGGTGTCCGCTGGCGCGCCCTGCACCTCTTCCGCGAGCACGGGCGAAAGCGCCCCCGCGCAGGAGGCGAGCATCAGGAGCGTTGCGCTGCGCTTCCACATGGAGCCGGCATCGGGTCGAGAAGCCACATGCAGTCCGGAACGGAGCGGCACGCGTAGCACAGGCGGTCCAGGGCCGCCGGCCCGCCGCGTGCTCTCGTTCTCCGAGGATCCCATCGTGATCGGCGTGCGCGAAGCGGCGACCGCGCCCCAGCTCGCGCGCGCGCCGCGAAGCGCGGGAAGAACTGCGCGAAAGTGCGCGGCGAAGCCTTGTCGAGGGCGGCACGCGCGAGACGAGCCGGCACGGCAGTCACGGGCCGCTCGCCGACAACGATGGCGCCGCCCAGCTGGCGGATGCGCCGCGCCCGCCGCCTAGTCCTGGGGCAATGCCGGCGGCGCGTACCCCTCCCAGGCGCCCCTGCGCAGCGCTTCCGACAGCGCCTGCCGTTCGGCTCGCGCGGCCTCGGCGTAGCCGCGCGTGGTGCCGGCCGGCAGGGGCAGCGTGTCCACCACGGCCCTGCGCACCTCGATGTGATCGGCGCTTACGTTCCAGACGGTCAGATCCTCGGCCAGGGTCAGCGGCCCGTCGTAGGATTCGCGGATCGCCTCGACCTGCCGGCGCATCTCCTCGGGACCCAGCGCGGCGTGATAGGCCACGGCCAGTCGCGGCCGCACCGCGGCCATGAGCTTGCCGAAGCCAGCGGGTGGCGTGTGGGCGTCCAACATCTCCTCGACGGCTTCGCGCACGGACGCACCGGTTCGCTCCGCCAGGCGTTCCGGCGTGTCGAAGCACTCGTGAATCGCGATGTCGGCGCCGCGCGCCTGCTCGAGGAACCAGCGACTCGGAATCGAGGCCCCGCCGAACACGAAGCTCAATTCGTTCCAGTCGAGGCGGAAGCCGACCGCCCCAGCGAGGACATGGATCTGCGGAAATTGCGTGATCTTCACGCCACTCTTCTCGTACACGACCTGCGTCGTCCGGAAGTCCGCGGCGTGCGCGATCAGCCGCCCGCCCGCCTCCGGAAGTCGGCCCGCGCGCGACTGGATGTCCCAGGCATAGGCGGCGCGCAGGTTTTGGGCGAACGCCTTCGTGCCGAGCTCCGGCGTCTCGCCCGTCGGACCGTACACGTGCAGGGGCGTATAACGTCCTGCGAGCCAGCCCTCCAGCAGCAGCGCGTCGAGGTCGCCGACGTGGTCGATGTGGAGATGACTCACGAAGACCTTGTCGAGCTTCGACCAATCCGGCCGCAGCGCCACCAGGTTCTGCTGGCTTCCAGTGCCCACGTCGAAGAGGAAGATGTCTCCGTTGCCGAGCTCGAGCATCCAGCCGGCAGACTTCTGCGCCGGCGCGGCGCTGGCCATACCCGTTCCGAGCGCCGTGAGCCGCATCTCTGCGGGGCCGATCAGCTCCGTGTTCGGAAAGAAGCTCGCGGGATAGCGGTGGTCGGCGATCGCGAGCGGCCTGCGACCCTGCGGATAATGGCGCGGCGCATCCGGCGTCGCCGGAGCCGGTGGCACGGGCTCGCGGCGCTGCGCAGCGGTACTGCCGAGCCGGGAGCGGAACGCTGCGCGATCCATCGCGAGAAACGCGCCGATGCCCACCAGCACCAGCAGCAACACCGGAACCATCCATTTGCGCGCCACGCCGAACCCCCTTCGCGCCGAGCAGCCGAGCGCTCTCTGACACCGGCATCGCGGAGACCGCGATCATGGGACACGAGCGAGCGGAGCGCGTCAACCCTGCGCCGCCGCGCGAGCGCCCGAGACGCCTTCGAACTGGCCGGCAACGCTCCCTTTTTCTTCGGGTGCACGGAGAAATCGCGGCCGCATCCGAGCCCTCGAAACATCTTTCTTGACCGGAAGGAAGCCAGCTCATAGAGTGCTGCGCGGCAACCAGCGGGCTCGCATCACCCCGGTGACTGCGGGTGCGGAATCCGCATAGCCGCACCGCTGGTGGCCCAGTTTATTCGCCCCAGCGCAGCGGCAGCCGCACCCGCTTCGGACGCCGGGGCGCAGACACAAACCCCGACCGCCAAGCCGCGCTGCCGCCACGCGCGCGGTACGCTGCGGGGCTACGCGTCCAGCGCGCAGACGAAGTCGGCGGGCTTGACCGCGAGAATCGAATTGCGGAGTCGATCCAGCAGCCGCTCCGCTGTGTTTCCCAGGATGAGGCCCGGCAGCCCGCCGCGGGAGACCGTGCCGAGCACGGTCAGCTCGATCTCGAAGCGCCGCTCCGCTTCCAGCAGCAGCGCAGCGGGAGAGGTGCGCGCGACGTGAATCCGCGCGCGCGGATATCCGCCGAGCTGCTCGAGCGTCTTCGCGATGCTGTCCCGAGCCGCGTCCCTCGCGCCGCGCTCGTAGCGCGAGACCGAACTGCCACCCGCCCGCTGCACGTCGAACGGCAGTTGGAAGGCGTGCGCCACGTGGAGCTTCGCGTTCGACGCGCGGGCCACGGACAGCGCCGTCTCGATGGCGCGCGTGCCGACGGGGGAGAGATCGGTTCCAACCAGAACACTGCGGGGAAGCCGCTCGATCTCGCTCTTCACCACCCAGACGAGACAGGGGCAGTGGTGCACGAGACGCCGCGACACGCTCCCGATCGGCAGCGCGTGCGCATCGGTGCGGCTGCGGCATCCCACCACCACGAGCTCGATGTCCTCCTTGAGCACCTCTCGGATGATGGCGTGGTCGGCGCGCTCCTGGGCCACCGAGATGCGGACCGGGACTTCGTGGAACGGCACGGCATCCAGGATGCCCTCCAGAGCGGCTTCGCACTGCGAGCGCGTCGTGGCTTCGACACAGGCCAGACGATCGCTCTCGGCATCCCAGAACTCATCGGCGACGTTCGCGTGGAGGAGTGTCAGCGACCCTTTCGAGGCGCGCGCGATCGCGACGCCTTGTTCGACCGCGGTCCGGCTCCCGGGTGTCAGCACTGCTTCTGGATAGAACTGCACCCCAACCAGGATCTTGCGCGGCAGCGCCATGGATCGGCTCCTCGAATGGCTGCTAGCGTAGCTCCGCGCGCGCGCGCGCGCCGCGCGGCGCAGCCGGGCAACAACGCCCCACGGCACGTGCGACCCCGGCGCTTCAGCGCGCGCCGGACTCCACGCGCGCGCACACGGCGACCGTGCGGCCGCAGAGCACGCGGGGCGAGGAGAGCATGCTCCGCACGGCATCGGGCAGCTGGCTGCGCCGGCCGAAGCGCAGCAGCGCTGCCAGCGAGCGCATGACGGGCCCCCCGTAGACGTTCGGACTGTCGATGCCGTCGATCGCGAAGCCCGATCGCAGCAGCGCGTGACACAAGCCGAAGGTTCCGAGCAGATTGATGTGGTCCACGACCTTGGGCAGATAGTGGCCATAGAACCCGTGTCGCAGCACGCGCAGCCGCTGCCGGACATCGATCGTATTCGGCAGCGTGATGACCACCCTGCCTCCGGTGCGCACGATCCGATGGAACTCGCGCAGCGCCAACCACGGGTTCTCGAGGTGCTCCAGCCCCTCGCAGCACACCAGCGCGTCGAACGCATCGTCCTCGATGTCGAGCGGAGCGTTGAGATCGACGGCGGTCGCCCTGGCGACGGCTCCGCCTTGCCACACCGTGGGATCGAGATCGAAGGGAAACACCTCCCAGCCCTGCTGCGCCGCGCGCACGGAGAGGTAGCCGGTGCCGCAGGGAATGTCCGCGAGTCGGCCCGGGGCTCGAGCGCGCGCCTCGAGCATGCGCAGCGCGTGCTCGAGAATTCGGGTCGTTCGGCACGTCGGCAGAGCGTCCATCGCAGATCGCGTTCAGATCGCGGACGGCGCGTCGACTCCGCAGCTCTTCTGCTTCTCGCGCTCCCGCAGCCAGGTCTCCCAGCTGCGGCCGGATGCCGTGTCGCGCCCCGTGAACGCCACGTGCCGAATGCGGGCCCGCGCGAGCGATTCCGCGCGCGCCGCGCCCCGGCGCCACAGCGCGACGTGCTCGTTGGAGAGATTCGCCACGTAGCCGGTGCGCTGACTCCCGTCGTCGAGTGTCAGCGTCACGTCGCCCCGATAGGCGAAGGCCGCGCGCAGCGACTCGGGTGTCGCGGGTGCCTCGAATCCCTGCGTGGGCGCCAGCGCCTCTTCTGCGGCACGGACCTCCACCCCCGCCTCGCCCGCGTGCGGCGCGGGCGCGGGGGACCGAGGGCCAAAGAGCGAGGCGCGCACGATTGCCAGCATCCCGCGCAGCGACGAGAAGGCCTCCTCGACCGCACTCGCTTCGAAGCCGCTGTGCACCATGCAGTCGCGACACTTCGGGTTGCCGCTGGCATGGCCGTAGCGCTCCCAGTGAGTGTCCTGCATCAACGCGGGGAAGGAGTCCGCGTAGCCCTCCTGGAGCAGGTAGCAGGGCTTCTGCCAGCCGAAGACGCTGTAGGTCGGGTTGCCCCAGGGCGTGCAATCGTAGTCGCGCGCACCGGTCAGGAACTCGAGGAAGAGCGCCGACTGATTGAAGCGCCAGCTCCGCGTGCCGTTCGCGAAGATGCGCCGGAAGAGATTCCGGGTGCGCTCGCGCGCCAGGAAGTGCTGTTGGTCGGGCGCCTTCTCGTAGCTGTAGCCGGGCGAGATCATCATGCCTTCGACGCCTAGCTTCATCGCCTCGTCGAAGAATCGGCGCGTGCGCTCGGGATCCGCGCCCTCGAAGAGGGTCGTATTGGTCGTGACCCGGAAGCCGCGCGCCAGCGCCGCCTCGATCGCGCGCACCGCCTGCCGATGCGTGCCATCCCGGCACACGGAGAAGTCGTGTTCTTCCTCCAGTCCGTCGAGGTGCACGCTGAAGCTCAGATACTTGGTGGGCGTGAAGAGATCGAGCTTCTCCTCGAGCAGCAGCGCATTCGTGCACAGGTAGATGTATTTCTTGCGCTCGATCAGGCCCGCGACGATCTTCTCGATCTCGGGGTGCAGCAGCGGCTCGCCGCCCGGAATGCTCACCACCGGTGCCGGGCACTCGTCGACGGCACGCAGACACTCGTCGACCGAGAGGTGGCTCTTCAGAACCTGGGAGGGATATTGGATCTTGCCGCAGCCGGCGCACGCGAGGTTGCAGCGGTAGAGCGGCTCGAGCATGAGCACGAGCGGATAGCGCGCGTTCCCCTTGAGCTTCTGCCGCAGCACGTAGCTGGCAACGGTGAACATCTGCGAGATGGGTACGGGCATCAAACCTCTCCTTGTGCGGCGGAACGCAGCCCGTGCTCTTGCGGACGCGACGGCAGCGACTCCATCCAGGATTCGAAGGCGCGGGCGACGCCGCGCAGCGAGCGCGCGGCCGTCAGGAGATTGCGCGCGAACGCGGGGCGCAGCAGCTCGTGTCCGGGTCCATCGAGAACCACGCGCACCACCGCGAAGGGCCGACCGGCCGCCGCGGCGGCGAGCCAGGCGGATTCCATGTCGACGGCCTGGGCGCCGCTCGCCTGCAGCGCGATGCGATCGCCACCGCGGGCGATGCGGGGCACCGAGACCAGCGGGCCGATCCGCACGCGCAACCCTTCCCGCTCGAGCGCGGTCACGAGCGCGCGCGGCACCTCGAGTGCCTGGCGGGCCACGCCGCGCAGCTCGCACGCGACCACGGCATCGCCGGGTGCCCACGAAGCATCGAGGGCCCCGCAGAATCCCGCGATGGCGAAGCGCTCGGCCGGATCCGCGCGCAGCCCCGGCACCGCTTGCCGCGAGCGCTCGGGGCCCATGCCGGTGCGCACCACGTGCAGGCCGGGCGCGCCGCGCCGCAGCGCGCGCGCCTCGATGCGCAACGGCGCCGCCACCAACAAGCCGTGCCGGGCGGGACGGGTGCGCGAGCTCATGCGCGCTTCTCCAGATAGCGGCCCAACGCCATCACCGGGAACACGATCCGGTACAGGTGGTAGTTGATGTAGAAATCTCGCGGGAACCCGGTGCCGGTGAACTGGGGCTCGTTCCAGTTTCCGTCCTCGCGCTGCGTCCGGGCCAGCCAGGCCGCGCCGCGATCCACCGCCCGCGAGCGCTCCCCGGCGGCGAGCAGCGCGAGCAGCGCCCACGCGGTCTGCGATGCGGTGGAGTCGCCGAGGCCGTGCCACTGCGGATCGTCGTAGGACCGCAGATCCTCGCCCCAGCCGCCATCGTCGTTCTGACAGCTCTCGAGCCAGCGCACGGCGCGGCGGATGGCCGGATGCGCCCGCGGCACGCCCGCCTCGACGAGGGCCGGAACGGCTGCGCCCGTTCCGTACAGATGATTGGCGCCCCAGCGACCGAACCACGAGCCCGAGGGCTCCTGCTCGCGCAGCAGCCACTCGATGGCCCGCGCCAGGCGCGGATCGTCCCCGCGCCCGCGCCGCGCCATCATCTCGATGATGTGCGCGGTCACGTCCGCGCTGGGCGGGTCGATCACCTCGCCGAAGTCGCAGAACGGCAGCTCGCGGGTGAGCTGCTGCGTGTTGTCCACGTCGAAGGCGCCCCAGCCGCCGTCCCGGCACTGCATGCCCCACACCCAGTGGAGCGCGCGCTCGATGGCGCCCTCGATCTCCGCCGGATCCGGGTGGGCCAACCCATCCAGGGCCAGCACCACCTCGGCGGTGTCGTCGATGTCGGCATAGTTGTCGTTTTGGAACTCGAAGGCCCAGCCGCCCGGCTCGAGATGCGGCCGCTTCACCGCCCAGTCGCCCTGGACGCGAACCTCTTCGTCGAGCATGTAGCGGGCCGCGCGCAGCAGCGCGGGATGATCCGACGCGAAGCCCGCATCGCGCAGCGCGACCATCGCCAGCGCCGTGTCCCACACGGGCGACTGACAGGCTTCGAAGCGGCGGGTGTCGCCCTCGACGATCGTGAAGCCCTCGAGACCCTCGAGGCCCTGCTTCAGCACCGGGTGGTCGAGCGGATAGCCGAGCAGATGCAGCGCCATCATCGAGTAGACCCAGGGCGGCTGGATCCCGCCCCAGCAGCCGTCGGCCTCCTGGCGTCGCACGATCCATTCCGCGGCCACGCGCATCGCGTGCTGCCGCAGTCGCTGCCAGGGCCGCCGCTCGTAGCGGTGCAGGATGCGATCGAGCAGCTGAAAGCGACCGCGCCAGGTACGCAGCGATTCGCGCGTGCGCGGCGGCGCACCGGCGCGCAGCTCGTCGACGTCGAAGGACAGCGCGCGCACGGGGCGGTGGGCCGCGACGATCGTGAGCGGCACGATCGTCTGGCGCGCCCAGCAGCCGAAGTCGTAGATGTTGAGCGGGCACCAGGAAGGCAGGAAGATCAGCTCGGGCGGCAGCGCCGGAATGTCGTCCCACGACCAGAGTCCAACCATCGACAGCCAGATCCGCGTGAAGACGCGCGTGCGTTCGACGCCGCCCATGGCGCGAATCTGCTCGGCCGCGCCCTTCATGTGCTCGGCCTCGGCCGGATCGCCGGCGAGCCGCAGCGCGACGTAGGCCTCGACGGTCGCCGACAGATTTCGCGGGCCGCCGTAGTAGATGTTCCAGGCGCCACTCGGGAGCTGCTGCGAGCGGATCCACGCCGCGCTCTGCGCGGTGGTGGCGTCGCGCCGGATGCCGAGGAACTCGCGCATCAGCATGTCCTCGGCATCCATGGTCACGTTCGTCTGGAGCTCACCCTTCCACCACCCCGACGGGTCCTGCAGCGCGAGCAGCCGTGCGCTGGCGCGTTCGAGCGCGCGTGCGGCGGCCGTCGCGGTCGGCGTGTCGTTCCTGTCCGGGCTCATGGGCTTCTCTCTTCCTCGGCTTCGATTTCGGGTTCAGGCCGCCTCGGCGGGCAAGCCTCGCGTGCGCCCGGCATCGCGCAGCGCACAGCCCGCCGCGGCGCGTCCGCTGCGCACGGCGCTCTCCATCGTCGCCGGCCAGCCCGTATCCGTCCAGGCGCCGGCCAGATAGAGGCCGGGCGCCGAGGTTCGCGCGCCGGGGCGCGCGCGCCGCGTGCCCGGCAGCTGATGGAAGGTGGCGGCCGGCTCGCAGGTCACCAGGAAGCGCAGCACCCGTGCCGCGCGCGCGCGCGGCAGCAGGCGCGCGATCTCCGGCAGGAAGCGGCGGCGCAGCTCTTCCACGCGCACCCCCGTGTAGGCGTCCGCTGCCGACAGGGTGATCGCGAGATACTGGCCAGCCTCCAGCCCGGCGCTCGCGCTGCGATCGAAGATCCACTCGACGGGCGATCCGATCCCCGCGGCCAGCTCGAAGTCGGTGACGCGCCGATCGTAGACCACGTGCAGGTTGACGATCGGCGAACGTCCCAGCTTGCGCAGGTCGCCCGCGTTCAGGCCGGCTGCGGCGGGCAGCAGCGCGGCGGTCGCCTCGTGCGGCGCGGCCAGGATCAGCGCATCCCCCGCGACTCGCGTGCCGTCTGCGCACGCCACGCGCGCGCCCTGGGAGCTCAGCTCGACGCTCGTCACGCGCGCCCGCAGACGCAGCGCCACGCCCGCCTGCTCCAGCGCGCGCGCCCCCGCGTCGCCGTGCAGCTCCTGCAACGGCACACGAGACCAGCCGATGTCCGCATTGCCCGCTGCCTCCAGCAACCCGGTCTGGAAGACCTTCGTGGCCAACGCGAGCGAAGCGTCGGCGGCGGAGACGTTCACGGTCGGGCGGATCAGCAGGTCCCAGAAGCGCGCGATGGAAGCCTCGCATTCGCCCTGCTCTGCCAGCCACGCGCCGAAGCTCCGCTCGTCGAGGGCGGGATCTTCGAGATCGAGCCGCCCGATGCGCCAGACCGTGCGCGCGATGCGCATGCGCTGCGCGGCGCCCAGGTGCGCGAAGCGCGCCAGGCTGGCCGCGAGGTGCAGCGGCACGGGCAGCCCGGCGCGCCGCAGCCAGTGCGTGCGCCCGCCGGGCGCGATCACGGGCAGTGCGAGGCGCGACTGCAGGCGCAGCTTCTCCTCGACGCCGAGTCTGCGCACGAACTCGCGATACGCGGTGCAGCAGCGCAAGAAGACGTGCTGACCGTTGTCGATCCACAGGCCGTCGCGCTGCGACGACCAGGTGGCGCCGCCCAGGCGCGGTCGCGCCTCGAGCAGGTTCACGCGCGCGCCCGCATCCGCGCAGGCGAGCGCGGCCGCGATGCCGGCGAGTCCCCCGCCGACCACCACCACGTGCGGCTCGCTCATCGCGCCCTCGAGCGCCAGAGCAGTCTCGCGAAGTGCCACGACCAGCTGCGCCGCTGCACGCGCGGTGGACGTTGCAACACGTCGCAATCCTGCGATTCGATGCCGTCCAGGGCAGCGTGTCCGCCGGCGGCGAAGCCCGCGATCGCCAGCCGCGCCCAGCCGCGCAGCGATCCGATCAGCGGCTCGCCCTGCGCCAGCAGCGCGCGGGCCCGATCCACCTCGAAGCGCATCAGTCGGCGCACGGCGGGACTCGCGCTGGCCTGCTTCAGGTCCAGCTCGCTGCAGCCGAAGCGCCGCAGATCCTCGACGGGGAGATAGATGCGCCCGGCAGCCAGATCTTCCGCGACGTCCTGCCAGTGCTCGACCAGCTGGAGCGCGGTACAGATCGCGTCGGACTGCACGATGCGCTCCGGCGTCGCGACGCCGAAGACCTGGAGCACGAGTCGGCCCACGGGATCCGCGGAGAGGGTGCAATAGGCGACGAGATCCTCGTAGCGCTCGTAGCGTGAGACGCGCTGATCCTGCCGGTTGGCCTGCACCAGCCGGCGGAATGGCGTCTCGGGCAGCGCGCACGCGCGCACGCTGGGCGCGAGCTGCTGCATCAGCGCGTGCCGCGGCGTCTCGCCCGCGAAGATGCGATCCAGCTCGCGATCGATCTCGTCGAGGAGGGCCAGGCGATCGCCGCGCGCTTCATCGCCCGCGTCGTCGGTCAGCCGCGCGAAGCCGTAGATTGCGAGCAGATGGCGCCGCGTCTCGGCGGGCAGCAGGCGCAGCGCCACCGGGAAGTTCTCGGCGCGATGCTTGGCCATCAGCCGCTCGGGGCCGAGCAGCGCGGATGTCCCGCCCTGCGCGGCGAGGTCGAGCGTGGCGGCCGTCGACGTGCGCGAGATCGCCATGGGCGCCCCTACGACCGCTTCTGGCGGCCGAGCACCAGCGCGATGATCGCGTGGAGCCCCTCGAGCCGCAGGCGCCGCGATTCCGGATCCGGGTCGAGGAAGGAGAGCAGCAGATTCCCGTCCAGCAGAGCCACCAGGGCCGCGGCCATGGAAGACGACTGGCTCGCGTCGCCGAGCGCGCCGGCCAGCGCGCTGCGCATGTCCCGCGCGAACTGGTCGTGAAGCTCGAACAGCTGCTTCTGGAGCGACTCGCGCAGCGAGGGCGACTCCATCACCCAACGCACGAAGATCTCGATCGTCTCCCGGTTCTTCTCGACGAACTCGTCGTAGACGGAGCACAACAGGAGCATGCGCTCGCCCGGATCCACACTGTCGATCGAGCGGCCCACCTCCTGGAAGAAGGGAATGAGCAGCTCCCGACAGGCTTCCTGGAACAGCTTGGCCTTGTCGCCGAAGTGCCAGAACACAGCCGCGCGGCTCACCTGGGCTTCGCTCGCGATGGCGGCGATGGTGGTCCGCTCGTAGCCGCGCGCGGCGAAGAGGCTGCGCGCGGCGCGCAGGATCCGGGCCTGCGTGGCGGCCTTCTTGCCCTCCCCGTCGATCTGCTCCGCGGTCGGCGTTTCTGTTGCCACGTGCCCCCCCGGTCCCGACCCGGGGCCGGCAAACCCGCAAGCAGCCCAGCAGTGCGCCCCCGCGGGTGATTCGGCAGCCGACAGGGATGATTCCACCCCCGCGACCTCCATCGCAAGTGCCACCGCGCGCGCCATCATCCGGTCAGTCCGCGTGGCTGCCGCGGCCCTCGATCCAGGCCTGGAGCTCCGGGCCGATCACCCGGGGTGCGTGGCGCAGGTCCGCCACGCGGCGCCGCCCGGTGAGCAGCATCAAGGCGCGGATGCCCTCGCTCAGCTGCTCCGCCGTCTCGAAGACACCCTGCTCGCCTCGCTCCGCGTGGGCGCGCAGGAACGGCAGCGCGAGTGAAACCGCTTCCGCGCCCAGCGCGAGGGCGCGGACCGCGTCCAGTGCGCTGCGCACACCTCCCGAGGCGATCACGCGCAGCCCGGCGCGCCGCGCGAAGACCACGGCCGCCGCCGTCGGAACGCCCCACTCCCGGAGCTCCGCGCCGAGCGCGCGCTGGCGCCGCGAGCCCCGCAGCGCCTCGACGCCGGTCCAGGTGGTGCCGCCCGCGCCCGCCACGTCCACCCAGCGCACGCCGACCTGGTGCAGGCGCGCCAGCGTCGTGGGGCCGAGTCCGCAGCCCGTCTCCTTCACCACGAGCGGAACCGCCAGCTCCGAGACGAGCCGCGCGATGGCGTCCAGGCAGCCCCGGAAGTCGCGATCGCCCTCGTCCTGCACGAGCTCCTGGGCGGCATTCAGGTGCACGCAGAGCGCGTCGGCGCGGATCGCCTCGACCAGCTCGGCGATCTGCGCGCTGGACGCGTCGCGCACCTGAACCGCGCCGATGTTCGCGAGCAGCAGCGCGTCCGGTGCGACGTCCCGCACCTGGTAGGTGGCCGCCAGCTCGGGCTGCGCGAGCATCGCGCGCTGCGATCCCACGCCAATCCCCAGGCCGAACTTCTGCGCCACCGTCGCGAAGGCGCGATTCAGCTCCTGCCCGCGCGCTACCCCCCCGGTCATGCTCGAGATCAGGATGGGGGCCTGCAGGCGCCGCCCCATGACCTCGATCGACGCATCGATCTCCGAGCAGGAGAGCTCGGGCAGCGCTTCGTGGAACAGACGCACCTGCTCGAGCAGCGTCGTGCCGCGCGACTCGACATCCGCATCGATGCAGAGATCGATGTGCGACAGCTTGCGCTCCTCGATTCCGCTCACGCCCGAGCTCCGAAGCCGAGCCAGACACGGGCGGCGATCGCCAGGCGCCGGCGCCGCGAGAGCCGGAGCGTCTGATCGAGCGAGCCGAATCCCTTGCGCTGCAGCTCGTCGAGCAGGACGCGGTAGATGCGCCCCATCGCCTCGGCGGGTCGCAGCGCCGCGCGATCCTCTTCGGGCAGGAGCTGCGCGGCCCGTTCGTAGTGGAGGCGCGCGCGTTCCGCGTAGCACGCCAGGAGCAGCCGCAGCGCGTCGCTCGCGCGTCGCTCGCGCAGTGCGTCGGGGTGGACGCCGAAGCGCTCGAGATCCTCGCCGGCCAGATAGATTCGACCTTCGGCGGCATCCTCACCCACGTCGCGCAGCACGTTGGTCAGCTGCACCGCGATGCCCAGCGTGCGGGCGTACTCCAGGGTGCGCGGATTGCGGTAGCCGAGAACACGCACGACGAGTCGTCCGACGGTGGAGGCGACGCGATCGCAGTAGCGCTCCAGATCTTCCCACGTCTCCACCGGATCGCCGCGCAGATCGAACTCCACGCCGAGCAGCAGATCCGAGAACTCGCGCTGCGGCAGCTGGAAGCGTCGCGCGGCATCTCCGAGTGCAACGCCGACGAGATGCTCGGCCCGGCCCCGATACGCGGCCTCGAGCTCGTCGCGCCAGCGCCCGAGCAGCTTCGCGCGGTCGCCGGCGACGCAGGGATCATCCGCGATGTCGTCCGAGAGGCGGCAGAAGGCGTAGATCGCGTGCAGCGCCCTGCGCTTGACCCGCGGCAGCATCCAGAACGCCGAGGTGAAGCTCGAGCCACTCTTCCGCGTGAGCCGCTTGCACTCGGCGTAGGCGGCGAGGATCTCGGGCGTGGGGCGTCCCTCCTGCGCCGGCGTCAACACGGCGAGGCTCGGGATGCCGAGCGCGCGCGGTTTCACGGCGACCCCGAGCTCGAGAACAGGCGCGCCGCGCGCCGCGGCTTCAGGCGAACGGGCTCCTGCACGAGCTTTGCGTCGATCCCGTCGAGAACGCAGCGCACGATCGACTCCGTGTCGATTCCCGCACTGCGCCACTGATCCGCGACGTCGCCGTGCTCGATGAAACGATCGTCCAGGCCGAGGTTCGCGATTCGGCAGTCGGGAACGCGCTCCCCGAGCAGCTCCCGCACGGCGCTGCCGAAGCCGCCGCGCACGGCGTGATCCTCGACCGTGACCAGCAGCCCGCACTGCCGCGCTGCGCGCTCGAGCAGCGCCGCATCCAGCGGCTTGACGAAGCGTGCATCGAGCACCGCCGCCGAGACGCCGCGCTGCTGCAGTGCGTCCGCCGCGCGCTCGATCTCGACCACGCTCTTGCCAACGCCCACCAGGGCCACGTCCCGGCCGTCCCGCAGCAACGTCCCCTGCCCGATCGGAACGGGCTTCGGGTCCGGATCCAGCGCCACACCGCGCGCCTCGCCGCGCGGGAAGCGGATCGCAAAGGGCCCCTCGAACTCGAGGGCTGTGGCGAGCAGGTGCTGCAGCTCGTTCTCGTCGCGCGGCGCGGCCACCACCAGATTGGGGATCATGCGCAGATAGGCGAGATCCAGCGCGCCGTGGTGCGTCGGACCGTCGGCGCCCACCAGGCCCGCGCGGTCCAGTGCGAATACCACCGGGAGATTCTGCAGCGCCACGTCGTGCACGATCTGATCGAATGCGCGCTGCAGGAAGGTGGAGTAGATGGCGCACACCGGTCGCACCCCCTCGGTCGCGAGCCCCGCCGCGAAGGTCACGGCGTGCTGCTCGGCGATGCCGACGTCGTACATCCGATCCGGATGCCGCGCGCCGAAGCGGTCGAGGCCCGTACCATCCGGCATCGCCGCGGTGATCGCGACGACCCGCGCATCCCGGTCTGCGATGCGGATCAGGGCGTCTGCGAAGCATTCCGTCCAGCTGGGCGGTCCCGCACTCGTTCCACTGGCGCGCGCGCCGGTCGCGACGTCGAAGGGCTTGGTGGCGTGCCAGCCGTACGGATCCGCCTCGGCCGGGGCAAAGCCGTGTCCCTTGCGCGTGCACACGTGCAACACGGTCGGACCCGTCGCATCGCGCAGCGCTTCGAGCGCGGGGAGCAAGACGGCGAGATCGTGGCCGTCCACCGGGCCGTGATAGATCAGTCCGAGCGCCTCGAAGTATTCGCGCGCGCGCCCGGTGCGGGACAGGCCGCCGACGCTGGGCGCGATCGACATGCCGTTGTCGTTGTAGACGACGCGCACGTTGCAGCCGAGCTCGCCGGCGTGGTTCAGCGCCTCGAATGCCATGCCGGCGGTGGCGCCCCCGTCCCCGATCACCGCGACCACGCGCGCGTCGCCCCCGAGGCGCTGCACGCCCGCCGCCATGCCGAGCGCCGCTGAAACCGATGTGCCGGCGTGTCCGGCGCCGAACGTGTCGTAGACACTCTCCGAGCGGCGCAGGAATCCGCTCGGGCCATCGGCGCGCTTGATGCGGCGCAGTCCAGCACGCCGCCCCGTCAGGGCCTTGTGTGCGTAGGCCTGGTGACCCACGTCCCACACGACGCGATCCCGCGGCGTGTCGAAGAGATAGTGCAGCGCGATCGAGAGTTCGACGGTTCCCAGACTTCCCGCGAAATGCCCGCCGATCTCCGCGCCGATCGCGATCAGCTCGCTGCGCAGCTCTTTCGCCACGTGGCCGAGTGCCTCGCGCGGCAGCCGGCGCAGGTCTTCGGGAAACTGGATGTGATCCAGATAGGGCACCGCTTCCCCCCCCACAGAAATTTGTCGCACCGGACGCACCCCCGATGGGTCCCGCGACACCCCATGCAGGATCCCGGGCCGCAGCGAGCCCCGCAAGAAGAACCGCTGACCGAAAAGCCGTTTTGGTCAGTTCCGAGGCGGTGGCAAGCGCCTTGACGCGCGCCGCGCGTGCGGGGCGAATGCGGGGGGGAACCAACGCTGCCGGACCTCCGCGCGAACCCACGCGCGTCCGTGTTTCCGAACGCGCACGGATCTTCGCGGCGGAGCGGTTATGCTCCCCGCGCGTGGCATGGGGCCCGACGCACGAATGAGGCGCTGTGATGAGTGACCCGGGATCGTCGAATCGTTCGTCGACACTGCCGGCGACGCCCATCGACCGCATCCTCGGGCCGCTCGGCCGCTTCCTCCACGTGGAGGCCGCGGGCGGTGTCCTGCTGCTCGCGTGCACCGCAGTCGCGCTCGCACTGGCCAACTCGCCGCTCTCCGACCGCTACCTGGCCATCTGGAAGTCGCCGCTCGGCTTCCAAGTCGGCAGCTTCGAGATGCTGCACCCGCTCAAGCACTGGATCAACGACGGGCTCATGGTGATCTTCTTCTTCGTCATCGGGCTCGAGGTCAAGCGCGAGCTGGTGCTCGGCGAGCTGCGCGACGTGCGTCAGGCAGCGCTGCCCCTCGCCGCGGCGCTCGGCGGCATGCTCGCGCCGGCGGGCATCTTCCTCGCGCTGCAGTGGGGAGAGCCCGGCGCGCGCGGCTGGGGCATCCCGATGGCCACGGACATCGCGTTCGTGGTGGGATGTCTCGCGTTGCTCGGCAGTCGCGTGCCGCGCTCGCTGCGCGTGCTGCTGCTGTCGCTCGCCATCGCCGACGACATCGGCGCAATCCTGGTGATCGCCGTGGGCTACACGGAAGACCTGCAGCTGGCGTGGCTCGGCCTCGGCCTCGCAGGACTGGGCATCGTGCTCGGCATGTCGCGGCTCGGCGTGCGCGCCATCGGTGCCTACGTCGTCGTGGGGATTCCGATCTGGCTGGCATTCCACGAGTCGGGCGTGCACGCGACGATCGTGGGGGTGCTGCTCGGCCTGATCACGCCGACCGCAGCGTGGCTCGAGCACCCCCGGCTCGACGCCATGCTCGATCGCGTCGGCCGGTATCTGAAGGGCGAGCCCTGGGAATCGGCGGGCCAGCGCCACGCAGCCCTGCGCGAGCTCGAGACCGCGGCGCGCGAGACGCTCTCTCCGCTCGAGCGCATCGAGACATCGCTCCATCCGTGGTCGAGCTTCGCCATCATGCCCGTCTTCGCGCTGGCGAATGCGGGGGTTCCGCTCGAAGTCGGCGCGTTCGGCGAGCCCATCGCGATCGCCGTGGCGCTGGGACTGCTGCTCGGCAAGCCGCTCGGTGTCCTGCTCGTCAGCTTCGCCGCCGTGCGCGTCGGCCTCGCGCAGCTGCCCCGCGACGTGGGCTGGGGCGTTCTGGCGGGAGGGGGGCTGCTCGCGGGAATCGGCTTCACGATGGCGCTGTTCATCGCGGGCCTGGCGCTCGAGGGCGCCCAGCTCGATGCGGCCAAGCTCGGGGTCCTCGCGGCCTCACTCCTGGCTGCCGGCGGGGGCATACTGCTGCTCTTCCTGACGCTGCCGGCCGAGGCGCCACCGCGCGGCTGAAGCAGACAGGATCCGAGAGCACTCCGATCCAAATAAAATCCAAACCCTTCAGCGAGTTGCGGATTTCATCGAGAATCTTCTCGAGAGTCTCCGCAGGACCGTGCGGCGTCGCTCGCACGCTGACGCGGAAGGCGCTTGCGCCTATGATCCGAGCGCTGCTTCGTGTCCTGTCAGGAGGCCTCGCGCCGTGCCCCGCGAGTTTTCGAATGCCGATGCGCTCCTCGCCGCCGTGGGTGTGGCGCTGGGCGAGACGGACTGGCTCGAGATCCATCAGGATCGCATCGACCGCTTTGCGGAGGCGACGGGCGATCGCCAGTGGATTCACGTGGACGTGGAGCGGGCGAAGCAGGGGCCCTTCGGAACGCCCATCGCCCACGGCTATCTGACACTCTCGCTGGTGACCCAATTCCTCCCGGAGCTGGTGCGCGTTCCCAGCGCCAAGATGACGATCCACTGCGGCTGCAAGCGGGTGCGCTTCTCGACACCGGTTCCGGTGGGCACGCGCATTCGCGGCAGCGCTGAGGTGCTCGAGGCGGAGCCGGTCCCGGGTGGCGTGCAGCTCGTGACGCGAGTCAGCGTGGAGGTCGAGAACGGCAGCAAGCCCGCCTGCGTGGCCGACACCGTCAGCCGCTTCCTGTTCTAGCGGCCCCCGCGCCTGCCTTCAGTCGAGCGCCTTCACCCTGCGCAGCTGCTCGCCAAAGACAGCGGGATCCGATGTGGGGAAGCGGCACATGCGATCCTCGCACACGTAGGCCGTGACCTTGCCATCGAGCGCCCGCTTGTCGTGCAGCAGCGGAGTGAGCGCCGCATGCGCCTCCAGCTGGGCGCCCTCGGCCACGAGCGCGAAGATCCGGTTCGGCAGGTACGTGGTGCGCAGCACATCGAGCATGGGCGTCGCGTCGCTGTCCGGATGCGGCCGCACCAGCAACACTTCCTTGGCGCCCTCGAGCCAGAAGTCGATCGCCAGCAACATCTCGCCGAAGGCGGTCGGGCTCTGCTCGATCTGGGCGTGCAAGGCGGCGAAGAGCCGGACCGCGCGCTCCGCGTAGGCATCCTCGCTCGTGAACGCAGCGAGGCGCAGGAGATTCATGGCGGCCACCGAGTTCGCCGAGGGCACGGCACCGTCCTGGCCCGGCTTCTCCCGCGCGAAGAGTCGCTCGTGATCCGCCGCAACGCGGTAGTAGCCGCCGCCCCCGGCGTCCGCGTAGTGCGTGTCGAGGACGCCCTGCAGGGCGATCGCCTCGCGCAGCCAGCGCGGGTCGGGGTCGGCCTCGTAGACATCGAGCAGACCGCTGATCAGGAAGGCGTAGTCCTCCGCGAAGGCGGGGCCCGCGGCCCGGTCGCCGTGAAAGACGCGCTGCAGCCGGTCGTCCGCGCGCATGCGGGTCAGCACGAAGTCCGAGGCGCGCCGCGCTGCGGCCACGTAGTCCGGGCGCGCCAGCGCGAGTCCCGCGCGGGCGAAGGCGGAGATCATCAAGCCGTTCCACTCGGCCAGGATCTTGTCGTCGCGCAGCGGCGGCGTGCGCCGCGCGCGCGCCGCATAGAGCGCGGCGCGCGCCTGCTCGAGTCGCGCGCGCAACGCGTCCGGCTCGAGGGCGAAGCGCTTCGCGAGCGCGTCCAGCGACTCCCAGGTGCGGAGCACGCTGCGGCCGTCGAGATCTCCCTGCGGCGTCACGCCGAACCAGGCGTTCACCACCGCTGCCGCCTCGCTTCCAACCACGGCTTCCACCTCCGCCGGCGTCCAGGTGAAGAAGCGCCCCTCTTCCGGCCTGCCCTCCGGTCCGAGGCTGTCCGCGTCGGTCGCGGAGTAGAATCCGCCCTCTGCTGCGGTCATCTCGCGCACCACGTAGTCGAGGGTCTCGCGCGTCACCTGTGCGAAATCCTCCCGGCCCGTCTGCTGCCACGCCTCGAGATACGCGACGGCGAGCAGCGCATTGTCGTAGAGCATCTTCTCGAAGTGCGGCACGAGCCAGCGCGGATCGGTGGCGTAGCGGTGGAACCCGCCGCCCAGCTGATCCCGGAGGCCACCCGCCGCCATCTTCTCGAGCGCGAGCGTCGCCAGATCCAGCGCCCAGGTCTCGCCGCTGCGGCGCTGGAAGCGCAGCAGGAAGCGCACCGGGAGGCTCGATGGGAACTTGATGCGCTGGCGCAATCCACCCCATTGGTCGTCGGCCAGCGCGGCATAGCTCGCGGCGGCGTTGCGCAGCATGGCACCGCTCGGTTCACCGCCCGCCGCCGCCGCTCCCTCGAGGCCCCGCGCCAGCGCCGCAGACAGCTGCCGCGCCAGACTCGCGAGGGACTCCGGATCCTCCCGATAACGCGCGTGGATCATCTCGAGCACGCGGCGCAGACTGGTGCGACCGCGCCCGTCGTCGGGCGGAAAGTAGGTCCCCCCGTAGAACGGCAGCCGCTCCGGCGTCAGCCAGACGTTGAGCGGCCAACCGCCGCCCTGCCCCATGGCTTGCAGCGCCGACATGTAGAGCGCGTCCACATCGGGGCGCGTCTCGCGGTCCACCTTGACGGCGATGAAGTGCGCGTTGAGCAGCGCCGCCGTCTCCGGATCGTCGAAGGACTCCTCCTCCATCACGTGGCACCAGTGGCACGTGGAATACCCGATGCTCACGAACACGGGCCGACCGAGCTCGCGTGCCGTGTCGAAGGCCTCGTCTCCCCAGGGATACCAGTTGACCGGATTGTGCGCGTGCTGCTGCAGATAGGGGCTCGTCTCGAGCAGCAACCGGTTGGTGTAGAGCGGAGCGCCCGCCTCGCTCAGGTTGCGCGTCCGCGGCCTGTAGGCGGCGCCGTGTGCTTCGAGTGCACCTTCCAGGCGCGCGCGCAGCGCCTGGGGAAACGGCAACGCGCCCGGCAGGGCTGCGGGAATTCGTGAAGACGCGGGCATCTCGGCTCCGAGCGCGATGCCCGCGAGGAGCAGGAGCGTGCAACCGGTGATCGACGCGCGCAAGACGGAAATGAGACTGCGTGCCTCGCGGGGCAAGAGGGTCGCGCAGCATACCACAGCCCCCGCTGCCGGCGATGCGCGTCGAGCGGCCAGCACCCGAGGTCCGCCCCATGCGCGCCGCGGCTGGCGCGCTGCGCGCGCGTGCGGCAGCCTGCGCGGCGTGCGCGTACTGGTGACCGGCGCCGCCGGCTTCGTGGGCAGCGCGCTGCTGCCGAAACTCTCTGCCGCCGGCTTCGAGCCCATCGGCTGCGACCTCGAGCTCGACGTGACCGACGCAGCGGCCGTCGAGGCGGGCGTGGTGAGGTTTGCGCCCGGGGCCATCGTGCACCTCGCGGCGCTGAGCTCGGTCGCCAGCTCGATGCAGCGCGCCGCGCAGACCTACCGCGTGAACTTCCTGGGAACGTGGTTCGTGCTCGAGGCGGCGCTGCGCCGTGCCCCGCGCTGCCGCGTCCTGCTCGTGGGATCCGGCGAGATCTACGGCAGCGCACCGCCCAGCGCAGCGCCGCACGGCGAGCACGCGCCGCTGCAGCCGCGCTCGCCGTACGCGCGTACCAAGGCGTGCGCCGATCTGCTCGGCGCCGTCTATGCCCAGCGCGGTCTCGACGTGATCCGCGCCCGCCCCTTCAATCACACCGGACCGGGCCAGCGCGACGACTTCGTCGCCGCGAGCTTCGCGCGCCAGATCGCGGAGATCGAGTGCGGCCGGCGCGCTCCGCGAATGCGCGTCGGCAATCTCGATTCGCTGCGCGACTTCCTCGACGTGGACGATGTGGTGGACGCCTACACGCGGCTGCTCGGGCGCGCGGTGCCCGCCGATGCCTACAACGTGGCGAGCGGGCGCGGCATCTCCATCGGTGCGCTCCTCGAGGGCCTGCTCGCGTTGTCGAGCGCGCGACCCGAAATCGAGGTCGCCGCGGAGCGGCTGCGGCCCACGGATTGTCTGGTCGGGGACGCGTCGCGGCTGCGCGCAGCCACGGGTTGGGCGCCGCGCGTGCCGTTCAGCACGACCCTCGAGCGCACGCTCGAGGATTGGCGGGCGCGCGTTCGCGCCTCATGAGCGGTGCCACCCACGCAATCCCCGCGCCATCCCTGCGCTCGCGGTGCGCGTGCTCGCGCAGACCCGCGCGCGCCGCGAGGCGCCCGATGTCCGCGCGGTCCTCGGCAAGAATCCCCGAGAACACCACGCTGCCAGCCGGGCGCGCGAGCCTCGCGATGGCGGGAATGAGCGGCTCGAGCTCGGAGCGCAGCAGATTCGCCAGGACCAGATCGAATTGCGCATCGTCCGCAAGCGCGGCGAGCGATCCGGTGAAGAGGTGGAGGCGATCGGCCAGGCCGTTCGCAGCGGCATTGCGCTGGGCCGTCTCGCTGGCGAGCGGGTCGAGATCGCAGGCAAATGCCCGAGCGCGGCTGAGCGACAGCGCCGCGAGTGCCAGGATCCCGGAGCCCGTGCCGATGTCGAGCACGCGGCCGCGCGCGGGCAGCGCGGGCGCGAGGGCATCCACCCACTCGAGCACGAGCTGGGTCGAGGCATGGCCACCGGTGCCGAAGGCCTGACCGGGATCGATCTGCAGCTCCTGCTGCCCGGGCACGGCACGCGCGGACACGAACGAGGGGCGGATCCGGAGCCGCGGGGAGACCACGATCGGAGCGAGGCCGCGCTTCCAGTGCTCGGACCAGTCGCAGGTCGGAACGCGCTCGGGCGACCCGATCACCCCACCCGCATCGAGCGCCGCCCGCGCGGCCTCGTACACCGCCGCGCCGAGCGTCTCGGGCGCGTACACGATCAGCGTGTGCTCGCCGTCTGCATCGCGCTCCTCGAGGCCGCTGGCTCCCGCGGCGAACGCCTCCGCGGCGGCGCGCTGCGCCTCGCCCGCGTCGCGGCTGCGCACGGTGATCTGGACGAACGCAGTCTCGGCGCCCATCGCCCGCCTCAACGATTCGGAGTCGCGGCGGCAGCGTAGACCGGGGGCGGCGCGGAGGGTACTCCCGCGCCGTACGCGCGTTCGCGCGCGGCCCCGCGGCGCCGCGTCCGGCGAAACCGCCGGGCGACCGTGCGCTTGCCGGAACCGCTGCCCGCGCGCTGCCGGCGGCTGCACGGAGAAGCGCTCCGAGGCGCCGCGCGCATCTCAGGAAACCCGAGCGGCTGGCCGAATCATCTGCACGTGCGGCGCGAGACGGCGGAGGCAGAAGTCGAGGCGCGAGCCCCCCTCAGTCTCGAGGCGGCGGCCGATCGGGGACGGCGCATCTGCGCGAACGTCGAGCGCGCCCTGCGCGGCAAGCCCGATGTCGTGCGCCGCGCCGTGGAGACGCTCGTGGCGGGAGGACACCTGCTCCTCGAGGACGTGCCCGGCGTGGGCAAGACCACGCTCGGACAGTCGCTGGCCCGCTCGATCGACGCGAGCTTCCGCCGCATCCAGTTCACCAGTGATCTGCTTCCCGGCGATCTGCTCGGCAGCTCGGTGCCCGAACACGATGCAGGTCGTCCGACGGGACGCTTCGTGTTCCAGCACGGCCCGATCTTCGCGCACGTCGTGCTCGCCGACGAGATCAACCGCGCCAGCCCGAAGGTGCAGTCGGCGCTGCTGGAAGCGATGGCGGAGAGCGCGGTCACCCTCGACGGCGTGACCCACCCCCTGCCGCGTCCCTTCTTCGTGATCGCGACCCAGAACCCGCTCGATCACCACGGCACCCATCCGCTGCCAGAGTCCCAGCTGGATCGATTCCTGGTGCGGCGCGGCATCGGGTATCCGGACGCGGCGAATGAAGCGGCGGTGCTCCGCGACGACCCCTCCGCCACGGCGCTGCCCAGCCTCGAGCCCGTGGTCGGAATCGAAGAGGTGCGCGCCATGCAGCGCGTCGCGGCGAGCGTCAAGTTCGACGATTCCCTGATCGCCTACCTGCTGGCGATCGTCGAAGAGACGCGCGCCCACGAGGCGATCGAGATCGGAGTGTCGCCGCGCGGTGCCATCGCACTGCGCCGCACGGCCCAGGCGCGTGCCCTGCTCGATGGGCGCGATTACTGCATTCCGGAAGACGTGCGTGACCTCGCGATCGACGTGCTCGCCCATCGCCTGATCGTCGACCCGCGTTCCGGGCGCACGCGCGATGGCGAGGAGTCGGAGTGGATCCTGCGCGAGATCCTCGACCGCACGAGCGTTCCGCTCTAAGACGGCGCGCCGCGCAGCAGCCGCGCTACTTCGCGCACGCGCGCCGCTGGCTGCGCGCGCCGCGCCGTCTGCACCCCACGGGCGCCGGCTGGTCGTTCTTCGCGTTCACGTTCGCGGTGGGATTCGCGGCGCTCAATACGGGCAACAACCTCTTGTACATGATCCTCGCGCTGATGCTGGCCTTCCTCGTGCTCTCCGGCGCGCTCTCCGAGTCGGCGCTGCGGGGCATCCAGGTGCGCCGGCGCCTGCCGCGTGAGCTGCAGGCAGGCTCCGACGCGCTCGTCGCACTCGAGATCCGCAACACGCAGCGCCGCGTCGCCGCCTTCGCCATCGGCATCGAGGACCGCATGGACGGGGCGCCCGGCGCGGAATGCGCGGCGGGCCGCTGCTTCGTCCTGCGCATCGGTCCGGGTCACAGCGAGGTGCGCTCCTATCGCCTTCGCCCGGAGCGGCGCGGCCCGCTCGCGTTCCGGGGATTCCTGGTGTTCACGCGCTTCCCGTTCGGTCTGTTCTCGAAGTCGCTGTTGATCGATGCGCCGGAGCAGACGCTCGTCTATCCAGCGATCGATCCCGTCGCGATCCCCGCAGAGTTTGGCGCGACCCGTGCGCGGGGCGAACGCGTCAGCACGCAGGTCGGAGCCGGCGCCGACGTCCGCGGCCTGCGCGAATACGCCCCGGGCGACTCGCTGCGGCGCGTGCACTGGCGGTCGTCGCTGCGCGCGGGCGCGTTGCTCGTGCGCGAAGCGGAGAGCGAGCAGGATGCAGAGATCGAGGTGCGGCTGCGCACCGCGGGAGAAATCCAGGGGGATGCCTTCGAGCGCCGCGTGCGCGGGTCGGCGTCGGAGATCGCGGCGCTGCTGGACGCCGGGACGCGCGTCGCGCTGCGCACCGAGCGCGACTACTTTCCCGCGGACGCCGGCCCGCGGCAGCGCGCGCGCCTGCTGAGCTTTCTCGCGCTCGTGCAGCCATGCCCCGCGGAGTCGCGCTCGTGAGCCGCCGCGGCTTCCGCACGCGCGTGAGCGCACCGCGACCCGCAGCGGCCTGGGCGATGGTGACGCTGGCGAGCGCGACGCTCTGGATCACGCAGCAGCTCGCGGTGTGGACGGTGGCGCTGCAGGGCACCGCGCTGCTCCTCTCCCTGTGGCGCCGCAACGCTCCCTTCGCCTGGCAGCGCAGCCCGATCGCGCTGAATCTGATCATGGCGGGCGTCTCCGCCGCCACCGTGCGGGTGGCGCTGCACGGCGAACCCTCCACGATCGCCCTCGCCCACTTCGCCGCGCTCGCGCAGGGGCTCCAGCTCCTCGACGCCCGCCCGCGGCGCACCGAGTTCCTGCTCGTCGCGCTGGCGCTCTTTCAGGTAGTGCTTGCCGCCAATCTCACCGACAGCGTCTTCTTCACGCCGTTGCTCGTCGCCTTCCTCTTCGCCACCGTGTGGACGCTGCTCGTCCACACGCTGCGCAGTGAAGCGCTCGAGGCGGGCGAGGCCCGCGAGCTCGAGCGCGCGATCACACCCGGCCTGCTGCGCACCACGATCCTGGCCTCGGGCCTCTCGGTGATCCTGGCCATGCTGCTGTTCGTCGCGCTTCC
>JAOUNA010000149.1 GCA_029881215.1 Myxococcales bacterium | reverse complement strand
CACGGTGGTGTTGTCGTCGCCGCCGCGCGCGTTGGCGAGCTCGATCAGGCGCGCGCAGGCGGCGTCCAGCTCGGCGTTGCGCAGGACGATCTCCGCGATTTCGTCGTCGTGGAGGTGGCCGGTGAGGCCGTCGGAGCAGAGCACCACGACGTCGTCCAGCGCGGGCGTCATCTCCGCCAGATCCGCTTCGACGGCGCGCCGCACGCCGAGCGCCCGCGTGAGCACGTGGCGGTGGGGGTGTTCGCGGGCGTCGCGCTCGCTGATCTCGTGGCGCCGCACCAGCTCGGCGACCAGCGAGTGGTCGTCGGTGAGGCGGCGGATGACGCCACCGCGGATCAGATAGGCGCGGCTGTCTCCCACGTGCGCCAGCGCGATCCGGCCCCGCCCGGCGAGCAGTGCCACGAACGTCGTCCCCATGCCGGCCAGCTCGGGCTTCGCCTGCGCGGTCTCGAAGATCTTGCGGTTCGCCGCGGCGACGCAGTAGCGCAGCTTCTCGGTCGGGCTCGCGTTCGAGCCCGCCACCTGGCGCAAAGCGCAAACCGCCCCCTCGCTGGCCAGCGCACTGGCGAGCTTGCCCGCCGTGTGGCCGCCCATGCCATCCGCCACCACGAACAGGCCCAGGTCGGGCGCGAGCGCGAAGCTGTCCTCGTTGGCGCTGCGCTTCAGGCCAACATCTGTACGCGCCGCAGCACTCAGGATCATCGCGGGCGTCGCCCCCTGCAACCGCGGCCCGCGGCCCGCGCCCTCCGAGTCGGATGGCGGGACGCGCCGGGGCCCATGCGGTCCATCGGAGGGATTCCCCCCGTGCTTGACCGGGATGCCACGGCCGCTGCGCCGCGCGCGCAGCGGACCAGGCGCTGCGAGACCCCGAAACGCACTCCGGGCCCCCGCGGACTGGACGGCGCGGGCGAAAAAGCATTCAATCCCGAGGGCTCCGACGTCGATACTACCTGTCGAGCACGATCGGGCGAGAGGCGCACTCTGTCTCGAAACGCTCCACCGGAGGGACCATGGGCAAGACCCTGCTGCTGGCCGATGACAGCGTGACGATCCAGAAGGTCGTGGGCATCAGCTTCGCCAGCGAAGACATCGCGATCACCACCGTCGACAACGGAGACGACGCGGTCCGCAAGGCGAAGTCGCTGCGACCCGACATCGTGCTCGCAGACGTGGTCATGCCCGGCAAGAGCGGCTACGAGGTCTGCCAGGCGATCAAGGCGGATCCCGCGCTGCGCCACATCCCCGTGCTGCTCCTGACCGGGACCTTCGAGGCCTTCGACGAGAAGCGCGCGGCCCAGGTCGGCGCCGCGGGCCACGTGGCGAAGCCCTTCGAGGCCCAGACGCTGGTGGATCGGGTGAAGGATCTGCTGGCGCGCTCGACCCGCGCGGCCGCGCCGACGGTCGCACCCGTGGCGGCCCGGAAGCCTGCGCCCGCGAGCGCCGCGCCGGCCTCCGAGGACTCCTTCGATTTCTTCGATGAGGGCACGGGCGACGTGGCGGGCGCCGCTGCGGCGCCGAAGCGATCCACCGCGGAGCCCTCACTCGACGACAGCCTCGACCTCGGCAGCTCCGACGCCGCATTCGCCTTCGGCGAAGACGACTTCGCGCTCGCGCCGCCCAGCAGCCCGACCCCGGACTCCACGGTGGCCCTGCTCCCCGACGAACGCCCGGCGGAGCCGACCGGCCCCTCGCGCGGCGCGCGGCCGGACGCCGGCGCGACGACGCTCGATCCTGCGATGTTCGCGGAGTCGGCCCCCCCGGCAAAGCGGGCGCCCGCTGGGGACCCGGGCGTGACGACGCTCGACACCTCGATGCTCGCCGCGAGCGACGCGCCGGCCGCAGCGGAGGACGAGGGCTTCGACTTTGCCTTCGATGCGGACGCCTCCGAGGCGCAACACACCGGCTCACCGATCGGCTCCGACGACCTGGCGCAAGCCACCATCCTCGATCCGGACCTCGGCGCGAACTTCGCGGTGTCGTCGTCGGATCTCGAGTCCACCGCGTCGCCGGCGGCCGCGCGCACCGTGCCGCCGCCGGTGCCGCCCATGCGCCGCGCCGAGATCGGCACGGCGATGCTCGAATCGACCGATCTGGAGGCGACCGATGATCTGTTGGCGGCGGAGCCGCTGGACGACGCGGACGAAGAGGAATTCAGCGCATTCGAGGTGCCGACCCGCGAGCCCGCCCCGGAGCCGCGCGCGGCAGCCGCGCCCCGCGCAGCGGCCGAGCAGCCCGGGCGCCGCGCTGCGTCCCCGGCCATCCCGACGGACGCGCTCGTCGAGCAGATCGCGCCGGCCCTGCGGGCCGAGCTCCACCAGACCCTCGAGAAGATCGCCTGGGAATCCTTCGGCCAGATCACCGAGAAGATCGTGCAGGAGGTCGTCCAGCGGCTGGAAACGGTCGCCTGGGACGTGGTGCCCAAGCTCGCCGAGGCCCTGATCCAGGAAGAGATCCGCAAGCTCAAGGGCGAGTCCCGGTAGGCAGAGGACGCCCGCGAGCCTGCTACCCTGGGGCTCGTGCGAGGCCCGGTGGAACATCCCCCCGCCCGCGCCTGGCGTGACTTGGTCGAGCGCGCCCTCGACGAGGATGTCGGGCCTGGTGACGTGACGACGGCACTGCTGGTGCCGGCGGAGCGGAACGCCGAGGCGCTGATCGAGGCCCGCGAGCCGCTGATCGTGTGCGGCCTCGAAGTGGCCGCGACCGTGTTCCGCTGCTGCGACGCGCGGCTCGAGCTGGAGCCACGCGCCCGCGACGGCGACACGCTGGCGGCCGGAGAGCCGCTCGCCTTCGTGCGCGGGCGCGCGCGCGGAATTCTCAGCGCGGAGCGCACGGCGCTCAACTTCCTGATGCGCCTGTGCGGCGTCGCGACCTTCACCCGGCGCTTCGTGGACGCCGTGCGCGGCACGGGCGCCTGCATCGTGGACACGCGCAAGACGCTGCCGGGCTGGCGCGTCCTCGACAAGTACGCGACCGCGGTAGGCGGTGCGGTGAATCACCGCGTGGGCCTGTTCGACGGCATCCTGATCAAGGACAACCACGTCGCGCTGGCGGGAGGCGTGGCGCTGGCCGTCAAGACCGCGCGCGCGAGCGCACCGTCGAATCTGCGCGTGCAGGTGGAGGTCGAATCCGAGGCGGACGCCGTGGCGGCCCTCGAAGCGGGCGCCGACTTCCTGCTGCTCGACAACTGCACGCCGGCGCTGCTCGGCAGGATCGCCGCGCGCCTCGAAGGCCGCGCGCTGCTCGAGGCCAGCGGCGGCGTCTCGATCGAGAACGTGCGCGCCATCGCGAAGAGCGGCGTGCAGCGCATCTCGATCGGCGCCCTGACCCACTCCGCGCCGGCCGCGGACGTCGCCCTGGAGCTGACGCCGCAGGCCGGCGCACACCCAGACGGCGGCATCGATTCGTCGGGAGGTGTCGAAGCGTGAGCGGGGGGCCGGCGCGCGTTCTCGACGCTCTGCGCCGCGCCGGCGGCCGGACCTGCTCCGGCACGCATCTCGCCTCCGAGCTCGGGGTCTCGCGGGCCCAGGTGTGGAAGGACGTCGAGACGCTGCGCGCGCGCGGCTACGAGATCGCCGGGTCGAGCGGAGGCGGCTATCGGCTGCTCGGCGCGCCGGATCGGCTCTACCCGGAGCAGCTGCAGGCCGGGCTCGAGACGCGCTGGCTGGCGCGGGACATCCGCTATTTCGACCAGATCGACTCCACCAATCGCGCCGCGCTCGAGCTGGCGCGGGAGGGTGCCGCGCACGGAACCTGCGTGGTGGCCGAAGCGCAGAGCGCCGGGCGCGGCCGACTCGGCCGCAGCTTCTTCTCACCGCCCTACCTGAACCTCTACGTCTCGGTGGTGCTGCGTCCCGACGTGACCACGACGCAGGCGCCCGCCTGGATCCTGGCCGCCACGGTGGCCGTCGCGGACGCCGTGGCCGACACGCTGGGCAGCGATGCGGACGTGGAGATCAAGTGGCCGAACGACGTCCTGCTCGGCGGTTTGAAGACGTCCGGCATCCTGATGGAGCTGACCGCGGAGGCGACCCACGTCTCCACTCTCGTGCTGGGAATCGGCGTCAATCTGAACGTCCCCCGCGAGGCGTTTCCCGACGCGTTCCGTCACCTCGCGACCAGTCTCGCGAGCCACAGCGGTGCGCGGATCGATCGGATCGCCTTTGCGCGCTGCCTCTTCCAGCACCTCGAGACCCTCCTCGATGCGTGCGCGGAGAAGGGATTTCGCGCGGTCCTGCCGCGCTTCCAGGCGCGCTTCCAGATGGGCGGACGGCACGTGCGCGTGATCGAGCGCGACGGCTCGGAGATCGCCGGAACGGTGCGGGGCATCGACACCGACGGTGCGCTGCTGCTGACGGTGGAGGGCGGTGAGGAACTTCGCGTGATCGCCGGGGACGTGACGCTCGACAAGGAGAGGCCATGACCACCCTCCTCGTGATCGACATCGGGAACACCAACGTTTCGCTGGGACTGTTCGATTACACATCTTCGAAACGCGGTGGCGAGCACGTCGGAACGCTCGCCCAGCACTGGCGGATCGGTACGCATCGCGAGCAGACCTCCGACGAGGTGGCGCTGACGCTCAGCGGGCTCTTCGAGCACGCCGGCCGCACCGCCGGCGAGGTGACGGACATCATCATCTGCAGTGTGGTCCCCCCGCTGCTGCCGATCTTCGAGCGCGTTTCGACCAAGCTCTTCGACCGCGCCGCCCTCGTCGTGGGGCCGGGCGTGCGCACCGGCATGCCGGTCCGCTACGAGAACCCCCGTGAAGTCGGTGCCGATCGGATCGTCAACGCCCTGGCCGCATTCGAGATGTTCGGCGGCCCCGTCATCGCGGTGGATTTCGGCACCGCCACCACCTTCGACTGCGTCTCGAGGGGGGGCGAGTACCTGGGCGGCGCGATCTTTCCCGGAATCCACACCTCGATGGAAGCGCTCTTCGAGCGCGCGTCGATGCTGCACCGCGTCGAGATCGTGCGCCCCAAGTCGGTGATCGGAAGGACGACCACCACCGCGCTCCAATCGGGCCTGCTCTACGGAACCGCGGGCGTGGTGGACTCGATGGTGGAGCGCATTCGCGCCGAGCTCGGCGCGGATGCGCGCGTCGTCGCGACGGGCGGCCTCGCCCATCGCGTCGCCCACGAGAGCGCGTCGATCGAGCGCGTCGAGCCCTTCCTGACGCTCGAAGGCCTGCGCATGATCTACGAGAGAAATCGCCCGACGGACACTGCCCAGCGCGGCGCCGCCTCGCGCAGCGGCGGGACGGGCCGCGCCGCAGGCCGCGCGCGCGGGCGGCGCCCCGCGGCGCGCACTGAAGCCGTGGCGAGTCGAGCCGACTCGCTGGTCGCACGCACCGGACAAGAACCCAGGTCAGCCAAGAAGGAGAAGTGAGCGTGAAGGACGTGAAAGTCAGCGACACCCGAAATTTCGCCCTCATCGGGCATTCCGCCGACGGCAAGACCTCCCTCGGCGAGGCGCTTCTTCACGCGGCGGGCGCGACACACAGCCTCGGCAGCGTCACCAACGGCACGTCGGTCCTGAACCACCTGCCCGAGGAGCAGGAGCGGCACACGACCATCACCTCCTCGATCTACGCATTCGATGCGCGCGGCCAGCACTACACGCTGGTCGACACGCCAGGCGACTCGAACTTCCAGGCGGACGGGCAGATCGCGCTGTGCGCGCTCGACGGCGCCGTGCTGACCGTTTCGGCGATCGACGGCGCCAAGGTCGGAACCATCCGCATGTTCCGCTTCTGCCGCGAGCACGGCGTGCCGCTGGTCGCCTTCGTGAACGGACTGGATCGCGAGCGCGCGGATCTCGATCGCGCCGTGGAATCGCTCGAGAAGATGGATGCCAAGCCCGTCGTGCTCACGCTCCCGATCGGCTCCAACGCGGAGCTCTCGGGCGTGATCGATCTGCTGGAGATGAAGGCGCACGGGAGCGGCGGCGCGCAGGACATCCCGGAAGCGCTGCGCGAGGCCGCCAGCGCGGCGCGCGAGAAGCTCATCGAAGACATCGCAGAGTGCGACGACGCGCTGCTCGAGAAGTATCTCGACAGCGGTGCGCTCTCCGCGGAGGAGATCGCGCGCGGGCTGCTGAGCGGCGCGCGGGCGGGACGCATCCTGCCGGTGCTGTGCGGATCGGCGCTCGCCGAGATCGGCATCGCGCAGCTGTTCTGGGCGATCGAGACCCTTCTGCCCTCGGCGGCGGATCGGCCCGCGTGGCGCACGGGCGACGATGGCGAGGTGAGCTCCGATCCGGACGGCCCGTTCTCGGCGATCGTGTTCAAGACGACGATCGATCGCTACGCGGGCACGCTCTCGGTGTTTCGCGTGGTGTCGGGCCGCCTCAGCGGAGACAGCACGGTGCTGAACGCCACCACGGGCGACAAGGAACGCCTGTCCAAGCTCTTCATCTTGCGGGGGGCCGAGCACGAGGACGTGCCGGAGGCGGGCCCGGGGGACGTGGTGGCCGTGGCCAAGCTCAAGTCGGTGCACACGGGCCACGCGCTGAGCGCCGAGAAGGGCGGCCCCAAGCTGCCCGAAATACCCATTCCCGAAGGTGTCATTTCCTACGCCATCCAGGCGAAATCAAAGGGTGAAGAGGATAAAGTTTTCACCTCGCTCGGCCGACTCGTGGAAGAGGATCCGACGCTCCAGCTCGGGCGCGATGCAGCCACCGGCGAGTTCCTGCTCACCGGACGCGGCGAGCTTCACGTGCGGACCACGGTCCAAAAGCTCAAGCGGATGTTCGGCGTGGAGGTCGATCTCCACACGCCGAAGGTGCCCTACCGCGAGACGGTCAAGAAGAGGGCCGAGAACGTCGAGGGAAAGCTCAAGAAGCAGACTGGCGGAAAAGGGATGTTCGGCGTCTGTTACCTCACGATCGAACCTCTGCCCCGCGGGGGAGGCATCGAGTTCGTCAACGAGATCGTGGGCGGCGCGATCCCGCGCAATCTGGTGCCGGCCGTGGAGAAGGGAGTCCAGGAGGCCTGCACGGCCGGTCCGCTGGCGGGCTACCCGGTCGTGGATCTCCGCGTGCGCTGCATCGACGGCAAGCACCACTCGGTCGATTCCAACGAGATGGCGTTCAAGCTGGCCGGCTCCTTCGGCTTCAAGAGCGCCATGGAGAAGGCGTCGCCCACCCTGCTCGAACCCATCATGGACGTGCACGTCTCCGTGCCCGACCAGTTCGTGGGAGACGTGATGGGAGACCTCTCGAGCCGGCGCGGGCGCGTGGGCTCGGGCGAGGCCCAGGGATCCATGCAGGTGATCCAGGCGCAGGTCCCGATGTCCGAAATGCTGGAGTACGCGAGTGCCCTGACGAGCATCACCGGCGGTCAGGGCGAGTTCCACATGGAATTCTCGCACTACGACGAAGCGCCGGCGCATGTGAGGGAGAAGGTCGTCGCCGAGGCGGCGGCCGCGAAAACCAAGA
>JAOUNA010000021.1 GCA_029881215.1 Myxococcales bacterium | reverse complement strand
GCGTGGCGTTCGATGCGGCGGCGCAGCGTGGTGCGCGCCATGCCGAGCGCCCGCGCTGCGCGCGCCGCGTTGCCCCGCGCGTCGCGCAGCGCCTCGGCGATCTGCTCCGGTGTGACCGCAGGTGCAACACCTGAATGCGGCCCGCTCGCCGACAGCGCCGGAGCCTCGACCCTTCGGTACACGCCCTGGAGCGCTGCCTCGAGATCGGGCGTTTCGACGGCCCTGCCTCGACAGCGCACGGCGAGGCGCTCGAGTGCGTTGAAGAGCTCGCGCACGTTGCCGTGCCAGGGGCAGGTGGCGAGGCGTTCGATGTGACGCGGATCGAGCTCGAGCATCGGTCGCGCGAGGCGTTCGGCCAAGCGCGCCAGTCCGCAGCGCACCAGCGCGGGGATGTCCTCGCGCCGGCTGCGCAGCGCCGGGATCTCCAGGTGGAAGACGCACAGGCGGAAGTACAGATCGGATCGGAATCGGCCGGTGCGCACGTCGCCGGGGAGATCGCGGTGCGTGGCCGCGATCACGCGTGCCTTCATCGGCAGCGCGTTGCCACCGCCGAGCCGCTCGAACTCGCGGTCCTGGAGAACGCGGAGGAGACGCGACTGGAGCTCGAACGGCAGCTCACCGATCTCGTCGAGGAAGATGGTTCCCGCGGCCGCCTGCTCGAAGCGGCCCACGCGCCGCGCAGCTGCCCCGGTGAAGGCGCCGCGCTCGTGTCCGAACAGCTCGCTCTCGATGAGAGTCGGAGCGAGCGAGGCGCAGTCGGCGTGCACGAAAGCGGCGTCGCGCCGCGGCGAGAGGCGGTGCAGCGCGCGGGCCACCCGACCCTTGCCCACCCCCGTCTCGCCCGTGAGCAGGACCGTGGTGTCGAGCGGCGCCACGTCCTGGATCGCGGCGCGCAGCGCGCGCATCGCTGCACTGGCACCGATCAGCTCGCGGCGCAGCCAGAGCGACCCCTCGTCCGCCACCGATTCCGATCCCCCACTCCCCGTGCGTGCGAGCCGCGTGCCCCTCGGCCGCAGCCGCGCCGACGCACCTCCTGCTCGGAACGGCAAGCGTGCGGCGGCGCGCGCAGGAGAGCACGGCAATGCTCGGCACGCCACAGCGGATGGCGGCGGAAGTCGCTCGGACGCGCGTCGCGCCTCGCGCAGATCGACGAAGAGCGTCGAAACGCGTCGAAGCGACGCTGCGCCTAGGCGTACTTGATGACGGTGCGGATCACCTCGCCTTCGTGCATTCGATCGAAGGCGCGATTGATCTCCTCCAGTGGACGTTCCTCGGTCACGTATTCGTCGAGCTTGATGCGGCCGCTCATGTAGCGGTCCACGTAGCGCGGCAGCTCCGTGCGCCCCTTCACGCCGCCGAAGGCGGTGCCGCGCCAGGAGCGACCGGTCACCAGCAAGAACGGGCGCGCGTGGATCTCCTGACCGGCGCCGGCCACACCGATGATGATCGACTGCCCCCAGCCCCGCGCGGTGCAGCGCAGTGCCTGTCCCATCACCTCGACGTTGCCGATGCACTCGAAGGAATAGTCCACACCGCCATCGCTGAGGTCGAGGATCGCCTGCACCACGTCCTCCACTTCACTCGGATCGAGCGTGTCGGTCGCACCGAACTGCTGCGCGAGCTCGAACTTCCTGGGATTCGTATCGATGGCGATGATGCGATCGGCGCCCGCGATCGCGGCTCCCTGAACGACGGAGAGCCCGACGCCTCCCATACCGAAGACCGCCACCGACGAGCCCGGTTCCACCTTCGCCGTGTTCAGAGCCGCGCCGATGCCGGTCGTCACGGCGCAGCCAAACAGGCAGACCTTGTCGAGCGGCGCATCCTTGCGGATCTTGGCCAGCGCGATCTCGGGAAGCACCGTGCGCTCCGCGAAGGTCGACGTGCCCATGTAGTGATGCACCAGGCGCCCTCTGTACGAGAGGCGGCTCGTTCCGTCGGGCATCAGACCCTTGCCCTGTTTCTCGCGCAGCGTGATGCAGAGATTCGTCTTGCCAGACAGGCAGTACTTGCACTGCCGGCACTCCGGCGTGTAGAGGGGAATGACGTGGTCACCGGGCGAAACCGAGCCGACGCCAGCGCCCACCTCCTCGACCACGCCCGCTCCCTCGTGGCCGAGCACCGAGGGGAAGATCCCCTCCGGATCCTTGCCGGAGAGCGTGTAGGCGTCGGTGTGGCACACGCCGGTCGCCACCAGGCGCACGAGCACCTCACCCGCCTTCGGACCCTCGAGATCCAGCTCGTCGATCTCGAGCGGCTTGGCCGCCTCGAGTGCAATCGCTGCCTTCACTTTCATGACCGCTTCTCCTCTGCGCTTCCCGCGGCTGCGGTGGAGCGGCAGTATAGCCCGGCGATCCGCGCCCGGATTCTCCCTTCGAAACGCCGGCGTGCCGCGGCGCGCTGGCCGTGCCTGCTCAGCGGGTGGTGGCGATGCCTCCGTCCACCGGGATCACAGCGCCCGTCAGGTAGGACCCGGCCCGCGACGCCAGATAGATCGCAGCGCCCGCCATGTCGTCGGGCACTCCGATGCGCCCGAGTGGACAGCTGGCCTCGATCGCGTCGCGGAAGTGCTCGAGTGTCCACGCCATCATCTTGCTCTCGAACGGCCCGGGGGCGATCGCATTCACCGTGATGTGCGCGGGCGCGAGCTTGCGCGCCAGGACGCGCGTCAGGTGGTGCACCGCCGCCTTGCTCGCCGAATACGCGTAGGTCTCGAGCTCGGGAACGCGCAGGCCATCGATCGAGCCCACGTTGATCACCCGCGCCGGATCCTGCGCGGACGCAGCCGCCTCGAGAAGCGGCGCCAGCGCCCGGGTCAGGTGGAACACGGCTTTGACGTTGATCGCCAACACCTTGTCCCAGGCCGCATCCGGATACTCGGCCAGCGGCGCACCCCAGGTCGCCCCGGCGTTGTTCACCAGGATGTGCAGCGCGGGCTCCCGCTCGGCGATCTCGCGCGCGAGCCGGATCACCTCGGCCTCGGACGAGAGGTCCGCCGGGAGCGCGTGGCAGGCGCCGGCCTTCGAAAGCTCCGCCGCGATCTCCGCGCACGCCTGGGCACTGCGCGACGTCACGTACACGCGCGCGCCCGCCTCCGCGTAGCCGCGCGCGATCATCGCGCCGATCCCGCGCGAGCCCCCGGTCACCAGCGCCACCTTGCCCTCGATCGAGAACAGACCCGGCGCCGCTCCGGACCCGCTTCCGCTCACCGCAGCACCACACGCTCGAAGCGGCCCGTCGCCTCCTCCCAGGTGCGGCGGATCACGAACTCGCGATCGAGGCGCATCACGAAGGGAATCGCGATCACCTGATAGCCCGCGTCGGCATCGAGGCGGGCGCGGGCGAGCGTCTCCTCGAGCGTGCGCCCGGTGCGCGCCACCTCCTCTCCGATCGCGGCGAGCTGCTGCATGAAGTGCCTGAACGCGCGCAGGCCTTCGCGATCGGTGACGGGTCCGTGCCCGGGAATCACGGTATCGAAGTCGAGCTCGAGCACGCGGTCGATGCTGGCGACCCACTCCCGCACGGAGCCGCCCGCTTCGAGATCGATGTTGGGATAACGGCGGTTGAAGAAGAGATCGCCCATGTGCACGACGCGATCTTCGACGAAATAGGCCACGAGGTCGCCGTCCGTGTGCCCGCGCCCGGGATGCAGGAGCCGCACCGTCTTGTCTTCGAGGCGCAGCTCGTAGTCTTGCTCGAAGGTCTCGTTGGGCAATGTGCCGGAGGCGTCGCCCATCCAGTAGGAGGCGTCGAGCGCACCCAGGTAGGCGCGCGTGCGCTGCGTGGACAGCACCCGCATGCCCGACGCGAACGCGGGATTCCCGTGCGTGTGGTCCAGATGGTAGTGCGTGTTCACGATCGCCTGCGTCGGCCCGGCAAGCCGCTCCGCGCGTTCGCGGATCTGTCTTCCCTGCAGACGGAAGCTCATCGTGTCGACGATGACGGCGCCGAGCTTCGTGCGCAGCACGCCGACATTTCCACCCAGGCCGTAGATCACGTGCACGTCGTCGGTGACGCGCTCCACGTCCAGCGTGACGACCTTCAAGTAGCCGTAGATCGCGGCAATGCTCGCGACCAGGGCGAGCACCGCGAACACCGCTCCCACGATGCGCCGCATGCATCCTCCGCGCTTGACGCGGCGGAGTATACGCGAAGCGCGGCGGATCCGGAGTGGACGGAATGCGCCGCGGAGCCGGCTGGGCCCGTCGACTACGTGTCGCTGCGCAGCGGGTGCGGCTTGCCGAACAGCCAGCCCTGGCCGTAGGGAATCCCGAGTCGCTGCAGGGTCTCGAGCTCCTCGAGCGTGTCGAGGCCCTCGCCGATGATCTGGGCGCCGATCTGCTGCGCGACGGACTTGAGCGCGCGCAACACCTCCTGCCGGGCGAGGTCTTCGTTGATGCCGGCCACGAATGCACGGTCCACCTTGACGAAGTCGGGCGCAAGCTCCATCACGGCCTCGAGGCTCGCGTAACCGGCACCCGTGTCGTCGAGGGCGATCTGGAAGCCGAGCTTGCCGTAGTAGTCGCGCACCTCGCGGAAGATGGCGAAGTTCTCGATCGATTCCTGCTCGGAGATCTCGAACACCACATCGTTCGGCCTGAGCTGGCAGCGCTCGAGTGTCTGCTCGAGGGCGTCGGCCTGGAAGCTGGGGTCGTGGATGGTGGTGGGCCGCACGTTCAGAAAGAGCTTTGCGCCGCGGGGATAGTCGCGCGCTCCGTCGATCGCGCTCCTGCGGCACAGACAGTCGAGCTGGAAGAGAAGATCCTGCTCGGTCGCCATGGCGAACAACTTGTAGGGCGTGTGGAGCTCCGTGCCCTCGGGCCCGCGGGCGAGCGCCTCGTATCCGAACACGGTGCGGGTCGCCACCTCGACGATCGGCTCGTAGACCGAGCGCACGTGGCCATCGATGACGAGCTCGAAGAGCCGCTTGCGGCGCTGGCGCGATTCCAGCCGCGACTCGAGGGCGGCGTGCTCGCGCGCCTCCTCGAGCGCGCTGCGCAGCTGGGACTCCGCACCGATGGTCGGATTGCGCAGCGCTGCGCCCGTTCCCACCTGCATCGGAGCCAGGGTGCGCGTGTATGGATAGCCGACGCGCTGGCCCCGCTTGCGCAGGCCCGACCAGAGCATGCGGCGCAGCAGTGGCAGCTCCCGCTTGTAGAAATCCACCTCTCCCGGGTCGCGAAACAGCAGGATCGCGATCTCGTTGCGGCCGGTCTCGCCGCGGACGATGAGATCGTCGATCGAGAGCCGGTCGCCCGCCAGCTCCTGGACCAGGGCAACGAGCGTGGCGACCGCGCGCCGGTGCGCGGTCGCGCCATAGGACCGCTCCACGGCCTCGAGGCCGTCCGCTTCGATCAGCAGCAGCCCCATGGCGCCGTAATCGTCGAATTTCTCGGCGATGAGAGCGAGCCGCTCCCCAATGCGCCCCGGCGGCTCCGTGTCCACGCCACGGATGGGCCGGATCTCCCCCGATTCCGACATGTCGGTGGCATCGGCGATCCGGCAGCGCTCGTTGAGTGCCGGCTCGAAATCGGCACCGGGGCGCTGCTAGTGAATGCCCCGGCTCGCCACCAGGGTCGCCGGCTCGATGCCGAGGCTGCGCACCACGTGGGTCCACATCGCTTCCGGCTCCACCTCGAACACCACGCGCGACTCGACGGGCGCCAGCAGCCAGGCGCCCTGCGCCAGCTCGGCTTCGAGCTGGCCCGGGCCCCACCCGGCGTAGCCCAGCAGCACGCGCAGATGTCCGGGCGGGTGGTTCGCCATGCGCCGCAGCACGTCCAGGGAGCCCGCGAAGCGGATCCCCTCGGCCACCTGCCGGACGTCCTCGGATGCCTCGGGCGCGGCCCCCTCCTCGAAGAGCACCCAGCCGGTCTGGGGCTGGACGGGCCCCCCCCAGTAGATCTCGGAATCGGGATCCCCGTGCCAGTCGATGTCGATGCTCTCGCAGAGATTCTGCGTGGTGATCTCGGTGCTGCGATTCAACACGATGCCGAAGGTGCCCCCCGGATCGTGATGCACGAGCAGCACGACTGCACGCTGGAAATTGGGGTCGAGGAGCTGCGGCATCGCCACGAGCAGCGCCGGCGCGATGGAGGCGTCACTCACGGCGCCCAGGGTAGCAGGTGAGTCCCGCGCCGGATGGCGATACCGTCGGACCATGCCGCGCACCTCGCGTCTCGTCTGCGCGCTCGGCGCGGGAGCGCTCGCCGTCGTGGGTGGAGCGGCGTTCGGGCGGCTCGCCCAGCGCTTCCCCGCAGATTCCGTCGCAGCGCTCGTCTGGGGAGCGCTCGGAATCGCGCTGGTGCTCGCCCTGGCTGCCTGCGCCGGGGCGCTGCTCTCGCCCTCTCCCCTGCTCGATCGCCTCGGCCTGCGCGCCGGGCACCTGCGCGCCACGACGCTCGCCCTGCTGATCTTGGGCATGCTGGCGCTGAGCCACGCGCTCGACGGCATCCTCTCGCTGTCGGGCCTGCGCGAGCAGAGCGGCCTCGTCGACTTCGGCGATCGACTGCAGGGCGCGAGCGGGGGGAACCTGGCGCTCGCGCTGCTCGGGCTCGCCGTCGGCCCGGGCATCGCCGAGGAGCTTTTCTGCCGTGGCTTCCTGCAGCGCGGGCTGCGCGAGCGCTGGAGCCCAGCCGCCGCGATCGCGATCTCCGCGCTCGTCTTCGGTGCCCTGCACGTCGAGCCGGTACACGCGTTCTTTGCCACCGTGCTCGGCCTGTATCTGGGCGCCGCGGCCCAGTGGGCGGACAGCACGCGCGCCGCGATCCTCTGTCACGTGTGCAACAACCTGGCATCCGTGGCGCTGATGGCCGCCCAGGGGCGCGGCGAGGCCGTTTCGACGCTGTCGGTGCCGCTCGCCCTGGCGCTGTGCGGCGCCTGCATCTGGCGCGTGCGGCGCGACGTCGCGGCCATCCGGCGCACGGCCGGAGCGCTGCCGGCGTAGCGCGCGCAGAGACACCCGCAGGCCGTGCCGCGCGCGGCGGGCCGAGCGGAACGCGGGCAACCGCGCCACTGGAATCTTCGCGCTGGATTGGAAGCTCCGCGGGCTCCGCGGCGCTGCATCGCTGCAGCGGCTCGCACTCGCGCATCCGGACTACAGGAAAGGGGAGGATCGGACGACCGTAGAGAGGCGGCAAGTCTACGTGCGATCGAGGGAGTCGATGGCCGAATCTCCGTCGGTGCTGGTGCTCGACGATGGCGAGCTCGACGACATCCAGAAGATGCTCGAGGGGATGCAGATCCCCTTTGGCCGGGTGCGTGGCGGCGCCATCGCGCGGGGCACACCGGCCCCGAAAGATCTCCTGGTCGCCACCCCGCGCCGCATCGAGTCGGTAAAGAACGCCATCAGCGGGGGCGGTGGCGAGCCGCCGATGCGCGTGGTCGTCGTCGACGAAGACTCCAACACGCTCCGCGAGCATCTGCGCAAGATCGGCTTCGACTACCTGGTGCGGCGCCCCGTGCATCCCGAGGCGCTGCGGCTTCTGCTGCTCCACTGCCTGTACCGCGGCGAGGAGAAGCGCCGCGATCCGCGCGTCGCGGTGGGCTTCGAAGTGTCGTTCCGCTCGGGCCTGCTGAGCCGCCGCTCGACGCTCGCGGATCTCTCGATTCGAGGTTGCCGGCTCCTGTCGCACACGCGCTTCGACGTGGGCAAGCGGATCAAGCTCCAGATTCCCGAGGCGCTCGAAACGGGCGACCCCTTCAGCGTTTCGGGCCACATCGTCCGCGTCGACTTCGACCCGAAAGCGGGCGACGAGGGGCTCTACAGCGCTGGCGTGCTCTTCGATCGCATCACGGACGAAGCGCGCCAGGCGCTCGAGATGATCATCGAAGACCGCGCGCAGGGACCCGCCGTGCTGCGACGCGGACGCGTGACGCCTCCGCGAAAGACGTCCGGCGCCATCGACGAAGAGCTGGGCCAGCAATTGCCGGATCAAGCGGCGCGCGCCCAGCATGCACGCGGGCGCGTCGACATCGAAGTCGACGTCTCCATGGAGCGGGAGGGCGAGCCGAGCCCAGGCAAGTCCGCGCAAAAGACGGGCCGCGAGCGCCGCCGCAACCGACGCGGAGCCTACGACCAGACCGTTCCGGCCTTCGGCAACCGCGCCCTGCGCGTCCTGGTCGGCCGCGATCTCTCGCTCGGCGGCATGCGCATCGCCCGCATGCCGGGGCTCGAGCTGGGCGACCGGCTGCACCTGGCCATCTACGGCGATCCGGGCGAGCCCCCGTTCCTCGTGTGGGGCACGGTCACGCGCGACGACGGCGAGCACGGCATGGCGCTCGTCTTCGATCCGGTGGAGCCCGAGGTCGGGCACCGACTCGAGGCGCTGGTCGGCGACCTGCCCGCCGTGGAGTCCTTGCACGACAGCGAGGTCGAGGCGATGGGCACGGTGATGTCGGAGATCCTCGAGCACTAGCGGCGCCCGTCCCCGCGCCCCGAGCGCGCAGCGCGCCGATCGGTCACCCCCGGGACGACCCGAGCGGCGGCGAATGCACCGCGGCGCTTGCAGCGCCGTGCCGCTCCGGTAGGCTCACGGCCCCGAATGGAGATCCCACGTGGCTCGAAGCAAGAACAAGCAGAAGATCAAACGGCACCGCAACCACCTGCGTCACATGCGACGCCTGAAGCGCAAGAAGGCGGCCGCCAAGGAGCGCTGAGCTCGAGCGGGCTAGGTGCACGCGTCGATCGCGTCGAAGAGAGAGATCTCGGGACGCTCCTCGAGGCGCTCGAGAAGCGCGGTCACGGCATCGCGGTAGTGCTCCGAGTTGGCGTGGGCCGCGAGGGCGTCCGCGTCGCGGTAGTGCTCGAGCACGATGAAGAGCCGCTCGTCGTGCTGGGAGCGCGCAGCTCGGTAGAGCAGGCAGTCGGGCTCCAGCTCGCGCACGCGCTGCGCCAGCTCGCACAGCTCGCGCGCGAGCGCCGCCTCCTCGCCCTTCCTCGCCCGCATCCGCATCGTCGCAACGACCACGATCTCCCCCACGGCACGCGACCCGGCGGGCCGGCAAGACGATCGGGTCGCGGCCCGCTGGGATGCTATCGCGCTGGGGTTGCGAGTGCCGTTCGCCGGCGCCGGAGCAGAAGGCTGCACGGCGCTGCCGAGTGATCTTGTCGCGGCGCACAGATTCGCAGGCGCGGCGCGCGCGAGCGCATGCTCAGCTCCCGGCGAGGCGCTGCAGGCGGTCGAGCGCCGCGGTGGTCTCCGGCACGCGGACGAAGCGGGCGGCCCGATCGGCGCTGCACCGCTTGCCCTCACAGAAGACTCCGCGCAGCACCTCGGCTGCCACCTGGGACGCGTTGCGCCACCAGAGGTCGCCCTGCACCAGGAGCACGGCCACGGCCACGCGGGGATTCTCCGCGGGCGCAACACCGATGAACCACTCGTAGCGTCCATCGGGATCCTCGCCGGACAGGCTCCCGGTCTTGCCGGCCACGCGCACCGGGCCCAGCAACGGCGCTCCGCCGCGCGTGCGAAACGCGCTGCGCGCGGTGCCCGACTGGGTCGTGTCCACCAGCATGGCGCGGAGTTCGTGCGCGAGCAGCGCCGAGAGCACCTGGCGACGGGCCGGCGCGGCCGGCAGGGGCAGCTCGCGGCCCCGCGCATCGATCACCCGCTCGATCCAGCGTGGTGTCACCAGCTCGCCGTGCACGAGCACGGCAGCCAGCTGCGCCGCGTGCAGGGGCGTGATGCGGCAGCCCGCCAGTCCGCAGCCCAGGCGGCCCACATCGAATCGCTCTGCCGCGGGCTCTGCGCTGCCCGCCTCGTGGGCCGGCGCGGGGCGATTGAGCCAGCCGAAACGATCGATCGCCTCCATCAGCGGGCCCAGCCCCACCGCGTGGACAGCCAGCTGTGCGAAGCACTGATTGTTCGATGTGGCGAGAGCGCGGCGCAGCGTCACCGTGTTGCCGCGCACGGGCGGGTCGATGCGGGAAGGAGTCAGCCGGTAGGGGCTGCCGCGATAGCGACACGGCAGCCGCGCGGTCTGCGGATCGCGATCGAGCGCTGCGGCGGCGGTGACGATCTTGACGAGCGACGCCGCCGGGTAGCTGCGCGTCGGCGGAAAGCGCTCGAGGTCCGTGCTGGCGTAGGCCAGCACGCGCCCGCCGTCCGGCTCGAGCAGGACCACATTGCCGAGCGCGACGCGCCCCTTGCGCAGCACCTGAAATACGTGGCGCGTGAGCTCCGACTCGAGCGTGTACTCGACCCGGACCGGACCGGCCAGCTCGGGCGAAAACGCACCGACGTCCACCTCCTCGTAGAGGCGCCCGCTCTCATCCTCGGCCGCGAGCGCGCGTGCGCGGATCGGCAGGTCGAGCGCGGCCTGCGTCACGGGCAGGCGCTCGAGCAGTCCGCCGGGAACGCGCGATGGCAGCGGTGCGCTCGAAACCGCCGGGCTCGGCGTCTCCTGCGCGCCGGACGGCGCCGCCGATGCATCGGCGGGCACAGCCTCTGTGCGCGCGCCGGTCGCGGCGCCGGTCGAGCCCACCAGCCACGCCAGCGAGAGCAGCGCAGCCGCGATCAGCGTGACGATGGTGAGGCGTCCGCGCTGGGTCATGCGCCGCCGGCGCGAGCGTTGGGCGCGCTGCCAGCGGCTCTCCTGATCGGTCAGCGTCCGCAACGAACGCTCGGGCGGCTGCCGCCCTGCTCCCCCATCCATGGACTCTGCATCCTTCGTCTGCTTCGCGTCGCCGGGGGGAGCGACGCGGATCCGCTGCTAGAGTGCGACGACGCCTTCCACTTCGGGGATTACCTCCCGAAGCCGCGTCTCGATGCCGAACTTGAGCGTCGCGGTGGAGCTCGGGCAGCCGCTGCACGAGCCGTGCAGGTAGAGCTCGACGATGCCGTCCCGGAAGCCGGCGAACACGATGTCGCCGCCGTCCATCGCCACCACCGGCCGGATCTCGTTCTCGAGCACCTGGCGGATGCGGGCGACCACATCGGCTTCCACATGCTGCCGCTCGAACACGAAGGCCGGCCCCAGCGCGCCATCTCCTGCGCCGAGACACGCCTTGATCGCATCGACGATGGGCTGCGCCAGATCGGTCCAATCGACGTCTTCGCGCTTCGTGACCGTGACGAAGTTCGCGGCGAAGAACACGCCGACGACACCATCGATTCCGAACAGCCGCGCGGCGAGGGGCGACTCGTCCTGGGCCGGCGGGGCATCGAAGTGCGCCGTGACGCCGTGCGGGGCGACCTGATTGCCGAGAACCCACTTGATGCTGTTGGGATTGGGCGTCCGCTCTGCGTGCATGCGAAAGCCGAGGTCGGATGTCATCCGGCGTTCCTCCGCCCCGTCAAGCTTAGGTCGGGTCCGGCACCGAGCCAAGCCCCGCCGCGAACTCCATCCAAACCACAGGGTGGCGTCAGCCGAAGAGCTGGGCCTCGACATTGTCGAGATCGCACACGAGGTAGCCGCGCGCGCGCGCCCGACGCGCCTCGCGCTCCCCGTTGTAGCCCCAGCAAGCCAGCCCGCAGCGCACACCCAGGCTCGCGACGTCATCGAGATGATTGACCTTGTCGTCCACGAAGGTGATCTGCGCGCACGCGAGACCGCAGCGGCGCCTCAGCTGCTCGAGATGGGCCACCTTGCTGACTCCGGCTTCCTTGTCGAGCACGAGGTCGGGATCGAAGAGCGCGTCGATCCCATAGGCCCGCAGCAGAGCGCGCACCGAGCTCCGATCCTTGGCGGTGGCGATGGCCAGCACGACATCGCTGGCACGCCGCCGGAGCACCTCGACGAAGCGCGGATAGGGGCCCATGAGCGCGTGCCAGCCTGCCGGATCGCAGGCGGAGAGCGCCTCGCGCACGCGATAGAAGTGGGTATGGAAGTCGCTCAGCCAGCCGGAATCGTGTCGTGCGCGCAGCCGATCGTAGGCCGCCTGGTCGCGCACGGGCTCGTCCGTCTCGAGCGCAGAGAGGATGACCGCATAATCCTCCGCGCGATTGCCGAGCGGCATCAGCTCGAGGAAGTCGGCGTAACGGTCGCTGGCCCGCACAGCGTCGATGCCGGGCGCCCGATCCCCGGCGAGCGGCGCCGCGAGCGCGCCCAGCTTCGAGTCCGGTCGCAGCGCGAGGTAGCTGCGCAGCGCCACCACGAACGCCTCCGGCGCGCTGTCGGAGATGACCCCGTCGAAGTCGAGAGCGAGCAGCTTCTCCACCGGCAACGGCCCCGGAAGGCTCAGCGGCTCGAGACGATGGGCGCCGGGTGCGACGCCCCGAGCTGCAGGCGCAGGCTGCTGAAGAGCGCGTGGACGTCTCCGTGCAGCTCGCTCTCGCGCGTGGCGCGCGCGATCCGCGCGAGCGGAAGCGGCCGACCGAGCGCGCGCGGCAGCGCACCCTTCGGGCCGAGCACGCGCTTCGCGTCGAGCCGGGTCCACGCGCCCTCGTCGTGGGCTGCGGGCAGCTCCCGCTCGAACAGGCGCTCGATGCGCCGATCGTCTTCGGCCAGACCCAGTGCGCGGCGGATCGCGGCCGGCACCAGCAGATAGCTCTCGATGTGACGCCGGCTCCAGGTGAAGAATTCGATGCCACCCTCGGACGGACAGGGCAGGATCGGCGCGCCGTCGTCGCGATCCAGCACGCAGACGGCGCGACCGCCCGCTGCCACTTCCCGGAAGTGATCGAGAGCGCGAGCCGGCCGGCGCCCACCCAGGATGACGGATGCGCGCAGCAGCGACCGGACATGCGAGGGCATCAGGCGATGCGCCCAGCCGCGCAGGATGCTGCGGTCGCGCGGCCCCTCGACGTAGAGCGTGAAGGGGCTCGTGCTCTCACTGGAGGCGGATCGGGGCTGCAACAACGTGGACTCCAGAAGCGCGCTCTGGAGAGCGCCCTCCGGTTTCGGCATGCGGCCGGTGCGTTCTCCCTGGTTTCCGGGGGGGCGCCGACGAGTGTACCTGGTCTCCACGCTCAGCGGCCAACCGAATGCGACAGCACCGCGAGCGTCTCCACATGCGGGGTCTGCGGAAACAGGTCGAACGCCTCCACCTGCGCCAGGGCGTAGCCGCCGGCTGCGAGCGCCTTCACGTCGCGCGCGAGTGTCGCGGCGTCGCACGAGAGGTAGACGATCCGAGGGTGCCCGGCGCGCGCGAGCGCAGCCGCGACGCCTCGAGGCAGCCCGGAGCGCGGTGGATCGAGCACCACGACGTCGGCACGCGCGCGCACCTCGTCTGCTTCGAGCGCCGCCTCGACGCGTTGCGCGAAGATCTCGACATTGTCGATGCCCGCGCAGCGCAGGTTGTGCGCGAGGTCGGCAACCGCTGCCGCGTCGGACTCGACGGCCGTGACGCGGGTGAAGCGGCGGGCCAGGCCGAGCGTCAGAAAGCCCGCCCCTGCAAAGAGCTCGAGCGCCCGCCGGCCCGCACCCGCGGCGCGCAGCACCGCGCCCGCCAGTGCCTCGTGCAGCAGCGCGTTGGCCTGGAAGAACACGCCCGGCGAAATGCGCAGCGCGTCATCGCCGAGCTGCAGTGTGACGCACGGCGCCTGGTCCGCCGCAAGCGCCACGGCGCGAGCGGCCCCGCCCCCCGCCGCGAGCTCCCACTCGCCGTCGCGCTCGGGAGGATGCGCGGCCAGCTCGCCCAGTGCTCGGTCCAGCGGCGCGCTGAGCACGGGACAGCTCGACACCGCGCAGAGCTCGTGAGAGCGCCGGCTGCGGTAGCCCACGCGTCCCTCCGCACAGTGCACGCGCGCGCGGCTCCGGTAGCCAAAGGGTGCGGGCGAGGGCGTGATCGATACCGGTGCGGAGCAGGTGACCCCCGCGAGTCGCCCGAGCGCATCCGCCACGATCTGCGCCTTGGCGCGAAGCTGCGCGGGATAGGCAACGTGCTGCCAGGCGCAGCCGCCGCAGTGCCCGAAAGCCGGACAGATCGGCTCGACGCGATCCGCGCCCGCTGTCAGCAGCTGCTCGAGGCGCGCGTGGGCGAAGCGCGCACGGCTGCGCACGATCCGCGCGCGCACGCGATCGCCGGGCGCCGTCAGCGGGACGAAGACCACGCGCCCATCGCGGTCGCGCGCTACGCCCTCGCCACCCGCTGCGAGGCGCTCGATGCGCAGCGTGAGTGTCTCGGGAGCCTGCGCCCGGGGCGGCGCGGAGCGCGATCCCGAGCCGTGATCCTGCGGGCGTCGCTTTTCGATGGCCGTCCTCCACGCGCGCTGCAGCGGTATCCTGACACGCCGGGGCGGCCTCCATCCACGGCGGTCCGCCGAGCCACGAGAGGCGGCGCGCGTGCGACAGCGTCATCCCCACGCTTCCGACGTGCGCGCGGCGCCCGGCCTCGTCGCGCGCCTGAGCCTCGCGCTGGCGAGCGGCGCCGTGCTGGCTTCCGCGAGCGCGTGCGCAGCGGGGGACGCCGGAGCCAGCGAGCTGCTCGTGGCGGCTGCCTCGAGTCTGCGCGAGCCCCTCAGCGCGACCGCGCGGCGCTTCGAGGCGGCGCACCCGGGGCTGCGCGTGCAGCTCGCCTTCGGCGCGTCGAGCGTGCTCGCTCTGCAGGCGCGGGCCGGTGCACCCATCGACGTGCTCGTCTCGGCCGACGCGCGTATCGTGGAGGAGCTCGCCCGCGAAGGCCGGGTCGGCGCACGCGGCGAGATCGCGCGCAACCGCCTCGTCGTGATCGCATCGCGCGAGGCAGCGCCGGGACTGCGCGGGCCGGGCGACCTCGCCTCCGACCGCGTGCGCCGCATCGCGCTCCCGGAGGCCGCGGTTCCCATCGGGCGCTATGCGCGCGAGTGGCTCGCCGCGCACGCACTGCTCGGAGCCGTCGAAGCGCGGGCCGTGCGCACGGAGCACGCACGCGCCACCCTGGTTGCCGTGGAGCAGGGCCAGGCCGACGCCGCGATCGTCTACGCCACGGATGCGCGGCTGCTGCGCGAGGGCCGTCTCGCGTTCGAGATTCCGGACGCCGAGCAGCCGCGCATCGCGTACATCGCCGCGGTGCTGCTGGAGACGCGGCAGCCACAGCTGGCCTCCGCCTTCCTCGCCGCGCTGCGCGCGAGTGAATGCCGCGCGCTGCTGCGCGATGCAGGCTTCGGGCTGCCCGCGCCGGACGCTGCGGCGGAAGCGCCGTGAGCGCTGCGGAGCTCGCCGCCATCAGCGCGCTCACGCTGCGCATCGGCGCCGTGGCGACGGCCCTGTGTCTCCCCCCGGCGCTCGCGCTCGGCTACCTGCTCGCGCGCCGCGACTTCCGGGGCAAGGCGCTGCTCCAGGCATGGATTGCCCTGCCCATGGTGCTGCCCCCCGTGGCGGTGGGTCTCGGCCTGCTGCTGCTGCTCGGCCGTCGGGGCCCGCTCGGCGCTTTCTGGCAGGCGCTCGGCGTGGACCTCGTCTTCAGCTGGGGCGCCGCCGTGCTCGCCGCCGCCGTGGTGGGCTTCCCGCTGCTGGTGCGCGCCTGCGAGCAGGCCTTCGCCGCGGTCGATCCGCGCTTCGAGCGCATGGCGCGCAGCCTCGGACTCGGGCCCGTGCGCAGCTTCGTGCGCGTCACGCTGCCGCTCGCGCGGCGCGGCGTCTGGTACGGCACGCTGCTGGCATTCTCCCGCGCGCTGGGCGAGTTCGGCGCCACCACGGTCGTGGCCGGCATCCTGCCCGGTCGCACGGAGACGCTGGCCCTGGGCATCTACTCGCGCATCCAGCTCGGAGACGACGCCGGCGCGCTCGCGCTCTGCGCGGCCTCGTTCGCGCTCGCGCTCGCGGCGATGATCGTGGCCGAGACCTGGCTGCACCGCGGGGCACCGCGATGAGCGAGTGCGCAACGCGCATCGCAGCGCGCGTCGCGCGCGGGGACTTCGCGCTCGACGTCGACGTCGGCTGGGACGCGCGGGTCGTCGTCGTCTTCGGGCCGAGCGGCTCGGGAAAATCGACGCTCTTCGAGGTGGTGCTCGGACTGCACGCAGCGCATCGACCCACGGTGCGGCTCGGCGGCGTGTGGCTCGACGATCCCGCGCGCGGCCTGCGCACGCCGATCGAGTCCCGCGCGCTGGGTTGGGTGCCGCAGGATCCGACGCTGTTCCCCCATCTCAGCGTCGAGCGAAACCTGCGCTTCGGGCTCGGGCGCGCGGCCGGGCGCGGGGAATCGATGCTGGCGCGCGCGGTGGAGGTGCTCGAGATCGAGGCGCTGCGCGGGCGCTGCGTGGACGCGCTCTCCGGCGGCGAGCGGCAGCGCGTGGCCATCGCGCGCGCCCTCGCATCGGGACCGCGCGCGTTGCTGATGGACGAGCCACTCGCGTCGCTCGACGTTCCGCTGCGCGCGCGCGTGCTGCCCTATCTGCTGCGCGTGCGGGACGCGCTGGATCTTCCGATCCTGTACATCACGCACGATCCGGACGAGGCCCTGCTCGTGGGTGAGGTCGTGGTGGTGCTGGACGGCGGCCGCGTGGTGGCAACGGGCGATCCGGCCGAGGTGCTGTGGAGCCGCGCCGTGCTGCCGCTCTCCGAGTCCCTCGGGCTCGAGAACGTCCTCGAGGGGCGGGTGATCGAGAGCTCCGGCGACGCCGCGCGCATGCGCACCGCGGGGGGTCTCGAGCTCGCCCTGCCGGCTTCGCTCGCGATCGACACGCATGTGCGTATCGGCCTGCGCGCGCAGGACATCCTGATCGCAGCCGAGCCTCCCGGCCGCGTGTCGGCGCGCAACGTGATTCCGGCGCGCGTCGAGCGCTGCACGCAGCGCGAAGACGGCGTGCTCGTCCACCTGCGCGCCGGGGATCCGCTCGTGGCCAAGATCACCGGCGCGGCGGCGCAGGCGCTGGGGCTCGCACCCGGCGCGCGCGTGCACCTCCTGATCAAGGCGCAGGCGCTGCGGCGCCTGGCGTGATCGCGCCCGGACATCGCGCGCTCAGCCGCGGGACTTGCTGCGGGACTTGATGAAGCTTCCGGCGCGAGGCTCGCGCCGGCCACACCACGGACAGAAGCGCAGAAACGCGTGCGAGGTGGGCCAGCGGCAGCGCGGACAGCGGTCAGGAAGCTGCGGATGAGACCAGACGCGCTTCGGCTTCTGCTTGCAGAGCGGGCAGTAGCGCATGAAGGGGCGCAGCTGTCCCTCGCAGCCGGGCGTCGTGCAGGTGCGCACCGCGGCGGGATCGCGCGGTGGCTTGCGTCCGTTGCCCTCGAAGCGGCCTGCGAAGCACCAGGGGCACGCGGTCCACTCGGGCCGCACACCGCGCTCGCACTCGGGACACACGAGCGGGTAGCGGGTGACTTCCGCGAAGGAGTTGTCGCGCGTTCCGCACCACGGGCAGAAGGTCATGCTCTCCGCGATCGAACCGTTACAGCGATGGCAGCGGTAGCGGAGGTCGAGTGCCTTGCCGCGCGCGCGGCGAAAGGCCTCGGCCTGGACCGCGAGGGGGGACGGCTCGGGCGCGCTGCGCCGGCGGCGGCGCGCTGGCTTGCTCCGGGCGGGCGACGCCTCGACGCGCGCGAAGGCCTTCTCCAGCGCCTCGTTCAGCTCGCCGGCGTCCGCGTAGCGCCGGCTCGGCTCGAACTCGGCGGCCTTGCGCAGCACGGGACGCAGCGGCTCCGGCACGCGCGCCACGAAGCGCTCGTAGCCCTCGGGCGGCCACGAGAAGGGCCAGGTGGGCAGCACGCCCGTCAGCAGCTCGTAGGCGATCAGGCCGAGCGAGAACACGTCCGATGCGAAGCGCACGCGACCGTAGGCCTGTTCGGGCGCCATGTAGCCGAGGGTTCCCGCCTCGGTGTATGTGCGCGTGACTCCTTTCGAGAAGCGCGACGCACCGAAGTCGCCGAGTGCTGCGCGCCCGTCGTCGAAGATGAAGATGTTCTCGGGCTTCACGTCGCGATGCAGGACGCGGTGGCTGTGGGCGTAGGCCAGACCCGCGGCGATCTGCCGGATCACGTCCAGCGCGATGCGTCCCGAGCGATGCGCGCGCCGGTAGGCGTCCAGATTGCGCGAAGCGAGCTCGGTGGCGATGACGAAGCGGCCGTCGATCCAGTCGGCGTTGCGCACGGTCATGATGTTCGGGTGATGCAGCCGGCTCGCGATCCGCGCCTCCTGCTCGATCGCGTCGCGCCCCCACTCCGCGGCCGCGTCGCGGTGGGTCACCTTGAGGGCGATCTCCCGGTGCTCGACGGTGTCGCGCGCCTTCCAGACCTCGGCGAAGGAGCCGCGTCCGAGACGCCGATCCAGCCGGTACTTACCGAGCCGGGATCCCCTGCGCAGAAGCGTCACCAACTCAGTGCCGCTCCGCTGGATCGAAGCCGAGCGCGCGAAGCGCGTCCCGCACCGGACCCTTCTGGGTCAGAACGCGCACGAGCGCCTGCACGGCGGGCCGCTCCCAGCGATCCACCGGCACGGCGAAATCGTAGTGCTCGGCGCGCAGCGGGCGGAAGCGCAGTCCGGCCTGTCGGGCCACGGTCTCGATGGTCACTCCCCAATCTGCCCGCTCCTGCGCCACGGCGGCAGCCACCGCGCAGTGCGAACGCGGCTCGTAGGCATAGCCCGGCGGGCGGCGTCCGGAAAGCAGCGCCTCGATCAGCATCCGCGTGCCGCTGCCGCGGTTGCGGTTCACCATGCGCGCGGACGCATCGCAGAGCAGTGCCTCCAGATCCCGGTCCTCGTCCGCACGCGTGACCACGCCCTGCACGCGCGTGTAGCCGGGGACGAGTCGCAGGGTATCGTCGAGAAAGGGGGTGTTGTAGCGGTCGGTCTCGGAATCGAGCAGGTGGATCGGCGCCGCGTCGCACTCGCCCCGCCGCGCCGCCGCGAGCCCGCCCTGGCTGCCGACCGCCAGCACCTTCACCTGCAGGCCCTGGCGAGACAGCGCCCCGGCGATCACGTCGAGCCCGACGCAGTGGCTGCCGACGATCACCAGATCCGCCAGGGGCAGGTCGTGCCCGATGAGCGTGACCTCCACCTCGGTGTCGGCCTCGAGCAGCTCGGTGTTGCGGGGAATGCGCACGAAGCCGTCGGCCCGACTGAAGGCCGTGACGCTGCCGCTGCCCTTTCCCATCGGGTACGCGGCGAGCGGGGCGCGTGCGGCGGCCTCCCCCGTGCGGGCTGCGCCCCCGCGCGCCACGAGTCCGACGAGCAGATATTCGAGGCGGCCGCGCTCCGAGAGCGTCTTGAGCGCCAGCCGTGCGCGCACGCTCTCGCGGGCCCGGGGCGGGAGCCCCGCCATCTCGCGGATCGCGGGTGCCACGAATTCGTGGAAGGTGAAGACGGCGGAGGTGGGGAAGCCGGGCAGGATCACGACGGGCTTGCGCCCGCTCGCGGCCAGGCAGATCGGCTTGCCGGGCTTGAGCGCGACGCCGTGCACGACGACGCCGGGCGTGAGCTCGCGCACCACTCGGCTGTTGAGATCACCCTCGCCCTTCGAGGTGCCGCCCGAGAGCAGCACCAGATCGGCCCGCTCGAGCGCGCTCGCCAGCGCTGCGCGCACGCGCTCCATGACGTCCGGGAATACGCCGAGGAATTCGGGCTCGGCGCCGAGCTCGCGCACGGCGTCCGCGAGGATGCGCCCGTTGCTGTCGTAGACGAGGCCCGGACGCATGGCCGAGCCGGGTTGGATGATCTCGTCGCCCGTGGAGAGGATCGCGACGCGCGGACGGCCCACGACGCGCACCTCCCGGCGGCCGATCGCGGCCAGCACGCCCGTCTCGCGCGAGGTGAGCCGCGTGCCGCTGAAATGCACCGTCTCCCCGCTGCCGATGTCCGTCCCGGCGAAGGAGACCGCGGCCCCCGGCACGCGCTCGCGGCGGACCACGACGCTGCGCCCCCCGTCTTCGAGATCGGTGAACTCGACGGGCAACACGGCGTCGGCGCCCCGCGGCAGCATGCCTCCGGTGGCGATGGGCGTCGCGCTGCCCGCCTCGACTTCGAGCCGCGGCGCGACGCCCGTGGGAATCGTCTCCGCATTCACGCGCAGGCGCAGCGGCGCCTCTTCGCTGGCCCCGTACGTGTCTGCCGCGCGCACCGCGAATCCGTCCATGTTGGAGCGGTCGAAGCACGGAACGTCGACCTCGGCGCGCACGTCCTCGGCGAGCACCCGGCCGAGGGCGCGCTCGAGCGCGACGCTCTCGGCGGGCCGAGGCCCGACGTCGATGACCTCGCGCCAGCGCCGCTCCGCCTCGTCGCGGTCGAGAACCTCGAGAAACTGATCCTGCTTCACGCCGCGCCCTCGGCGTCCGCGGCGTCGTCGTAGAGCCGCACCTCCACCTCCGCGCCCTCGGGCATGCCCTCCTGCTCGCGCGCGACGATCACGCAGCCATCCGCCCGCACGGTGGAGGAGAGGATGGAGGCGCCCGAGGTTGCGATCGGAGTCACGCGCCCGCCCTCGATCGCGACGCGCACGTAGTCGGTGCGGCCGACGGCCGATGCGATCTTGCGCGCGAGCGGCAAGCGCACGCGCCGGTGCGGCCAGGCCCGCGAGCGGCCGCCCAGGGCGCGGATCGTGGGGCCCGCGAAGAACTCGTAGGCGCACAGGCAGCTCACCGGATTTCCCGGCAGCAGGAACACCCAGCGTCCGTCGATGCGGCCGACGCCCGCCGGGCTCGAGGGGCGCATGGAGATGCCGTGCACGTCGAGGCTGCCGAGCTCGGCGAGCAGGCGGGGCGCGTGATCCTCGCTCCCGACGGAGCTTCCGCCCGATACGAGCACCGCGTCGGCGCCGGCAGCGGCGAGCGCAGCGCGAATCCGCTCGGGGCGATCCGGGAGGATCTCGTACGGAAGCACGCAGCCTCCATCGCGCTCGACGAGCGCGCGCAGCATGAGGGAGTTGCTGTCGACGATGCGCGAACCCGAAGGGCGGCTGCCCGCCGGCAGCAGCTCGTCGCCCGTGACGACCAGCCGGATGCGAGGCTGCCGCACGCAGCGCGGCCGCGCGACACCGATGGAGGCGAGCAGTCCGACGTCCTGCGGGCGCAGGCGCCGACCCGCGCGCAACACGACCGCGCCGGCCCGGATGTCCTCGCCCACGGCCCCCACGTTCTTGCGCGGCGCCACGGCTTCCGCGACCTCGACCCGCCCGTCGACCTCGCTGCAGACCTCCGCCATCACCACCGCATCGGCTCCCTCCGGCAGCGGCGCACCCGTCATGATGCGCACGGCGCATCCCGGACCGATGCGCTCCGCGCAGGGGTGTCCCGGCAACGCTTCGCCCAACAGGCGCAGCGCGATCGGCGCGTAGGCCGAAGCGCCGAAAGTGTCCTCGCCGCGCAGGGCGTAGCCGTCCATGGCGGAGCGCGCGAAGCCCGGCACGTCCACCTCGGCGCGCACCTCCTCCGCGAGCACGGCGCCCGCGCTCGCCTCGAGGGGCAGCTCCACGGCCTCGAGCACCCGGGTGTGCTCCACGAGCAGCCGCTCGACGTCCTCGACGTCGGCGCGCCGCGCAAAGCCTTTCATGCGAACGTCGCGCATTCCCTCACCGCAAACGACGCGGGCAGGAAGGGGAAACCTCCCTGCCCGCGAGAGTCGATTCGATCGGTCGCGCCCTCGGCCGGCCCGAGTGTAGCGCCGCGCCCGCTCCGTCGAGACCAGGCGCTAGACGGGGGTCGCGGCGGCACGATCATCGAGCCAAGGCGGCGGGGTCTTCCCAGACCTCCGACGGGGCGATCTCTTGGTTTCGTCGGAGAAGCACGCGCTCTCACGGCTGCGCGCCCGTGCGCGCAGCATCGCATGCAATCGGAGGAAGGCGAGTCGACCGCGGCACACCGGTGTCACCGCAGTACACCCGGTGAAATCCTCCTCACACTCCGCACGTTTGTTGGAAGCTCCCGGGTCCGGGAAGACTCCCCGCACCGCGATCCGCGGTCACCGCTCGCGCGTCTTCACAGGCCCACGTCGCACGATGGCGCGAATCCCGTCCGCTTCCTCCGTCACAAGTGCCGTGCGAGGCCGAGGCGGTCTCTCGATACGACGACGGAAGCGAAACCTCGGTCTCCTCAACCCGCTGGCCGTCGCACTGAAATCAGTTTACTCGCGTGTCGGAGCGTTGCAATCAAATAGTGTGGACCTGCAAGAAAATTCGCGCGAGGCTCGCGCAGCGAACGCTGCGCTGCAGCTACGGCGTGCGCTCGCGAGGCGCGTGGTACATGCGCCTGGCGGGAACGCGCCAGAAGCGCGCATCCGGGATCGAGAACGGCGCGTCCCGCGCCGTGTCCGGAAGCCACGCGGTGAGCGCTCCGTCGCGATCTCGACCGTGGTGAACGCAGGCGGTGTCCAGACCCCGCAGGCCGCTCGCCACGTGGAGCCCCTGCAGAGCCCAGTGTCCGTACACGACGCCGTAGCGGTGGCGCTGCAGGGACCAGGCGGCATGCCACGGCATCCACTCTCCCGACGGCGGCTGCGAAGACCACGCGCCGGCTCGGGAGACGCTGCGGCAACCCGTGAGACGCCCGAGCGTGTCGAGCGCCTCGGCGTCGCCGTCGCCATCCGCGAGGAAACGCCGCACGCTCTCCAGGTCGGGGGCTGCGAGACGCGCCTCGGCTGCGCGCGCGCGTTCGAGCAGCGTGTCCAGCGACCAGTCGGGGTGCACCGCGGCGTGCACCATCGCGAAGGCCTGGGAACCGAGCCGACCCGCCTCGACCAGGGGCCTGCAGCGCAGCCACGCGATCCAATCGTCGGCGTCGGGCGCGCCCAGGACATCGTCGAACGAGTCGAAATCGGCGCGCGCGCGCAGGCCGAGCGCGCTGCGCAACAGCGCCAGCTCGTGATTGCCCAGCACATAGCGCGCGCGTCCGCGCGTGACGCGCTCCCGAATGCGGCGCAGCGCGCGCAGGCTGTGGGGACCCCGGTTGATCAGGTCACCGACGATCCACAGCTCGAAATCATCTGCGAAGCGAGCCTCGGCCCGATCCAGCAGCTCGTCGAGCTCGTCCGCGCATCCCTGGACATCTCCGACGAAGATCGGCTGCAAACGGCTTCTCCCCGCCGACAGGGTAGTCGATCGAGGCCGGATCCCCTCGGGGCTAAACCTCTCTTGACGGAGCTTCGATCTCGCTAGAATCGGACCCCGGCCCGGGCTCGGTCCCGCCCGGGGTCTCGAAAGCGATCTCAGCCAGAGCAACGGTCGCGTGGGACGGACCTTCTGCGCCGTCCACTGGGGGCGAGGTGGCACGCCGGATCATCGTCTGCGACGGATTGGCCTCTGCCCGCCTGTGGAGTCGGATCGGCGCGGGCGAGGACGAGGTGCTCACCTGGGTGCCGCGCGAGGAAGAGTCGCGCTCGCGACCGACCGGCTTTCACGCGCTCCAGGGCGGACTCAGCGCGGAGGCCATCGGCAAGCTGAATCCGAAGGTGGGGGACGAGTTCGCGGTGGTCAGCGAAGACACGCCCTTCGCGCGCGCCGCGGTCGCGGTGATCGCGGAGGTGGCCGGCGACGCGCCGCTGCTGCTGCTGTCCGACACGGTGGACGCGAAGAACCTGCCGCCGCACCCGTGTCTGCGCGAGGCCGGCCTGCGCTCGCTGATCCGCGACGACGTCGACGAGGAGTTCAGCCACCTGTCGAATCTGCGCCGCGTCGTAGACGTGTGCACGCTGCTCGCGCCGCGCGAGAAGGTCGGCATCCTGCTGCAGCCGGACCCGGATCCCGACGGCCTCGCGGGGGGCTACGCGCTGCGCGCGCTGCTCGGACGCAAGGCGCCCACCGCGCCCCTGATCTCGTTCGGCGAGGTCAAGCGACCCGAGAACGTGGCGATGGTGCGGGCGCTCGGGATCGAGGTCCGGACCGTGAAGCCCGAAGAGCTCGATGAGTTCGACGCGATTGCGCTGGTCGACGTGCAGCCCACCGTATTCGGCGACAATCCGCCGGCGCGGGTGCTCTCCGTCGACGTCGTGATCGATCACCACCCCGAGCGCACCGGTTACGACGCCGTGATCCGCGACATCCGGCCCAACTACGGAGCCACGGCCACCATCCTCACCGAATACCTGCGCGCCGCGGAGATCGAGATGCACCCGCGTCTCGCGACCGCGCTGACCTACGGCATCAAGAGCGACACCCAGCTGCTCGGGCGCGAGACCAGCCGGCAGGACATGGCGGCCTTCGCCTATCTGCACGCGATCGCGAGCCCGGCGCTGCTGCGCCGCATCGAGCGGCCCGCGCTACCGAGCGACGGGCTGCGCTCGCTGGGGCGCGCGCTGTCGCGTTCCCAGGTGATCGACGGCATTCACGTCCTCGTGCTCGGACGCGTGCGCGAGGACGTGATCCCGCAGGTGGCCGACCTCGGTCTGCAGGCGGAGGGCGCCGAGTGGGCGATCGCCGCGGGCATCGTGGGCTCGGATCTCGTCTTCTCGGTGCGCAACGTCGGCTACGTGCGAGCTGCCGGCGAGGTGGTGCGCGCCGTGGTCGAGGGGCTGGGCGTGGGCGGCGGGCACCGATCCATGGCCAAGGGAATCATCCCGCTCAAGGCGTTCCGCAAGCTGTACGGGAGCGCGACCCGCCAGCGCATCGGCACGGTGCTCCACGAGGCCTTCATCGCGGCGATCCGCCGCGAGTAGCGCGCCGGGCGCTCGAGGCGATCCTCACGAAGGCGCCAACATCGCGTGGGCGCCGGCCATGCGCTCCCGGATCGGAACGCCGACGGGACAGCGGCCGACACAGGGCGCCGCACAGGATGCGCATGCGCGCGCGTCGCGTGCCAGCCGTGCGTAGAGACGCCGAGCCTCCGCCTTCCAGCCGTAGTCCTCGAAGTACATGCGCTGGCGCAGCACGTCGTTGACGGCGATCGCCTCCGGGCACGCGTCGAGGCAGGCGCCGCAGTGCGGCTGGCAGTACGTGCCGCGGATCTGGCGGTCGTAGCGATCCAGCAGCGCGACGTCCTCCGATGTGAGCGCTCGGCCGGAGGCGTGCAGATACTCGTCGACGTGCTGAAGCTCGTAGAAGGAAATGACGGCGCAAGAAACATCCGGATTCGCGAGCGTCCACGAGAGCGCGGCTTGCGCGTAGGAATCCGCGTCTCGCCGGAAGCCGGCGAGACCGTGGTGCTTCGCGCCCTTCAGGGTCTTCATCGCGACGACACCCATGTCCTGCTCGGCGCGCGCGCGAGCGATGACCTCGTCGAGCTGAGGCCAGATGCCGTGATGGTAGGCCAGCATCATCACGTCGAAGCGACCTGAATCGATGGCCGCGTTCGCGACACCCAGGAGATTCGGCGTGTGGCTCGAGAAGCCGAGAAAACGCACCTTGCCTTCCCCCTCGAGCCGATCGAATGCCTCGTGGAGGTTCTCGTCGAGCAGCCTCTCCACCGAATCGCAGGAATGGACGTGGCAGAGATCCACATAGTCCGTGCCGAGCCGCGTGAGACTCTGCTCCACCGCGCGCATGGTGTGCGCAACGGGCGTGCCCGTCGGAAGGTGTCCCAGGGGCGTGCAGAACTTGGTTGCGATGAAGAGTCGCTCCCTCGGAACGCCGCGGATGGCCCGACCCATGGCCTGCTCGCTGCCCGCAGCCGAATAATCGGGAGCCGTGTCGATGTAGTTGACACCCCGCTCGATCGCGAGCCGCGCGACTCTCTCGCCCGCCTCTCCCGTGATTCGACTGGTGCCGAGAACGATGTCCGAGACCTGCCATCCGGTGCGACCGAAACGTCGATGCGCGCGCACCCGACTCCCGCGCCAAGCAGCGCGCCAGTGCGGATCGGTTTCCACGACCTGCGCCGCGAACACGTGGCGCGCCACCGGCGCCCAGCCACGCACGGATCGACCGACGCCGAAGAAGGCGCGCGCGATGCCCGAGCCGAGCGCGATGCCGAGGGCCACGGCGGCGGCGGCGAGGCCCGCGCCGCTGCCCGCGAGAAAGCTGCGCCGTGCGGCATCGACGCGCCCCGCGCGGCGGCGCGTGCGGGCGCGCGCCACGCCGAATGCGCCGCCCAAGATGACCAGCAGCGAGAACAGCAGCCAGAAGGCGCCCGCCGTCGTGCGGGCCAGATCCGGCCAGATCCGCCGCGAAATCGCCTGGATCGCCTGGCCGGCCGGGAACGCGCTGGGGTCGAGCCCGATCAGAACGCGTTCGAGCAATGAGCCGATCCAGAAATAGCCTGCGACAGCGACCGTGACGACGAAGCCTGCCGCGAAGGGTCGCGAAATCGAGCGCACGGCGGCCGGCCTCCCCATGCTGCCGCGCGCGCCGTCCGGCGAGCGCGAGCCGCGCACAGTATACGCGGCGAGGGCCGCGGGGCGGGGGCTTCGCGCGCGATGCCCACCGCTATATTCGATGCGATGAATGCACATGCGCAGGCGATCGCCCGCTTCGCCGACGCCATGCCGGTGCGCGCCGACGGGCGCTCGGGCGTGATGCTGCGCTTCCAGCCCAAACGCAGCCGGCACGCCCTGGTCCCGATCGAGGACTGGGCGGATCTCGGCCCCGAGCTCAGCATCCCCGCAGTGTGCGGCGCGGGCAAGGTGCTGCGCGTGCTGCGCGCCGCTCGCATCGCGGCCCCGCGCGATCCGCTCGCGCTGCTGGGCCGCGAGGAGTGCGCCGCCCGCCTCCTGTCGCGCGCGGTGGGAACCACGCTGCGCGTGGCCTTCAGGCGGCGCAGCCGGCTGCGCTTCGTAGCCTGGACCGAGCGCGGCGTGGAGACGGTGAGCGACGTCGCCGAGGTACGCGAGCACGAAGACGCCTACCTGGTGCTGCGGCGGGGCGGCCGCTTCCCGGTCCGCTTCGAGCGAAACTCCGTGATCCGGCAGCGAAGAGATCTCGAAACCTGGTACGAGGTTCTGGCCATCGAACGGGCTTGAGCCTAGGGTCTAGGCGGCGGGTCCGGAGTCAGGGCCGCCGTCGCAACGGGAGCCGAGATCGCCATGGCGCTGCCGGTCGTCATTCCCTGCATCGCCGCGGCACGCTACTACGCCGAGACCCCACTCGGTGTCACGGATTGGATCTCGATCACCCAGGATCGCATCGACCTCTTCGCAGACGCGACGGGCGATCATCAGTGGATCCACTGCGACGTCGAGCGCGCGGCGCGGGAAGCGCCCTGGAAGAGCACGATCGCCCACGGCTTCCTGCTGTTGTCCCTGGTGCCGACCCTGCTGCCGGAGCTCCTGGTCTTGATCGGCTGGAAGACGGCCATCAACACCGGCGTGGACGATTGCCGCTTCCTGGCGCCCGTGCCCGCGGGATCGCGCGTGCGCATGGCCGCACAGCTGGCCAAGGCGCGAACGCTGCCCGGCGGTGGCTGTCGCCTGGGCTTCGCGGTCGATTTCGAGTGCGAGGGCAGTGACGCATCTGCCTGCAGCGCCACGGTGAACTACGTCTACTACCCCTAGGCGCATCCCTCCGCGGCGCGAACGGCGCCGCGCCTCGATCCCGAACGCGGCGGACGGCGCTTGACGCCGCCGGCGCTGCCTCCGATCCTCGGCGCATGAGAATTGCCCTCGCCCAGGTGAACCCCACGGTCGGCGATCTCGCGGGAAATCGGCGCCTCGTGGAGGAGGCGAGCGCGAAGGCGGCGAGCGAGGCGGCCGACCTCGTGGTGCTGCCCGAGATGGT